>NZ_JBHXTC010000001.1:561052-599393 GCF_042677605.1 Streptomyces sp. NPDC127106 | reverse complement strand
CGCGCGCGCGCGCCCCCGCCCCCCCCCCCCCGCGCGGGGGGGGGCCCCCCCCCCCCCCCCCCCGCCGCCCGCGGCCGGCCCCCCCCCCCCGGCCCCCCCCGCCCCCCCCCCCCCCCCCCCGCGCACGTGCTTGTGCCGCCGCACGCAAGGGGCCCGACGGTCCCGGAACACACCCAGGAGTGCCCGCCATGTCCGGCTCCCGTCGTCCCACGGCCCGTCCGCACCACGCGGAGGGGCCCGTGTCCGTTTCCAGCCGCGCATCCGCATCCGCATCCTTAGCCGGGTCCGGGTCCGGATCCCCGCCCCGGTTAGCGAGCCGATCCGGATCCGGCTCGGCATCCACCACCACCGCCGCCGGATCCGGATCCGCCGCCCGAGCCGGGTCCGCCACCGGATCCGGGCCCGAGTCGGAGCCCGGGTCCGGCGAGGCCGCGGGTGGGCGGCGCGAGCCCTCCGACGGGGAGCTCATCGGGCGGCTCCGGCAGGCGTACGCCTCGGGGACGGGCGCCCCCGAGGTCTGCGAGCTCCTCCACCGGCGGCACGGTGCCGCCGCCTTCGCCTGCGCACGCCGCTGTTGCCGTGCCCCGCAGGACGCCGAGGACCTCGCCTCCGAGGCCTTCCTCCGCACCCTCCAAGCCGTCCGCTCCGGGGCCGGACCGCGCGACCACTGGCGCCCTTACCTGCTGACGGTGGTCCGCCACACGGCCATCGAGTGGCGGGCAGGGGCCGGGCGGACCGTCCTGACGCCCGACGTGGAGCCCTGGTGTCCGCCGGGGCAGGGCGGGGACGATCCGCAGCGCCGGCTGCTGGAGCACGAGGACCGCAGGCTCGTCGCCCGCTCCTTCCACACGCTGCCCGAGCGGTGGAAGGCCGTGCTGTGGCACACCCTCGTCGAGGACGACTGCCCGCATCCCGTCCCCTTGCTGCTCGGCATCACCCCGAGCGCCGTGACCTCGCTGGCCTTCCGGGCCCGCGAGGGGCTGCGCGAGGCGTACCTGCGGGCCCACTTCGACTCCGCCGCGGACGACCGCTGCCGCCGCTTCGGCAGTGTGCTCGGGGCGGCCGTCCGGCGCCGCGGCACCTCCCGCGGCCGGGTCCTGGCCCGCCACCTGGCGGGGTGCCGGTCCTGCTCGCGGGCGTACGCCGAACTCCTCGACCTCAACGCCGCGCTGTGCTCCGCGGCCCCGGCCGTACCCGCCGCCCGCTGACACGCCGCGGCCCCGGCCCCTCGTACCGCGTGGGCGGTGAGGGACCGGGGCCGAAGGGGGGCGCCGGGCCGGGTCGTGCGCGGGGGGCGGGGGAGATGGTGCCGTCCCGCGCACGGCGGCGGCTGCTACAGGCCGTTGACGCGGGCCATGCGCCCCACACCCAGGGGACGGAAGTCGGTCGCGGTGGCGCGTGCCTTGCGTCCGACCCGCGAGTACTGGCGCCGCACCTGGGCGATGAGGCGGCGGCTGCGCAGAGCCATCTCCAGCTCGAAGCGGGTGCGGGGGTCGCGCAGTCCGGGCCCGAACAGCTTCTCCAGTTGGCGCATGCGGTAGCGCACGGTCTGCGGGTGCACGCTGAGCGCCTTCGCGGCCTCGGGTGCTCCGCCGCCCTCCAGCCAGGCGAGCAGGGTCACTTCGAGCCGTTCGCTCTGGCGGGGTGTCAGATCGGCCAGTGGCCGCAGCCAGCGCGCGGCCAGTGCGTGCGCCAGCGGCTCGTCCTGCAGGAGCAGGAGGGTGGAGAGGTGGTCGTCGACGAAGAGGGGCCGCCCGTCCGGGCCGGGGCGGCTCGGCGTGAGCGTCAGCAGCCGCAGGGCCCAGCGCAGGGAGTGGGAGGTGTCGCGGGGGGCGACCGGGTGGCCCACGGCGGCGAACCGGCCGCGCAACAGGACCTCCAGGGCGGTGCGGGCGTCCGGGTCCTCCGGGCTGGGGACCAGCAGGCACGGCTGGCCTCCGACCATGCCGGCGAGGGCGTCGTCCATGGCGGCCGCGAGTTGTTGGGTCTCGCCCGGTGTGGACAGGGCGATCGCGCGTATCTCGGGGGGCAGGGGCCAGCCGGCCGCTCGGGCCAGCTCCGACAGGGCAATTTCAGCCATGGGCATGTCAGATGTGAGGGCGGAAAACAGCTCCCGCCGCGCCCGCTCGGAAGCGGGGCTGCCCACCCCGCCGGACGACACCACCGTCAGAGGGGCCACGATCCTCCTGCGGCCCTGCTGCGGGATCCGGCCGCGGATCTCGCCCAGCACACCCTCGTCCGGGTCCAGCGCCGGGCCCGGGCCCGGGTCCGCGTACGGGCCCTCGTCCGGGTCCGCGTACGGGTCCTCGTACTCGTCGCCGGCCGCGAGGCCGTCCTCGTCGAGATCCGGATGCCCGGTGGCGGCGCCGTACGCGCCCGCACCCCGGGCCGCTCCGGGCCGGTGGTCGGGTGCGGCGCCGTGCTCCGCCCGCGGGCCCTGATCCTGTGTCAACGGCTCGCGGTATCCGAGGGCGGTGAGCAGGGCCGCCTCGAACTGCGCTCTGACCACTTCGTCGTCGAGGTCATCGACCAGTGCGGCGAAGCCGGGGATCCCGTCCCTCAGCTCCTCCACCATCCCGGACGCCAGCGCGGGCAGTTCCCTGCGCAGGACCCGGGTCCATTCGCCGCGGGGGCGGGCCCAGATACGGTTCAGCAGTTCGCACATTGTTACCTCGTTCATGCCGGGGTACGGCCTGCCCCATGGGGGTGTGAACAGGCCCGTCGAGCAGCCCGCTCCCTCGTCGGCGCCTGTGCAGACGGGGGGAGTGGAGCTCCTCGTGCACCCTCTAAGGAGAGGGACAACCACTTGCGGTCCCGCGGCTTTGCCTCGATTTTGCCGACGGGGAGGTGTGATGGCGCACCAGGCGTGACCGGGTTCCACCACACCGTTGGAACGGAATCTTCCGGGGCTGATCGCCAGGACGATGCCACACGCACAAGAACTTGTCACGATTCGATAAATCCTGTGGAGGCGTTGCAAAGGTCCACGATGCTTCTGCACTCCGGCCCCCGCTCCCGGCCGGCGCGGTCCTCATCTCCGGCCCGCCGCGGAGCAGTTCCGTCGACCACCCCGGGCGCCGAGTGCAATGTGGAGTGCCTCGGGCCCGGGCGTATGGGAGAACCCGATGCCCTTGTCCCAGACCCGCGCGCCCCGCTCTCACCGGGCCCGCAGCACCAGACGCCGTGCCGACGCGGCCGCGGCCGTCGGCCGGCGGGCCCTGCGCCGGCCGCTCATGCTGTCCGCAGCCGGAGGTCTGCACCCCGCCGCCCTGGCCGCCGTCGCCCTCGCCGTCCTGCTCCTCCTGGGCGTGGCCGCCCGGGCGGGCGCGCTCACCAACCTGTGGGACTTCCTCGACTTTGGGGCGGGCGTCCTCTCGCTCGTCTCCCTCACCTCCGCCGTCCTGTGGGGCCTCGCCGCCACCGACCGCCTCCTGTTCACCTCCGGCCTGCGGATCGTCGCCCAAGGGGTCCACCGCGGGCTCGCCGTCTCGGGCCTCGGCTTCCTCGCCCTGCACATCTGGATCAAGATCGCCGAGTCCCGGACCACCGCCGTCAGCGCCCTGATCCCCTTCACGGACCAGGACCAGCCGATCCTGATCGGACTCGGCAGCGTGGCCGGATACCTCTTCGTCAGCGTCGCCGTCTCCGGCGCGGTCCGCAGCGCGTTCGCCACCAAAGGGCGCTCCCTGTGGTGGCGCGCCCTGCACGTCGGCGCCTACCCGGCCTGGGGTGCCTCGCTGGTGCACGGCCTCCAGTCCGGCCGCGTCGCGGCCGGCTGGGTCACCGTCGCCTACGGGATGTGCATCGCCGGCGTCGCCGGGGTCCTCCTCATACGGCTCCGCAGGAGGCTGCGCGCGGAGCGCGACAAGCCGGCCGCCGCACAACCGCAGGCCGCGGCCCGGGGCACCGGACCGGACCGGCCGCGGCCGAACGACCGGTTCCTGCGCCGGCCGGCGGAGTGGGCCGCCGAGCGCCTGACCGCCCGCCTCGCCCGGCAGACGGAGGGCGGCTCCGCCGGCTCCCGGCCCGGCCCGCTCGCCGACCCGCCCCCGGACCCGTACGCCGGTACCTTCGCCGAGCCGGTGCAGGACCCGCTGCTCGCCTCCGCCACCGCCCAGGGCGTGCCCTCGCAGCGGCCGCCGCTGTCCCCCGTACCCGCGAGCCCGCCGTACGGTGCGGGCTCCGCCTTCGTGACCAGCCGGCTCGACGTCTCCACCGACCGGCCCGGCGGCCGGCCCGGCGGCGGCGCACGGAGGCGGTCGTGACGGTGACCCCGGCCCTCGGCTGCGTGGGCCAGCCCCGGGTGCTGGCGGGGCTCGACACCCTGCCGCGCCTGGACCGGGAAGACCACCTCGCCGTACACGGGCCCGTGCCCTCGTACGGGCCCGAGGAACTCGCGGAACTCGCCGAGGACATCGACCTGCGCGGCCGCGGGGGAGCGGGATTCCCGTTCGCCCGCAAGCTGCGCGCCGTCATGCGCAGCGCCCGTTCGCGCGACGGGCGCACCGCCCTCGTCATCAACGGCAGCGAGGGCGAGCCGAGCTGCCTCAAGGACAAGGCCATCCTGCTCAACTCCCCGCACCTGGTCATCGACGGGGCCCTGCTCGCCGCCTCGGCCATCGGCGCCGAGGACGTCGTCTTCGGCGTGACCAGGGAGGACGTCGAGCAGTCCCTGCGCACGGCCATCGCCGAACGGGGGGCCGGCGGCCTGGTGCGGGTCGCCATGCTGCCCGAGCGCTTCGTCACCGGCGAGGGCACCTCCATGATCAACGGCATCGAGGGCGGACCCACGCTCCCGTCGGGGCAGAAGGTACGGACCAGCGACCGGGGCCTCGGCGGGCTGCCGACCCTGCTGTCCAACACCGAGACCTACGCCCAGCTCGCCATCGCCGCCCGGATGGGCGCCGCCGGCTACCGCACCGCCGGCCTCCCGACCGAGCCGGGCACGACCCTGCTCACGGTCGCCGGCTCGACGGTCCTCGAAGTACCGCTCGGGACCTCGCTGGCGTACGTCCTGGACCTGTGCGGCTCCTCACCGGGCCAGGGCGTCCTGATCGGCGGCTACCACGGCCGGTTCCTCAGCGCCCAGGCGGCCCGCAACGTACTGCTCTCCCGGCAGTCCCTGGCCACGGTCAAGGCCGTGCTCGGGGCCGGGGCGGTGCTGCCGCTGCCGGAGGACACCTGTCCGGCGGGGGAGATCGCCCGGGTGGCCCGCTGGATGGCCGACGAAACCGCCGGCCAGTGCGGGCCGTGCTTCCGAGGGCTGCCCTCGCTCGCCTCCGCCCTGGAGGACGTGGCCACCGGGGGAGGCCGCGCCGCCCTGGACGCGATCGAGCTGCGCATGCGGGCGGTGCGCAAACGCGGCGCCTGCAGCCATCCGGACGGCACCGCGAACTTCGTCGCCTCCGCGCTCGCCACCTTCCCCGACGAACTGCGCGACCACGCCCTCGGCAGCGGCTGCGGACGCCGTGTCATCGGGTGCCTGGCGCTGCCCGACGACGACGAGAGCACCGAACAGCTCGTCGTGGACTGGACCCTGTGCAGGGGCCACGGCCTGTGCGTGGACCTCCTGCCGGAGGTCGTGCGCCTCGACATCGACGGCTACCCGGACAAGGCCGTCATGCCGCTCCCGGGACGGCTCCGGCCGAAGGCCGCGCGTGCGGTGCGCCGCTGCCCCGCGCTCGCGCTGCGCATTCAGGAATGAGTCCGCAGTCCGCGGCAACCTGCCGGCCGTCGACCGGAGTTCGACGATTAGCGGGATCTGATAAATTCCCGGGAATTTCAATTGCGAGCCCTCCGTAGGGTTTATTAATTAGTCAGCAAGGCAACGCCCCCGGGATCAACCCGAAGGAGTGACCGTGAAGAAGATGCGCCGCGTGACAACTGCCGGATCAGTGGCCGCCGTTATTCTGCTGGCGGCCGGCTGCGGCAGCGGCGGAAACGCCGCCGGCGGCGGGAATTCCGTGCAGCCCGCGGGCGCCGGAAAGGCCCTCGCGGACACGTACGGCTCGGGAAACGGGACGGGCGGGTACGGGGCGAACCCCGGTCAGCTGACCGGCTCGGGCGCCGGGGCGGACGGTGCCGCCGGCAAGGGCGGGGCGGCGGGCCAGCTCGCCGTACGCGAGATCGCGAACGTCGGCAGCGTCGTCACCGACAGCGCCGGCGTCACCCTCTACCGCTTCGACAAGGACACCCCGCAGCCCCCCAAGTCCACCTGCGACGGGGACTGTGCCACCGCGTGGCCGCCGGTCCCCGCGGACGACGCGTCGGCCTCGTCCGGCATCGAGGCGGGCCTCCTCGGCGCGGTCACCCGCTCCGACGGCACCAAGCAGCTCACCCTCGCGGGCTGGCCGGTCTACCGGTACGCCAAGGACACGAAGGCGGGTGAGGCGAACGGCGAAGGCGTCGGCGGCACGTGGCACGCGCTGGCGCCGGACGGCAAGAAGGCGATCGACAAGAAACAGAAGGCAGGAGGAGGTTCCGGAACGGAAACGGGCTCGGGAATGGGTTCGGGCGCGGGATCCGGATACGGGTCCGGCTCCGGGTCCGGCTCGGGCGACCAGTCGGAAAAGACAGGAGTGGAGCTCTCCGTGGCAGCGAACGAAAAACTCGGCAAGATTCTCGTGGACGGGCAGTGGCGCACCCTCTACCGCTTCGACAAGGACAGCGCGTGGCCCATGAAGATCGGATGCGTCGGTTCCTGCACGGACACCTGGAAGCCGGCCGCCCCCGTGGACAAGTCGAAGGCCACCGGCATACGGCCCGAGCTCATCGGCACGGTCAAGCGACCGGACGGTAGCGAGCAGCTGACGATCGACTGCTGGCCCGTCTACACCTTCACCGGGGACACCGAGCCCGGACAGACGAACGGCCACAAGAAGCAGAACCTGTGGTTCGCGGTCACCGACACGGGCAAGAAGGCCGCCTGACGGCCCCTCGGTCCACCCCCGTCCCTCCCCACCGGAACCCTGTGAGGCAGCCGTGCCGCCGACCCCCCGCCATCTTGCCGCCTGCGCCGTCCTGCCGGTGCTGTTCCTGTGCGGTGGCTGCTCCGGCGGGGAAACGGCCGCCCCGCAGCCCTCCGGCGCCGCCGCCTCCGCGCCGGTGGCGCCGACCGCGAGCCCGGCGGCCCGCCCCGGATCCTTCGACGAGATCGCCGCCGTGCTCGGCTGCACCCCGGAGGTCACGGTCGACGCGGAGGAGATCCGCGAGGGGGCGTGCGGCACCGGGCCGCAGGCCTACCGGATGGCCACCTTCACCACCGAGGAGGGTCGCAGCGCCTGGCTGGCGGAGTCCCGCGTGTACGGCGGCACCTACCTCGTCGGCCCCCGCTGGGTCGTGACGGCCGCCACCCCCGAGGCCCTCGGCCCCCTCCACGACCGCCTCGGCGGCACCGTCGAATCCGGCTCGACCCACGGGTCCGCGCACGGGTCCGCCGACGGGTCCGGCGGTAGCCCCGTCCCGGGGTCCGCCCCGCACGCGGGCCACCCGTCCCCCTGAGACGCCCCCGGCTCGCCGCGGGGCGGCCCGCACCACCGGCCGTGGTGCGGGCCGCCCCGCGTCCGGTCATGCGCTGCGGTGGTGGGAGGCCACGTGGAAGAGGCGGGGCTGGACGTCGCTGGCGATGGTGGCCGCCTGGTCCATGTGGACGCGGGCCGCGGGGTCGGCGAGCATGGCGCGGTAGTGCGCCTCCGTCTCCCACTGGGCGTAGTTGATGACGCGTTCGCCGTCCTGGCTGGCGTGGAAGTTGGCGCAGATGAAGCCGGGCTGGTGCTTCATCGTCTCCTCGGTGGCGTGCGTCAGCAGGGCGATCAGCTCCTGCTGGCGCTCCGGCGCGACGGTGAAGACGTTGATCAGCGTGGCCACGGGGCGACTGCTGTCGATGTTCGCGGTAACGGTCATGGCTTTATCGCTCCCCTTACGCGCCCGTGTCGGTCGGTACGGCGGCGCCGAACGCCCGAACGGTGGGCGCAATGCCCCCCGCCCGGTCTAAGGGTGCTGCGCGTCGCTCTCCACACGGGAGAGGAACGAGTCCAGACCGGCCCGGTACCGCTCGGGCTCCTCGACCATGGACAGGTGCGCGCTGTCCTCGAAGACCATCCACTGGGCCCCGCGGATCCCCTCCACCAAGGGTTGGACGGCCGCCGGGGTGATCTCGTCGTACCGGCCCGTCGTGACCAGGGCCGGCAGGTCGAGCTCGCCGAGGCGCGCCGTGACGTCCCAGTCCCTGAGCGTCCCCGTGACGTTCCATTCGGCGCCGAACATGGCCCCGTACAGCTCCGCGTTGATGGCGGCGGTGGCCTGCGCCACGTGCTCCGGGAGGGGTGTGATGCGGCACGTCCAGAGCCGGAAGAACGCGGCCGCGGCTTCCTCGTACTCCGGGCTGTCCGTGGTCCCGGCGGCCTCGTGTCGGGCGAGGGTCTCGCGCACCCCGGCCGGTAGGCGCTCCAGCAGTCGCCGCACCTCGGAGCCGAGCAGCGGGACGCTCGCGCTGGTCCCGGCCAGGGTCAGGCTCGCCAGGCCCGGCGGGCGCCGCAGCGCGTACTCGAGGGCGAGCATGCCGCCCCAGGAGTGGCCGAAGAGGTGGACCCGGTCGAGCCCGATCCCGTCGCGGACGGCGCCGACCTCCTCGACGAAGGTGTCCGGGGTCCACTCCGCCGGGTCGTCGAGGGGATCCGAACGCCCGCAGCCCGCCTGGTCGTAGTAGACGACGGTACGGCCGAAGGAGGTCATGTCGTCCAGGTCGGTGAGGTAGCCGTGCGGCACCCCGGGCCCGCCGTGCAGCACCAGCAGGGGCGGCCGCCCCCGCGCGGCGGGCCAGGGCCCGACGATCCGGTACCAGGTGCGCCGGCCCCTGAAGGGCACGGTCCCTTCACTGATCTCCACGGCACCTCCAGCTGCTCGGGGGCCCCATCCTCGGCGCAGGCCACCCCCCGGGCCCCGGCGACGCGCCGCCGTGCCCCCCGCGCTCACCCCTGCAGGCCCCGGCACGGCTGGACGCCCGTTTCTGTACGCCACCGCACAATCGGCATGTGCGGTGGCGTACAACCGGTGTGATCCAAGCCCCCGTCCGTCGATGGCCCTGCGGGAGCCCTCCGCCGCGCGGCGACCCGGCGGCGGCCCGCGATGATCCGGCCAATCCCGCCCGTTCGCCCGGCCGTCGAAGCCGGAACCGGGACCGCCGCTCGTGTCGCGGCCACCCCCACCGCCTCCGTGAACCCGCCGGCATTTGCCGGGCGTACTGTCGCCCGCGCCGGAAATCCGGCACGCGGTGCGAGAATTCCGCCCGTACCGCCCGAAGTCCCCTTGGCTGAATCAAACTCGCCCCGGGCGGTGACGAGTTGCCGCTGTGGCATCATGGCCGCGTCGTCTGCTCGGAGATGGGGATGAAGATACCTGGCGCAGGATTACCGACTTCGGAGGGCAGACTGCTCAGACGCCGGCTCAAGCAGGTCCGCCGCACGTGCGAGGCGCGGATCGCGGAGTGGGGCATGGAGCAGGGATTCGGCATTGACGAACTCCACCGGTATTTGTGCGCGCGGCGCGGACGTCCGATCCATCTGATTCCCACCTCATTCCCGGACCGCCATCTGTTCGGCATCTGGCTGAAGCTGGACGAATTCGACATCGTCGCCTTCGAGAAGTCGGCCTCCCCGGCGCACAAGGAACACATCATCGCCCACGAACTCGCCCACATCGCTTTCGACCACCAAGGCCCCGTCCAGCTGAGCCAGGACGGTTCGAGCCGCCTGCTGACCGACGTCGACCCGGCGGAGGTACGCGGCCTGCTGAAGCGTTCCCGGTACAGCGACGACGAGGAACAGGAGGCGGAGACCCTGGCGTCGCTGCTGCTGTCCCGCGCCAGCCAGCGCTGGGTGGAGCCCGCCTGGAGCGCTCCCGCCGAAGCCGCCGACGTCGTGGCCCGGATCGAACTCGGCCTCGGCCGCACGGACCACCCGTGACGGCGCTCTACACGGCCCTGGCGTGGATCTGCACCTTCGTCGGCCTCGCCGCGTTCGCCTACCGGCTGCCCGACCTGCGGCGCCGGCCCCGTGACACCGCCCTGTGGGCGCTGTGCGTCTACTTCCTCTGCTCCGGCATCAGCTTCCTCGTCGACCTGGACCTGATCCGGCTGAAGATCTCCGCCTTCTTCGGCCTGCCGAACATCACGTCCCTCATCACCCAGGTCGCGGTCGTGGTGCTCACCGCCGCCCAACAGGTCGTGCTCGTCCACTGGTCGGCGCCGCCCGCCGAAGCCCGCCGCAGGAGCCGCCGCCGCGTGCTGTTCTACGCCGCGGCGCTCGCCGCCCTGGTCACGGCGTCCTTCCACGTCGGCCCCGTCGCCAAGTCCGAGACGGCCACGTCGACGATCCTGCTCAGCATCCAGGACGGTGGATACGCCCTCTACATGTCCGGCTACCTGATGATCTGCGCCATCGGACAGTGGGAGACGGTACGGCTGTCCCTGCGCTTCACCCGGGTCGCCAACCGCCAGTGGCTCGTCGTCGGCATGCGCACGGTCACCGTCGGGGCCAGCCTCATCCTGGTCTACTGCGTGACCCGCGGCATCCAGATCGCCGGCACCCGGCTGCACTTCGACGGAGCCGCCCTCGACCCCGTCCAGTGGACCTGCGGCAGCGTCGGCGCCCTGCTCCAGGTCACCGGTTGGACCATCCCCTCCTGGGGCATCCACCTCACCCGGGCCCGCGGCTGGATCCGCAGCTACCGCGCCTACCTCCGACTCCGGCCCCTGTGGCAGGCCCTGCACCGGGCCACCCCGGACATCGCCCTCGACCCGCCCCGCTCCTGGCCCCGCGACCTGCTGCCGCCCCGCGACCCTCACTACAGCCTCTACCGCCGCGTGGTCGAGATCCGCGACGGCCAACTGATGCTGCGCGCCGGCCTCTCCCAGGCCGAGTTCTCCCGGGTCGCCCGCTCCCTGAACCTGCCGGAGGACCCGACCACCCCCCTCGGCGAGGCCCTGCAGCTGCGGGCCGCCGTGGACCGCCCGACCGCCCCGCGCGCCGAGCCGTCCGAACCCTCCGACATGCCGGTCCGAGCCCCGTACGAGGACTTCCGCGCCGAAGTGGCCTGGCTGACCGAGGTCGCCGCGGCGTTCCGCTCCCTCGGCCGTGCGCGTACGGGCGCCGGCAGCGGCGGCGACAGCGGCACGACCAGCGGCGGCGGCAGCGGCACCGGTTCCCGGACCGTGGCCCGGTGAGCCGCGCCGCCCTCCGTGCGGTCGAGCGGCTCGTGGCCCTGGACGCCGAACACGGCGCCACGGCCGCGGTCCCCGCCGCGCGGGCCGCCGTACGGGAGTTCCCCGAACTCACGGCCGCCCCCGGCAGCCTGCCCGGCCGGCACCGGCACGGGCACGGGCACCGGCACGAGGACCGCGATCGGCTGGCCGCCCTCGCCGAACTGTGCGAAGTCATCGGCTGGATCCTCTTCGACGCGGGCCGCTACGCGCCGGCCCACGCCGCCAACCGGCAGGCCCTGGACCTCGCCCACCTCGCCGGCGACCACTGGACCGCCCGCCTCGTCCACCTCAACCACGCCATGCTCCAGACCCACACCGGCCGGGCCCGGGCAGCCCTCGACACTGTCGCCCGGGTGCCCGGCACGCGCCCGCTGCCCGCCCGGGTCCACAGCCTCACCCTGATCCGCCGGGCCCACGCGACCGCGCTGCTGGGCGGCCGCCGTGAACCCCTGGACCTCATCGACCGGGCCCGCAGCCGCTTCCTCGACGGGATCTCCCGCCACGACCCGCACTGGGCCTGGTGGATCGACGAGACCGAGCTGACCGGCCATCAGGGCTGGGTGCTGGCCCGGTTGGGCTGCTGGGACCGGGCCATCCCGCTGCTGCACCGCGCGGCGACCGCCCCCGGCCCTTCGTACCGGCACCTGTTCACCGCGCACCTGCTGTCCGCGCTGGCCGGAGCCGGCGCCTGGACCGAGGCCGAGCAGCTGATCGCCGACCTCGCCCCCCGGGCCGCCGGCATCGGCTCGGCCCGCACCACCGAGACCCTCGGCAGGACGGCCGCGGCACTGTGCCGCACCGCCGGGGTCCCCCCGTGCCTGCGCGACGCGGCCGTCCACCTGCGGGCCGCCCTGCCTGCCGGTACGCAACGCGCCGCCGCCCCCACATCCCCGACCGAACGATAGGAATCCCCTTCATGCGCCAGATCCGGATCCCGATGTCCGCGGCCGTCGCCGTGCTCGCCTCGGCCGCGTTCTTCGTCGCCTCCGGCAGCCCCGTCTCCGACGCCGCCCCGGCAGCACGCCAGGAGGCGGCCGCGGCGGAGCGCGGCCTCCCGTACGTCTCCACCCACCTCTACTTCGGGACGGGCCGGCACGGCGGCCAACCGCCCATCACCGACGAGGAGTTCTCGAAGTTCGTCGCCGACGTGATCACCCCCCGCTTCCCCGCCGGCCTCACCCTCCAGGAAGCCCGCGGCCAGTGGCGCGACAAGGACGGGGACATCAACCGCGAGAAGTCCTGGGAACTCACCGTCCTCTACCCGGTCGCCGAATCCCGCGCCCGGGACCGAGACCTCGAGTACATCCGCACCCTCTACTGCCGCATGTACGGCCTCGAATCCGTGGGCCGCGCCGACGCCCGCGTCCACGCCGACTTCTGACCGCGGAGCCGGCGGACCACCGGCGGGAGCCGGCACGGACCGCCGGTCGTCGGCGCGGTCAGCAGAACGGCGCTGCCGACCCCGTACGTGGGTCGGCAGCGCCGTTTTGGGTCCGAGCGCGGCTACATGGTGATCCCGTAGGTCAGCTGCTCGGTCCCGGCCACTGCGAGGTCCATCTCACCGATGTTTCCGGCGGACCGCACGTCCCCGCCGACCTGCCGGAGCGCGGCGAGCAGCGACGCCGGCCCGCGCACCGAGAGCCTGGCGACCTCGGCCCGCATGGAGACCTGGGCCGCGCTCTTGGACTTGCGGATCGCCGCGATCGCCTCCGCGGCGACGTCCAGGAGCAGGGGGTCCCCCTTCAGCGACTGCTCGCGCAGCTGCGTCCCGCCGGGCCACTGCGCCCGGTGCACCGAGCCCTCCTGCCACCAGCTCCACGCCTCCTCGGTGGCGAACGGCACGAACGGTGCGAGGAGCCGCAGCAGCACCGACAGCGCCGTCGACAGGGTCGCCCGTGCGGACGCGGCGCCTTCCTCGCCCCCGTCGCCGTAGGCGCGGCCCTTCACCAGCTCCACGTAGTCGTCGCAGAAGGCCCAGAAGGCCCGTTCGACCGTCTCCAGCGCCCGGGCGTAGTCGTACGCCTCGAACTGGTCCGTCGCCTCGTCCACCACGTCGGCGAGCCGGGCGAGCAGGGCCTGGTCCAGCGGATTGGTCACCGTCGCGCGCCGTTCGCTCGCGCCGAGCCCGAGGACGAACTTCGACACGTTGAGGATCTTGATGGCCAGCCGTCGGCCGATCTTCATCTGGCCGATCTCGAAGGCGGTGTCCGTCCCGGGCCGGGCGGACACGGCCCAGTACCGCACGGCGTCCGATCCGTGCTGCTCCAGCAGGTCCAGCGGAGTGACGACGTTCCCCTTCGACTTGGACATCTTCTTGCGGTCCGGGTCGAGGATCCAGCCGCTGATCGCGGCATGCGTCCAGGGGAGCGCGTCGTGTTCCAGCTCGGCGCGGGCGACCGTGGAGAACAGCCAGGTACGGATGATCTCGTGGGCCTGCGGGCGCAGGTCCATCGGGAAGACCCGCTCGAAGAGGTCGTCGTCGTGGCCCCAGCCGCCGGCGATCTGCGGGGTCAGGGAGGACGTCGCCCAGGTGTCCATCACGTCCGGGTCGCCGGTGAAGCCGCCGGGGACGTCCCGCTGGTCCGGGGCGTACCCGGGCGGGGTGTCGCTGCTGGGGTCCACCGGCAGGCACTCCACCGGCGGGACGATCAGCTCGTCGGTGGGGTTGCCTTCCGCGTCGAGCCCGTACCACACGGGCACGGGCACGCCGAAGTACCGCTGACGGCTGATCAGCCAGTCCCCGGCGAGCCCCTCCACCCAGGACTGGTACCGGGTGCGCATGCGTTCGGGGTGCCAGCTCAGCTCGGTGCCGCGGTCCAGCAGCTTCTGCCGCAGGGCCGCGTCGCGCCCGCCGTTGCGCAGGTACCACTGGCGGCTGGTGACGATTTCGAGGGGCTTGTCGCCCTTCTCGTAGAACTTGACCATGTGGTTGAAGGGTCGCGGCTCGCCGACCAGGCCGCCCTCGGCGCGCAGCATCTCGACGAGGCGCTCGCGGGCCGTGTGCGGGGTCGTCCCCGCGAGCCGGGCGTACGCGGCCTGCGCGGCCGCGGTCTCCAGCGCGGCCGGCGCCTCGCGGACGAAGCGGCCGTCCCGGCCGATCACCGAGCGGGTGGGGAGGTCGAGCTCGCGCCACCACACCACGTCGGTGGTGTCGCCGAAGGTGCAGATCATGGCGGCGCCGGTGCCCTTCTCCGGGTCGGCGAGGCGGTGGGCCACCACCGGGACCTCGACGTCGAAGACGGGCGTCCGCACCGTGGTGCCGAAGAACTTCCGGTAGCGGTCGTCGTCCGGATGCGCCACGACGGCGACGCAGGCGGGCAGCAGCTCGGGCCGCGTGGTGGCGATCTCCAGTGCCGGGCCGGCCTCCGCCTCGAACAGCAGGTGGTGGTAGGCGCTGGGGCGTTCGCGGTCCTCCAGCTCGGCCTGGGCGACGGCGGTCTGGAAGGTCACGTCCCACAGGGTGGGGGCCTCGGCCCGGTACGCCTCGCCGCGGGCGAGGTTGGCCAGGAAGGCGCGCTGGGAGACGGCACGGGCGCGGCTGTCGATGGTCTGGTACGTGTGGTTCCAGTCGACGGAGAGCCCCAGCCGGCGCCACAGGCCCTCGAAGACCTTCTCGTCCTCCACCGTGAGCCGCTCGCACAGCTCGATGAAGTTCCGGCGGGACACCGGGACCTGCTGCTTCCCCGGCGACGCGGGCGGCGTGAAATCGGGGTCGTACGGCAGGGCCGGGTCGCACCGGACACCGAAGTGGTTCTGCACCCGGCGCTCGGTCGGCAGGCCGTTGTCGTCCCAGCCCATCGGGTAGAAGACCGCTTTGCCGCGCATGCGGTGGAAACGGGCGAGCGCGTCCGTCTGGGTGTACGAGAACACGTGTCCGACGTGGAGGGAGCCGCTCACGGTGGGCGGGGGCGTGTCGATGGAGTACACCCGCTCCCGGGGTGCGGTGCGGTCGAATACGTATACGCCCTGCTCGTCCCAGGTCGGAGCCCATTTGGCCTCAAGGCCGTCGAGTGCGGGCTTCTCGGGCACGCCTTGGCGAGGAGATGCGTTCGTCATGACGATAGATGGTATCCGGCGGTGTGCGGCCGCAATGCCTTTGCCGGACCGAGCAGTTCGGGCCGCCGTTCGGGCCGCCGTTCGGGACGAACCGTGGTCAGCGCCGGTGCGGGTCGTAGCCGTGGGCGCCGTACAGCCGGACGAAGTAGGCCGCCGCGACCGTTGCCCGGTGCGCGAGGCCGTGGGCGCGCCGCTCGTACAGCTCGACCCGCTCGTGCCCGCCCGGGCCGATGGGCTGGACCAGCCGGCCACCGGTCCGCAGCTGTGCCACCAGCGGCTCCGGTACCTCCGGG
The DNA here is from genome assembly GCF_042677605.1 of Streptomyces sp. NPDC127106. Taxonomy (NCBI): domain Bacteria; kingdom Bacillati; phylum Actinomycetota; class Actinomycetes; order Kitasatosporales; family Streptomycetaceae; genus Streptomyces; species Streptomyces sp. NPDC127106. The sequence goes on along the minus strand of NZ_JBHXTC010000001.1, from coordinate 583,784 downwards.
AAGGCCGCGCAGACGATGACGGCGTCGTACGGAGCGCGGGCCGGCACCCCCAGGGTTCCGTCGCCGACGACGACCGCGGTGTTGTCGAGGCCCTGCCCGGCGAGCCGGCGGCGGGCCTCCCCGGCCAGGTCCGGCCAGCGCTCGACGCTGACGACGTACGCGGCGAGGCGGGCCAGCAGCGCGGTCTGCCAGCCGTAGCCGGTGCCGACTTCGAGGACGCGTTCGCCCCCCGTGAGACCGAGCGCGCACACCATGGCGGCGACCAGCGAGGGCTGGGTGGTCACCTGGTCGTGGGGGAGCGGTACGGGCGCGTCCCGGTACGCGGACGCCACGTGCTCGGCGGGGACGAACCCTGCCCGCGGGGTGACCCGAACGGCCTCCAGCAGCCGCTCGTCCCGCACCCCCGCGGCCCGCACTGCACGGACCAGGTCCTCGGCGGTCGGCTCGGATCCCACGGGTCAGCCCGAGACGGCCTTGGCCCAGTTGCGGTTGACGGTCTTCCTCGCCTTCTCCGTCTGCTTCTCCGTGGGGAACGTCGGCGTGCCCTCGACCGTCGGCAGTTTGTCCGCGGCGGCCACATCGAGGGTGCCGTCCTTCTCCATGGCTTCCATGAGGACGGGGCGCGCATAGGCGCCGAGCCGGATGTTCTGGCCCTCCGGGCTGAAGAGGTACTCCTGCCACAGCCGTGCCGCCGCGGGGTGCGGGGCGTCCTTGTTCACCCCGTTCGAGTAGTACTCGGCGAAGCTGCCGTCGAAGGGGATGGCGGTCCGCCAGTCGACGTCCGCGCCCTTCCTGCGGAATTCGTCGGCGTATCCGAGGTTGAGGAAGTCCCAGTCGATGCTGATCGGGGTCTGGCCCTTCTCGATCGTGGTCGGTGTGGATTCGACGGGGATGAGGTTGCCGTTCTTCCTGAGCTCGGCGAAGAAGTCGATGCCGGGCTGGATGTCGTCGAAGGAGCCCCCGTTCGCCAGGGCCGCCGCGTACACTCCGGCGAACGCGGAGCCGGATCTGGTGGGGTTCCCGTTGAGGGCGACCTGGCCCTTGTACTCGGGCTTGCGCAGATCGGCGAAGGTCGAGGGGCAGGTCCTGACGCGCTTGGCGTCGCAGCCGATCGAGATGTAGCCGCCGTAGTTGTTGTACCAGCGGGCCTTCGGATCCTTCTGTTCCTCGGGGATCTGGTCGTACGCGGCGACCTTGTAGGGAGCGAGCAGGCCGTGCCGGGCCGCGGACTCCGCGAACGAGCCCCCCACGTCGATCACGTCGGGGGCGCTGCCGTCGCGCCTGCGCTCCTTCAGGGCGTTGATCTCGTCCTGGCTGGTGCCCTCCGGGTTCTCCACCGCGACCTTGATCCCGTACTTCTTCTCGAAGCCGTCGAACAGTGCGCCGTAGTTGGCCCAGTCGCGCGGGTGCGCGATCGCGTGGAGCGTGCCCTCCTTCTTCGCTGCCGCCGTCAGTGCCGCCATGCCGCCGGCGTCCGCGGCGGAGGTGGCCTCCGCGGGCGTTCTGGGTACGGCCGCGGGCTCCTCTCCACAGGCGCCGAGGGGCGCCGCCACGAGGGCCAGGAAGGCGGCGACGGCGGCTTGCCGGAGGCGGGGTACGGGCACAAAGGCTCCCTCGACGGGCGGTCGCGTACCGATCAAGGCCAGCGTACGTTCGGCGGCCCCGGCACCGCAGTCCGAGCCGGTGGTGTCCGCCGCCTTCCCCCGGCCACCGCATCGGGGCCGTCCTCAGAGCGCCTCGTCGTCCCACCCGGCCAGGAGCGCCTCCCCCCGGTCCGCCCCGGACGGGGCGGCCCCGTCGTGCAGGGCCTGCTCGCTCCAAATGATCTTGCCGCGCGTGGTGTACCGGGTGCCCCAGCGCTCGGCGAACTGCGCGACGAGGAACAGGCCGCGGCCGCCCTCGTCGGTGTCCTCGGCCCGGCGCAGGTGCGGGGAGGTGCTGGAGCCGTCGGAGACCTCGCAGATCAGACTGCGGTCGTGTAGCAGTCTCACCCGGATGGGCTCGCTGCCGTAGCGGATGGCGTTGGTCATCAGCTCGCTGAGGATGAGCTCCGTGGTGAAGGCGATGTCCTCCAGGCCCCAGTCGGCCAGCCGGCGCGCACAGGCGTTGCGCACCGGGGACACCGCCGCGGGGTCGGGGGACACGTCCCACTCGGCGATCCGCGCGGGATCCAGCCGGCGGGTGCGGGCCACCAGCAGCGCGACGTCGTCGCTGGGCCGGGCGGGCAGCATCGCGTCGATCACCGCCGTGCAGGTCTCCTCCGGGGTGCGGGCGGGCCCGGACAGGGCGGCGCGCAGTGCCGCCAGGCCCGCGTCCGGATCGCGGTCGCGGCTCTCGATCAGCCCGTCGGTGAAGAGCGCCAGCAGGGACCCCTCGGGGACGGTGAGCGCCGAGGTCTCCACGGGCATGCCCGCGCCGAGGCCCAGCGGCGGGGAGACCGGCACCTCGGGGTAGGACACGGTGCCGTCGGGCCGGACCAGAGCGGGACCCGGATGGCCGGCGGTGGCGGCCGTCACCTGGCCCGAGACGGGGTCGTAGACGGCGCACAGGCAGGTGGCTCCGGTGATCCCCTGCCACTCCTGCTCGTCGGCGTCGATGTGCGTGACCAGCTCGTCCAGGTGGCTCAGGAGCTCGTCCGGGGGCAGGTCGAGGGTGGAGAAGTTGTACACGGCCGTACGCAGCCGGCCCATGGTGGCGGCGGCGTGCAGCCCGTGGCCGACGACGTCGCCGACGACCAGCGCCACCCGGGTGCCGGGCAGCGGGATGACGTCGAACCAGTCACCGCCCACACCGGCCTGGGCGGCCAGATAGCGGTGCGCGACCTCGACGGCGGACTGCTCCGGTACGCCCCGGGGCAGCAGGCTGCGCTGCAGGGTGACGGCCATGGTGTGCTCGCGGGTGTAGCGGCGGGCGTTGTCGACGGACACGGCCGCCCGAGCGGTCAGCTCCTCGGCGAAGGACACGTCCTCCTCGTCGAACGGCGGAGAGTCCTGCCCCCGCCAGTAGCCGGCCATGCCCAGCACCACCCCCCGGGCGCGCAGGGGCACGGCGATCAGGGAGTGGATCCCGCGGTCCAGGATCAGCCGGGCGTTGGCCGGGTCCTGGGTCCGCCAGCCGCGGGCGGCGCGCAGGTCCGCCTCCAGGACGGCACGGCCGCCGATCAGTCCGGCGGCCATGGGACTGTCGGGAGCGAACCGGATCAGCTTGCCGACGGGGTACAGCGGGTGGTCGCCCTGCAGTCCGACGGCGGCGGTGCGGCGCATCTCGGTGCTCGCTTCGGGCGGCTCCTCCCCGCGCAGCACCGGGTCCAGCAGGTCGACCGTGACCACGTCGGCGAACCGCGGGGCCGCCACCTCGGCCAGCTCTTCCGCGGTGCGCTCCACGTTCAGCGTCGTGCCCACCCCCACCCCCGCGTCGTAGAGCAGCTTCAGCCGCTCGCGGGCCACCTCGGCCCGGCCGGAGAGGGCCATCAGCTCGGTGGTGTCGCGCAGCGTGACCACGGTCCCGGCCTGCCCGTAGGGGGCGGTGGGCCGGATGTTCACCGCCAGGAGCCGATCGGCGGCCATGTGCACCTCGTCGGTCGCGGAACGGCCCGAGGCGATCGGCTCGGCGATCCCCTCCTCCAGACCCAGCTCCGCGACGGGGCGCCCTTCCGCATCGTCCGGCAGGTCCAGCAGCCGCCGCGCCTCGTCATTGGCGAGCAGCAGCCGTCCGCCGCCGCCGACGATCAGCACGCCCTCCCGGACCGCGTGCAGCACCGCGTCGTGGTGCTCGTACATCCTCGTCATCTCGGCCGGTCCCAGGCCGTGGGTCCGGCGCAGCAGCCGACGGCTCACCAGGGCGGTTCCGCCCGCGGACAGGGCGAGCACCACGGCTGCGCTGCCGAGGACGACGGGCAGCTGCCGGTTCACCATGCTCTGCACGTTCTGGACCGTGACCGGGGAGGAGACGATGGCGATGACGCGGCCGGTGGGGTCCTTGACCGGGACCACCGAGACCACGGACTGCCCCAAGGACCCTTCGAACGTCTCGGTGAAGGACCTGCCGGCCACCGCCTTGGAGAAGGGGCCGACGACGTGCTTCCCGATCTGCTTCGGGTTGCTGTGGGTGAGGGTGACCCCGTCGAGCGTGTACACGTTGATGCCGTCGACCCCGGCGATCTTCCGTGCCGCCTCCGCGCTCGGCTGCAGCAACGCGCTCGGATGGTCGCTGCGCAGGGCCGCGACGATTCCCGGGGATTCCGCGAACGTTCCGGCGGCGGCGAGCGTACGGTGCCGGGCGTCCAGCATGGCGGCGCTCCGGGCCTGCACCACGAGCGCCACCACGGCGGCGACGACGAGCAGCACCACCACGCCCAGCTGCAGGAGGAACACCTCCCCGGCCACGCTGCGCGCGCTCAGCAGGGAGGACAGACGCTGCGGCCGCGGCACCCTGCCCTCGGAGGGCCGCGCGTGCTCCTGGTGTTCCCGGGGGCGTTCTGAGCGGGGACGCCGAGGGTGGGACGAGGGACCCGTGGTCGAGCCGAGCAGCCGCCGCCGGAAGAGTCCCAGGAAGTTGCTCATAGTCCATTTTCTAACCGAGATGGCGCCGTCGGCAGCGGGGAGCAGGTGTCACCGACCGGTGGCGTTCCGTGCACGGTCCCGAAAGCCAGGCGCCGACAGGCCGACAGGCCGGGTGAGACGGTCAGAGCCCGTGCTGGTCGAGAACGGCCATCAGCTTCCGCTTGCGTTTCTGGTCGGCGCGCAGGGCGGCCAGGTAGGTGGCGAACTCGGTTTCGGAGCCCAGCGCGCGATGGCAGGCGCGGGCGCTGAGCAGGAGTTCCGTGAGGCGTTCGTACGTACCGTCACCGGTCTGCTTGCGGAGCGGCTCGATCGACCGCAGGTAGACGGTCAGCGCGTCGGCCGGTTGCCGGTCGCGGATCCGGTCGGCCAGGGCCAGCCATTGCCGCTGGTCGGCGTGGCCGTCGGTGGCGGCCTGCCAGGCGGCCTGGAGGTCGTCGTCGTCCAGGAGCGCGTCGACCAGCACGGAGCCGTCGTACCGGCGTCCCTTCGGGGGCTGGGCGACGGCCCGCAGTACCGCCAGGGCGTCCGCGCGTCCGGTGCCGTCCCAGGTTCCGGCTGCACGGGCTGCCGTACGCAGATCCCGGTAGGCGGCCAGCGAAGGGCGGGTGTGCAACAGGTCCCGGCGGACCGCTGTGACGTCGGCCAGGCGGCCGGCCCGCTGGTAGCGCTCGCAGAGGAAGGCGACCAGGTCGCTGTCCGGTCCCCACTCGGAGACGTTCTCCCGCAGGCCCCGCTCCGCCCATTCCAGGGCCTCGCCGGAGCGGCCCGCCGCCTCCAGCTCCCTCGCGATCACCAGGTGGGTGTGGCCGTTGGGGGCGAGGTCCGACGCGTGGACCTCGACCAGTGCGTCCACGTCGTCGCCGGCGGCCTTCAGGAGGCGCGCCATGAGGTGCTTCTCCGCCCATCCCTTCGGGTTGGCCCGCCGGGCGGCGATGACCAGTGCGCGCGCCCGGGCCAGGCCGGGGCCGCCGAGTACCTTCCGGTAGTCGAAGAGGTCGATGTCGGCGGCGTCGTTCACCTCGTCCAGCAGGTACGGCACCAGCCACTCGGCGGTCTCCACCGGGTCGGGCCGGGCCGTACGGCAGGCTTCGAGGTGGGCCTCGGCCAGCCCGCTGGCCACGCCCCCGATCAGGCCGTCCGAGTCGTCGATCTCCTCGTACGCGCGCCCCAGGACCTGGAGCGCCTCGCGGGCCACCTCCACCGCGACGGCCGACCGACCGCTCGCCGTCAGCGCGCGCAGTGCGGTGACGGCCTCCGCCGCCTGTCGGCCGTAGGCGCGGGCGTCGGCGTACTCGACGTAGCCGTAGCGGGCGAAGGGACGGGTGTCGAGGAGGCTCAGGACGCGCTCCCGCACGATGCCGCTGTCCGTGCTGGCGGCGGCCGCACGCAACTCCAGGCGCCGCCGCAGGCCACGGTCATCGGAGAGTTGCTCCCGCACCAGAGCGAGAAGCTCCTCCCTGCTCCGGGACTCCAGCCAGCCGTCCAGGACCCGGGTGCGAGAGGCGGCGGCCGACCGCTGACGCGGTACGGAATCGGCCCGCCTCAGGACGGTCAGCCCGACCGCCACACAGTGCTTGCAGAAGTTGCCCTCCTGGCCGTAGGGGCAGTCGCACCAGCCGGTGAGCCCGCTGTCCGCGTCCTCGGTCAGCTCCACCTCGTAGGCGCCGGTTCCGTCGACGGTGGCGGTGATCGCACCGTCACCGATCTCCAGTCGTGAGACCGCGGCCAGATAGCCGAGCCCCCGCTCGAAGGAGCGTGCCCCCGCCAGCCGGCGCAGGTCTTCCTCGGTGAAACCAAGAGCAAGAGTCACGGCACCCATTCAACCGGACGCGAACCCTTCACCACCGCACGTGGGCGAAGCCCAACTTCGGCGATCCCGAGCCGAGTTTCTCGATGGCGGAACCTGTGGGCCGTACGGGTCCGCATCCGGCTGAAGCGTCTGGAAAGCCCCCCGACATGCCCCAACTGACCATATTGGCACAGAAGAGCATAATAGGGTGCATGGCGATGGATGCGATCGTAGCGTCTGCGGCCACTGCCATGGTGGGGGCGATGACCACCGACGCATGGCAGCAGGCACGGACGGCCGTCGTTGCCTGGTGGCGCCGTATCCGCCCGCATCAGGCGGACCGGATCGACGCGGCACTCGCAGATTCCCGGGAACACCTGCTGACGGCCGGCCCTGCGCAGGACGTGGAATCGTCCCTCGTCGCGGCCTGGGAGGCCCGGTTGACCGCACTGCTGTGGGAGGACGCCGCGTTGGTGGAGGAGCTGCGGCGGCTGGTCGAGGACGAGATCGCCCCGCTCTTGGCCCACGAGGCCGGCCCCCGCACCGGGAGCCAGGAATTCCGGGCCGAGGCATCCGGACACGGTCGGGTGTACCAGGCCGGGCGCGACCAGAACATCTCCGGGCCATGAGCCCCGCTGACGGACGGTCAGGGCGCGGAGAGGAGATCCGCCTTGAGGCCCACGCATCGGACCGGGCCAGGATCTACCAGGCGCGCCGGGACCTGTACCTGTCGGAACGGGACCTCCACCTGCACTACGAGGACGGAGTGCGCACGGCCCGTCGAGTGCTGACCGGCGCGGCTTCCCAGGAGTGCCCGTACCCGGGCCTGGCCGCCTTCAGCGCAGAGCAGGCCCAGTGGTTCTTCGGCCGGGACGCACTGGTCGCCAAGCTGCTCGTCCGGTTGGACGCGAGCCTCGTCGTCGCACCCTCCGGGGCCGGGAAGTCGTCGCTGCTGCGAGCGGGACTCCTCCCGGAGATCGCACGGGGTGCCCTGCCGGGTTCGACGCGCTGGCCCTGCTTGTGGCTGACACCCACTGCGCATCCGATGACGGCCCTCAACGCCCGCCTGTCGGAGGTGGTGTGCGGGAACAGGGGAGCCCCGGGTCATGCACCGGACGCCCCGGCGATGCGGCCCGCCTCGCTGCGCCGCGCGCTGGCAGCAGACGGCAGCAGGACCGGCCCGGAACGCCACGTGCTGGTGGTCGTCGACCAGTTGGAGGAACTGTTCACGCTGTGCACCGACGAGGGGGAGCGGCGGCAGTTCCTGGACGCCGTACTGGCCATCGCGTCCCTGGGCACGGACGGCGAACCGGCGGTCGGCTCGGTCGTCTTGGGCCTGCGCTCGGACTTCTACACCCAATGTGCCGCCCATCCCGGGCTCCTCGACGCCGTGGAGCGCAACCAGGTGATGGTGGGACCGCTGTCCCGGGCGGGAGTGCGGGAAGCGATCCTCCACCCCGCACGCTCGGTCGGGCTGGACATCGAACCGGGCCTCGTACAGGTCCTGTTGCGTGACCTCGGACCGCCGGGGCCGGGTGACGCACCCCCGGGGGCGGATGACGCCGGCGCCTACGAGATCGGGCGGCTTCCCCTCCTCGCCCATGCGTTGAGGTCCACCTGGTTGCGCCGGGCGGGCCACGTCCTCACCGTGGACGGCTACGAGTCCACCGGCGGCATCGCGCACAGCGTGACGGACGAAGCGGACCGCTGCTTCGACCGGCTGCATCCGCAGGCCCGGCAGACGGCGCAGTCCGTGTTCCTGCGGCTGGTCAAATTCGGCGACGGCACCGAGGACACGCGTCGCCCGGTGCGGTACGCCGAACTGCTGGGCCACGGGGCACGGTCCGACGAAGCCGCCGAAGTCATCGAGACGTTCACCCGGGGACGGCTGCTGACCCGTGACAAGGACACGGTCACCATCACCCACGAGGTGCTGCTGCGGGCCTGGCCGCGCCTGCGGCAGTGGATCGAGGCCCACCGCGCCCGGTACGTGGTCCGCCAGCGGCTGGAGGAGGCCGCCACCGCCTGGCAGGAGGCCGGCCGCGACCCGGGGCTGCTGTACCGGAGCGGCAGACTGGACGAGGCCTGCGCGCTGGCCGACGACGAGGTCACGGACGCACCGGGACCAGTCGTGTCCGAGTTCTTGGCCGCCTCGGTACGACAGCGGCTCCACGCCCGCCGGATCCGGCAGGGGGTCATCGCCGGACTGACCGCGCTGGCCGTGATCGCCGCTGCCTCCGCAGTCATCGCGATCCTGCAGCGCAGCACGGCACAGCACGAACGCAACACCGCGATCCTCGGCCGGATCCGGGCCGAGGCCAACCAGGTGCGCGCCACTGACGCATCACTGGCCTCCCAGCTGGATCTGGTGGCGCACCGGATGTCGCCAGCGGAGTCGACGGAAACCAATCTCCTCAGCGCCCAGAACGTGCCGCTGGCCACCGTGCTGACCGATCACGCCGATCGGGTGAACGCCGTGGACTTCAGCCCGGACGGACGCGTTCTGGCCAGCGCGGACAGCGACGGCACGATCCGCCTGTGGAGCATCGCCGCGAATGGCCCGGCCCCGCTGGGCGCCCCGCTGCGCGGTCCTCGGGGCGCGATACGGGCACTCGCCTTCAGCCCCGGGGGACACCTCCTGGCCGGCACCGGCGACGACGGCACGGTCCGCCTCTGGGACGTACGCGATCCCCTCCACCCGGCGGTCCGCGGGATCCCCGCCCGCGGCGGTACCGGCACCCTGAAGACGGTCGCCTTCAGTCCGGACGGACACACCCTGGCCGCAGCGGGCCGGGCCGGCCGCATCCACCTGTGGGACACCACCGACCCCGAGCACCCCCAGCCCTTCACCGAGCCGTTCGCCGGCTCCGACGGCGAGGTGAACGGGGTCGCGTTCAGCCCGGACGGCAAGCTGCTGGCATCCGGCGGCAGCGATGCGACCGTGCGGTTGTGGAAGGTGGCGGACCGGCGGCATCCCTCGGCCCTCGGCCGGGCGCCGGACAAGATCTCCTACCAGGCCGGGGTCCCCGGCCACGTCCGGGGGCTCGCCTTCAGCCCCGACGGCCGCACACTGGCCGCGGCCGGGAGCGACCAGAAGGCCCATCTGTGGGACGTCACGAAGCCCGCCCGGCCGACCCCGCTCGCCGGCCGGTCCAGCAACAACATCGTCAATGCCGTCGCCTTCTCCCGCCACGGGAACCTCATGGCCTACGGCGGGGACGACAACAGCATCCAGCTCGACAACGTGACGGCTCCGGCCGACGTCTGGCGACTCACCCCACCGCTGAAGGGCCACAGCGGACACGTGCTGGCAGTGGCCCTCCACCCGAAGGGCACCATGCTGGCCAGTGCGGGAGCAGATCACACCGTCCGGCTCTGGACGATCCCGCGCACGATCCTCACCGGACACACCGGTTACGTCGACACCGTGGCCGTGCGTCCCGACGGACATCTACTCGCCTCCGGTTCCGAGGACAACACCGTCCGTCTGTGGGACGTCGAGGACCCGGCTGATCCCCGCCCGGTCAGCGCCTCGATCCGGGGCCGCACACCGTACGTCAACTGGGCCGCCTTCAGCCCCGACGGGAAAGCGCTGGCCGTCGCGGCCGGACGGCACATCCAGCTGTGGAACGTCACCGTACCGGCCAGGCCCGAGCCGCTGAGCCAGCCGCTCGAAGGCTCGGGGGAGAACTTCCTGATCGTCGCGTTCGCCCCGGACGGGCGCACCTTGGCAGGCGGCAACGGCGACGGGAAGGTCCGGCTGTGGGACGTCTCCGATCCGTCGCACCCCGCACCCCTCGGAGCGCCGTTGGACGACCGCGGAGCCCTGATCACGCGCCTGGCCATCAGTGCGGACGGCCGCACGCTCGCCACCGCGGCGGAGGACGGCACGTTCCGCCTGTGGGACATCTCGAAGCCCGCGCACCCCAGTGCGCTGGGCACACCACGGCGCGCCAGTGCGGACCCGCTCACCTCAGTTGCCTTCAGCCCGGACGGTCGTACCCTCGCCACCACCGGCGGCGACAGCAAGATCAGACTGTGGGACCTCACCAGCCGCACCCACCCCACGCCGGCGGGCCCGGCCCTGACCGGCCACACCGACACCGTCTACACCCTCGCCTTCAGCCCGGACGGGCACACCCTGGCCAGCGGAAGCTTCGACGCGACCCTCCGCCTCTGGGACGTTCGCGACCGGGGCCGCGCGCGGGCTCACGGACTGCCGGTGACCGGCATCATCAGTTACGTCAACGCGGTGGCGTTCTCCCCGAACGGGCGCTTCCTCTTCCTCGGCGTCGGGGAGCACGCGGTGCGCATCCTGCCGCTGTCGCCCCGGACCGCCGCCGACCACGTGTGCCGGGCGACCGCGAACGTGCTGACACCCGCGCTGTGGCGCACGTACATCCCACAACTGCCGTTCCACCCGCCGTGCCCCGGCCGGCAGTGACCGGGGCCGCCACCGCAAGGTCGTAGCCGGTCGCCGCCTCCCACCGGGGGTTCAGCCGTGCGTGCCCGGTGAGGTCGTGGGGCCGACCGGCCCGTCGAGGACGGCCAACTCCTCCTCGGTCAGGCGCAGGCTTCCGGCGGCGAGGTTCTCTGCGAGGTGCGCCGGGTTCCTGGTGCCGGGAATGGCCAGCACGTGCGGACCGCGGTGGAGGGTCCAGGCGAGCCGTACCTGGGCCGGCGTGGCGTCGTGGGCGCGGGCGACGGAGCGGACACGCGCGTCGTGCTCCTGGCCCGCGGCTGCCTCGCGCCGCAGGCCGGAGACGGCGAAGTACGGCACGAAGGCGATGCCCTGCGCCCGGCATAGGTCCACCAGCCCGGTCTCGTCGGCGTGGCGCCAGTCCAGGCCGTAGGAGTTCTGCACGCAGACCACGGGCGCGATCGGCAGGGCTTCGACCACCTGCTCGGGACGGATGTTCGACAGTCCGAGGTGCCGGATCAGGCCCGCCTGGCGCAGCTCGGCGAGGGCGCCGAAGTGCTCGGTGACCGAGGCCGTACCGGGGCCGGCGCAACGCAGGTTCACCACGTCCAGGTGGTCCCGGCCGAGCTGGCGCAGGTTCTCCTCGACCTGGCCGCGCAACTGGTCCGGGCGCACCATGGCGAGCCACTCGCCGGAGGGGTCGCGTCCCGGGCCGACCTTGGTCACCACCACCACGTCGCGGTACCGGCGGGAGAGGGCCCGGTTGATGAGCTCGTTCGCGGACCGCAGGGGCGAGAAGTAGAAGGAGGCCGTGTCGATGTGGTTGACACCCTGCTCGAACGCGCTGTGCAGCAGATCGACGGCGGCGTCGCGGTCGATCGGCGTGCCGTCGGAGTTCCCCATCACGCCGTTGCCCGTCAGCCGCATGGCCCCGTAGCCGATGCGATTCACCTCCAGGTCCCCGAGCTTCCAGGTCCCTGCTGCCGCTGCTGCGCTCACCGTGCTCCTCTGCCCGTCGGTTCGTCAGGACGTGCAGTATGGGCCGGTCGCCGCGGGCTGCGACAGACCGGCAGGCGGGGCGAAACGTCACATGCAGATCGGGAACTACCCTTGCCGCGCAGCCGTTGGACCTGTCGAGAGCACGTTCGGGCAGGTCCCGTACGACGGCCGATACCAACCCGGGCCTGATCGAGCGAGGAAGAACGGCGGCCGGCCAGCGCCTCCCCATCAACCTGATGGCCTACCGCCGTGCGCCGCCGCCAGGGGCCGCTCACCGATCCGGCAGCCCGGCGGGGGCGCTGCCCGGAGCGCCTGCTCCTGCCGGTGGCCAGGCGGAAACGTCCCCGTGGGCCTACGGTGGTCAAGGGAGGTAAGGGCCGATTCCCCCTCGTGAGGAGGCCGGTATGGAGGAGCGCTTCGTCTGGGTGACAACGCGCCGCATCAAGCTCGGCACCCTGGAGGAGTTCGAGCGGGCCTGGCGCCCGGGTTCCCGCCCGGACGGCCTGCGGCGCGCGTACGCGTACTGGTCCGAGGACGGGCAGGAGATCACCGGCGTGTCACTCTGGGACTCCAGGCAGGCGTGTGACGCGTGGCGGTCCTCGGACGCGGAGAAACGGCGGCGTGAGGTCATGGCCCCGTACGTCGTCGAGGAGCGGGAAAGCTTCTACCGTGGAGGCGAACTCAGCATTCCCACGGGGTGACCACCACCACGGCCTCCTGGTCGTTCCAGCGGGGGCGCCCGCCAGCTGGGCGGGGGTTCCGCGCCACTGCGCCTCGTCCTCGCCGGCATCGAGGAGGAGGCGCAGTGCACGGCCCAGGTTGAAGACCGTGGTGCGGATGTCGGCGAGCGAGCCGCGGCAGTGGCCTGCTGCGGGGGCCCGGCGCCCTGCTCGGAAGGCATGGCGCGTGGCACTGCTTGATCGAGGGCATCGGCGCACCCTCAAGGGAGTCCCGTGCCTCTGTCGCTCGGCTGCCGCATGAAGTCCGGCCCCTGTGAGCGGGGGAACGCGGCCCTATACTCCCCACCGTGCCATCCAACGGGTACTCGTCGACGCACAGCAGTCCGCTCCGGTTCGCCGTGCTCGGTCCGCTCCAGGCCTGGCGCGGCGACGTGCGGCTGGACCTCGGTCCGGTGCGCCAACAGGCCTTGCTGACGGCGCTGCTGCTGCGGCCGGGCACCACCGTCAGCCGGCAGCAGCTGCTCGACGATGTATGGGGCCCGGAGCCGCCGGGCACCGGTGCCAAGGTCATCCCGGTCTATGTGCACCAGTTGCGCCGGCGTCTGGCCCCGGAAGCAGGAAGTACCTCCGGGTCCGTGATCGTGACCGACCGGGGTGGCTACCGCTGGGATGCACGAAGCGTCCGGACGGACGCGGCCCGACTGAGGGAGATCGTCGAAGAGGCCCACAGCGCGCGGGATTCCGGTGATCCGGCCGCCGCGGTGAGTGCGTGGTCCGCCGCTTTGGATCTGTTCCACGGTGAACCCCTGTCGGCGCTCCCCGGGCCGTTCGCCGAGGCGGAGCGTCTACGGCTGTCGGAGTACAGGCTCGTGCTCGTGCGGGACAAGGTGGAGTGCCAGCTGCGGCTGGGCCGGCACGCCGAGGTCGTCGCGGAGCTCTTCGCTCTGTCCGCGACGCACCCCCACAACGAGTCCGTGGCCGCCCTGTTGATGCGCGCCCTCTACGCCGCCAACCGGCAAGCCGATGCACTGTCCGTCTTCGCCAAGGTGCGCCGCCGTCTGGTGGAGGAACAGGGAGCGGAGCCGGGCGGTGAACTGCGGCGGGTGCACGAGGCAGTGCTGCGCGCTGATGAAGTTCTCCTCGTCGGCGCACCCCCGCCAGCAAGCCGATCGACAGACCGGCGGCCGCCGGCCGCGCGCCCCCGTCGGCGCCTGCGGGACGAACTACCGGTCGGCGTCAGCGGTTTTACCGGACGAAACCACGAGCTGGACGCGCTCCTCGCGCCGATGGACGAGCAGGCGGTGACAGTCCGTGCGGTGGACGGCATGGCCGGAGTCGGCAAGACCGCACTCGTGGTGCGCGCCGCGCGGGCGGTACGCGACCGTTTTCCGGACGGCTGCTTGTTCGTCGGCCTCAACGGTCACCGGCCGGGACGGGAACCAGCTGTGCCGGAGCGCGCGCTGCGCCGACTGCTGCGGGCGGTCGGCACCCTCACGGAAGGCGACGACGATCCCTCGGGCGACGTCGAGGGCCTGGCGGCGTCCTGGAGAGCGGCCACCGCCTACCTCCGGCTCATCGTCGTGGTCGATGACGCACGCGCCGCACAACAGGTGCGCCCACTGCTGCCCGCCGGTCCGGGCAGCCTCGTGCTGGTGACCAGCCGCCGGCGGCTGACCGGGCTCGACGTCGATCGCAGGATTTCGCTGGCGCCGTTGGAGACGGACGAGGCGGAGGCCTTGCTGACCGGTGTCGTCAGCGGCACGGGGTCCGATCCGGAGCGTGCCGCGGTGCGCGAACTGGCCCGCCTGTGCGACCGGCTGCCGCTGGCTCTGCGGGTCGTCGGGGCTCGGATGCAGAGCCGCCCGCTGTGGGCGCTGGAGCGCATGGTGGTCCGGCTGGCCGACGACGAGCACCGTCTCGCCGAACTCGCGGTCGAGGACCGCAGTGTGGAGGCGGCCTTCCAGGTCTCCTACGATCAGCTTCCCGACGCGCAGGGTCGGGCGTTTCGCGTACTGGGCCTCTCGCCCACCGTGAGTTTCGACCGGCTGACCCTGGCCGCCCTGCTCGGCCTGACCCCGTCCGCCGCCGAGCGCGTCCTGGAGAGCCTGGTCGAGGCGAGTCTCGTCCAGGAGGCCGTCACGGGACGCTACCGCCTGCACGACCTGGTCGCGGTCTACGCCCGGCGCGTCGCCGCCGCGCACCCCGCAGAAGTCGCCGCGGCGCGGGCCGGGGTCTTCCGGCTCTACGTGGCCGCCGCCCGCCGTGCGAGCGACTGGGGCCCCGTCGCGTTCCCGACCGGCCCGAGGGCCGACACGGCGCCCTTCGCCCACGGGGAGGAGGCGACGGCATGGCTGGATGCGGCGGGCGGCGAACTGGTCGACGTGGTCGCCCAGGCGGCGGCCGTGGGCCACGTGGACGACGCCGGCTGGCTCGCCGAGGGATTGTGCGACTACTTCACCCGGCAGGGCCGCTACCACGAGTGCCGGGCCGCCGTCGAGATCGTGCTGCCGCTCACGGAGCAGCTCACCGACCAGCGCATGGTCTCCCAACTGCGCACCTGCATGGGCATCGCGTACGGGCTGCAGGGGCACTACGGGCAGGCGCGCCGCTGGCTGGGCGAAGCGCTTCGGATCAGCCGCCGCACCGGAGATGTCCTCGAGCAGGCACGGGCTCTGGGTTCCCTCGGCATTTTCGCGAACGCGGCAGGGGAGCCGACCGAGGCCGTTGCGCTCCTGGCCGAGTCCGCTGACCTGTCCCGGGCGGTGGAGGACGACTGGCTCACCGTGATGTACCTGGCCAATGTGGGCGCCGTCCACCATCAGGTCGGGGAGATGGACAAGGCGCAGGACTGCTACGCGGCAGCGGTCGGTCTCGCCGAGAGGATCGGCAGGCCCCGGATCCTGAGCAAGACGCTCTTCCGTATGGGTACGCTCCAGCTGGACCGCGGGCACCACGTGCAGGCCGCCGACGCGCTGACCAGGGCAGCCGAACTCGCCGAGCGCGTGGGGGACACCCCCCTCTTCGCTGCGGTTCTCGGCAGACTCGCCGCCGCAGAGGAGTGCCTGGGCAACCCGGCCGGAGCGGCCCGCTTCCACGCCGAGGCACGCGCGGCGGTCGGCGGACGGCCCGGCGCCGGACTGAAGGCCGAGATCCGTAACCGGTTGGGCTGGCCCCAGGCCGTGACGGAGGACCTCGTCCAGGCGCGCGACCGGTTCGAACGGGCCGTCGCCCGCTCCCGCACCGCATCCGGTGAACCCGCGTAAGCCCGCGTCCGTCACAGACCGCTGTTCCGTATCCCCCTGCCGCACCGCTGCCGCCGCATCCTGGCCGACGAACCGGGATTTCATCCGCATTTCAACGCCCCTTGCCAGCATGGACTCATCGCTCACTGTGTGAGCCGCGCCTGCATCCACAACGAAGAGGACCCACATGGGGCTGTTACATGCCTGGCGTATGCAGAAACTCGTTTCGGACGCCAGAACCGCCTATGGCAGAGGCGACGTGCATTTCGTCGCCGGGTTCGACATCGACAGCCGCGCCAGGGTGTCCATGAAGGCGATCCGCAAGGAGATCGACAAGATCATCGCGGCCGTGGAGCCGATCGGCTGGGAGTGCGTCAGCGTACAGCCGTTCCTCGCGTCGGTTGAGATCGACTTCATGCGCCGAGAGTGAGCACGAACCCGGAGACCTCCCCTACGGAGGAAGCGAGTCCCCGAACAGTCGGAAGCGAAGGAGACGAACGATGACAACGCGAGACGCCGGCGCACCCTGGGGCATCACCCGCATGGCACCGTATGCCGAGACGCGGCCGGTTCCCCTGCTCACCGCGGTGATCGACCCGGAGACCCAGATCGCCGTCGTGATCGACGAACACGGCCGAGCGGTCGAGCTCCACCACCAGACGGGCAGCGGCACGTCGAGCTCCACGAGTACCAGCTGCGCCGACAGCTATGACTCGGACAGTTCGTCGGACTCCGACCACGACTGATGACGACCCACCCGATCGGGCCGGTGCTGGTGCTGACCAGCCTCCACGACGTGACCGCTGACGTGGTCCTGCGCATCCTCGCGGAACACCAGGTCCCGGTGGTCCGTCTCGACCCCGGCACAGACCTGCACACAGGTGCCGCGCTCACCGCCACGTACCGTACCGGTGGTCAACGCGGTACCTTGCGCACGCCGACCCGCGAGCTCGACCTCACCGAGGTGCGCTCCGTCTGGACACGCCGTCCCTCCCCCTACGAGGGGCCGCCCGAACTGGGCGGCCAGGAGCGCCGGTTCGCTGCCTCTCAATCCCTGTGGGGCGTCGGCGGCATCCTGGCGTCGCTTCCCGGAGCCCACTACGTCAACCACCCGTGGAGCAACCGGGCGGCCGAGTACAAGCCGGCCCAGCTGGCCACCGCACAGCGCAGCGGCCTGTCCGTCCCGTCCACGCTGATCACCAACGACCACGAACATGCCCGCGAGTTCGCCGCCCAGCACTCCGGTGCCGTGGTCTACAAGCCGTTGTGGAACACGCCCTACGCGATCGACGGCAGGGCACAACAGGTATGGGTTCGCGAAGTGCGCCCGCACGAGATCACGCCCGCCGTGGCCGCCTGCCCGCATCTGTTCCAGGCCAAGGTGGAGAAGGCGTTCGACGTACGACTCACAGCTGTCGGCAGCCGGGCGTTCGCGGTCCGCATCCACAGTCCGGACCTGGACTGGCGGCAACGGCAGTCCCTCATGGAGTGCACGCCGATCGCAGTCCCCGCCCGGATCGCGCGGTCGGTGTCCGCGTACCTCGACACCTTCCGGCTGGTCTTCGGCGCCTTCGACTTCGCCGTCACGCCCGCCGGCGACTGGTACTTCCTCGAGTGCAACCCCAACGGACAGTGGGCGTGGCAACCCGACCCGGTGACCGACTCGATCGGCCATGCCATCGCCGACGAACTGCGAAGGGCCTTGGAGCATGAGCCGGCCCGTGCCGACAACGGTGCGGAGGCGCACCCCCGGCAGCCAGGGCTGCTCCCGCCGTGGACGTCGAGCGGAGATCAGCCACCGGTCACCGTGCAGGAGTACGGCGACGTTCCGGAGCCGCTGTACACCTCGACGTCCATGGAGCAGGTGCGCGTCCCCGGAGGTTCTCTGGGGACCGTCCCCTGCGGGGAGCGGAGCACGGGTGATCTCGCTGGGGCCGAAGGCGCGGAAAGGCGGGCCCCAGAAGCCGGTGCCGAGGTGGGCGCGGTGGCCTGCCAGGCCGGTGACGTCGTCCACGCCGGCGACCACGAGGGTGTCGCCTCCGCGTTCGAGCAGCAGGTGGCGGTTGCGGAGCGGCTCCCGGCCCATGCGGCGGTGTTCGGCCGTGCCGTCCGCGACAGCTGACCGAACATGCGGATCGTTGTACGCTGCCGGGACCGCCCTTGACCTGCAACGAGCAGGCAGGGAGCAGACAAATCGGGAGTTTCCTCGTGTTTCGAACCATGTTCAAGTCCTACATCTGATATCTGGACGTTTCCGCAGGTCATAGCCGTTCTGTCGGGGTCCAGGTCAGCAGATGGTCAGCATCGGTCCCGATCATGTCCCGCCGTTGCTGACCTCGGTGACGGCAGTGGGTGAATGTCGGTGGCCTCCCGCCCTGCACCGGAGACTTGGCCCTTGCCCTGATGGTCACAGCAGGGTCTTGGTGTACGGGTGGTAGGGCACCTGGCTTGAGACCTTGGTCCGCCGGCCACGTTTTGGGTGCTTCCCTCGGACTTCAGCCACGGCGCGCGAGCTTCCACCGCCCAAGCAGGCCGGTGTCACGGCGTGAACCAGGTCGACACAGGGACGGCTTCTTCGGGGCGGCTTGGTCGGAGATGGGGCAAGGGGCGTGGGGAGCGGCGTCGCTGTCGTCGGTGAGGCACCTGGGACGGGCCGGCAGGTCTCCGCCGCTCCGTTTGGGTTCCTGAGCTGGCGCGCAGCTCGCGTTCATCCCGGGAACCTGCCTGTCGAGCGCAAGTGCCAGCGGCGACCTCCGAAGGGTGTAGCTCGTCTGGAGGGAAGGGCTGAGCTGGGAGAACGCTGTTTGGGGTGATGGCACCGCGGTCGGGTCTCCACCGTGGGGGTGGAGGAGGCGACGCCCCCGATCCCCTGGGGCACCGTGGCCTGCCTCCGGGCCGATGGGGTCGTGCCCCATACCCGGACCGCTCGGGTCCGATTGGATACGGACTCGACTCCGGCTCAGGGCTCTGTCCATATTCCGCCGAAATTCGAGCCAGACTTTCCTGACTTACTGTCACGGATAAACGGAGGGCGTGATGCCCATTTGGCCGATTCCGGCATTCAGTATCGCAAGGCGTGCCACCCTCTGTCCCGTTTGCGACCTGGGTGGGTTCCCGTCAGTCTGAGATGCGCCAACTGGATTTCCTTGTCTCACTGTTGAAGTGCCACCTACGTTTACGCCTTGAATATCTGGATCACGGGTTGGCGTGGCAGCGGGGATACCTGCGCCATGCGGGTGATGGGGGATCATGTCTGCAATCAGGGGTCGGCGGCTTTGGCGTGCCGTAGCGACCGCCCTGGGCGCGGTAGTCGTCGTGGGTGTCTCGCCCGGGTACGCGCCGACGGCTGCCGCTGCCGCGACGGTCCAGGCGCCGGCGAGCGAGAGCGAGAAGGCACTCAAAGCCGCGGCCGAGTCCGGCAAGCCCGTCGAAGTGCTGGGCGAGCGCACCGAGTCCACGACGACGTACGCGAATCCGGACGGCAAGTCCTTCCGCCTGGACACCTCGGCCGTTCCGGTCCGGGTCAAGGCGAAGGACGGCGCCGGCTGGGTCGCGCCCGACGCCACGCTGGAGGTCCGCCCGGACGGCACCGTGGGCCCGAAGGCCGCCGTGGCCTCGGTCGGTTTCTCGGGCGGCGGCGATTCGAGCCTGGTCACCATCGAGCACGGCGGACGGTCGATGTCCCTGGGCTGGCAGGGCGGCAAGCTGCCCAAGCCGGTGCTCGACGGTGACAGCGCCGTGTACCAGGAGGTGCTGCCCGGGGTCGATCTGCGGATGACGGCGACCTTGAAGGGATTCCGCGAGGTCCTCGTGGTCAAGACGCCGGAGGCGGCGAAGAACCCGAAGCTCCAGCGCGTCGAGTTCGACCTCGAGGCGAAGGACGTCCGGCTCAACTCCGCCAAGGACGGCGGACTGTCCGCCACGGACGCCAACGGCACGCCGGTGTTCAAGGCGCCCCCGGCCCTGATGTGGGACTCGAAGGGCGTGTCCACCGCGCCGGCCATGTCGCCGAAGGAGAAGGTGGCCGCGCCCAAGAGCGAGGGCGGCACGCTGCCCAAGGCGCCCGTCGGCGCGGAGCCCGGCAGCCGTCCCACCGACGGTCCGGCCCTCGGCTCCGGGGCGGCGAACATGCCCGTCCAGGTCGACGCCGACTCGCTGGCCGTCGTACCGGACTCCTCGCTGCTGAAGCAGAGCGACCCCGCGGCCTTCCCCCTGTACATCGACCCCTCCGTCGCCCTCGACGACGGCACCGAGCACACCGCGCTCCGCAACGACGGCGTCTCCTTCTGGAACTGGGACAACGGCAGCGACGGCCAGGGCAGGGGCATGGGCAAGTGCGGCTCCTGGAACGGCTACTACTGCGGTCCGGGCTACGTACAGCGACTTTACTTCGAGTTCTCGCCGAGCAAGCTGGCGGGCAAGGAAGTCCTGACCGCCCGCTTCCGCGTCACCGAGCCGTGGGCCTTCCAGTGCGAGCTGCGCAATGTCTGGCTGGTCCGCATGGACGGGGAGATCTCCCCCTCGACGACCTGGGACAACAAGCCCAACTACGCCGACCTCATGGGCGACCGCTGGCTGTCGGCAGGCCGCGGCTCCGCATGCGATCCCAACTCGCCCGCCGCACCCGTCGAATTCTCGGACAACCTTCCTGACGAGCCGGACGAGAACCTCACCCCCACCGTCCGTGACTTCGCCAACGGCCGCTACAACCGTCTGAACCTGGAGCTGAGGGCGGAGGACGAATCGGACACGGCAGCGTGGAAGCGCTTCCGCAACGACGCGGTCCTGTCCGTCGACTACATCGGCAAGCCCAACACCCCCATCTACGTCGGCCTGGTCACGGGCACGGGGGAGATCTGCTCGAACGACCCGGCCAAGCCGTCGATCGTCTCCGACCCGACGCCAGCCATGACCGCGATCACCGAGACCGTGTGGGGCGGCGAGTCCGGCGCCCAGCTGCGGATCCTCATACAGACCGAGAAGAAGGAGACCAACGGCACCTGGACCCCGGTCAAGGCCAACGCGGCCGATGCCGACTACGTCAATCGGCCGTCCTCGGGATTCGTGGGGGACAACGTCAAGGTCACCAGTGACCCGCCCGCCACGCTGACGGACGGCGCCCAGTACCGCTTCCGGACCTGGACCCGGTCGTACGCGGACGGCAACGAACGAACCAGCGCTCCCAGTGCGGACTGCTACTTCAAGGTCGACTCCAGTGCACCCAAGGCCCCGACGGTCACCTTCGGAGCGCCGTACAGCCAGTGCACCAGCACCGCTTGCACGGCGGCCGGCAAGCCCGGCCAGGCGGGTCAGTTCACCTTCGCTCCGGCGAGCGGCGACACCGTCACGGCATTCCAGTACAAGCTGTCCACCGACACCACGTGGACCGAGATCGCCGGCTCGAACCCGACCGTCTCGATCACTCCGCCGCTGTCGGGGACGATGAAGCTGAGCGTGAAGGCCAAGGACTCCGTGGGCCGCTGGGGCGCGACGGAGATCGTCGACTTCGTGGTCAAGGAGGGCCCCGACCCGATCGGCTACTGGACCTTCGACGAGGCCTCCGGCCAGGCCATCGACACGTCGACCACCGACCCGGCGCTCAGGAACAACATGTACCTCGCCGCCGGGACCCAGCGCCCCGAGACCGGCCGAAGGGGCTGGGTGCAGACGCCCGCCCCGCACGAGGACCGCGCGCTCCAGCTGACGAACGGCCAGTACGCGAACAGCGCCAAGCCGGTGTTCGACACGCGTGGCTCCTTCACCGTGGCCGGCTGGGTCCGCCTGGACCGTACGGACGGCACCTTCTCGATGCTGGGCCAGGGCGGCAAGAACTTCAGCGGTGTCGCCATCACCGCCGCCGCCGGCCAGCCGTGGTCGATGCAGATGGCCACGGACGACACGGCGGGCGGTACCGGTGCGATCAGCCGGCTGAGCGGTCTGAACCCGGCGCAGGCCGGGGTGTGGACGCATGTCGCCGCCACGTACAACGAGTCCACCGACCTCGCGAAGCTGTACGTCAACGGGCAGCTCCAGGGCCAGATGACCGTCACCAACCCCATCGCCTCCACCGGAGTCATGGGAATCGGCGCCGCCAAGCAGTCCGCTGCCTGGTCGGAGCAGCTCCCGGGCCGGATCGACGAGGTCAAGGTCTGGCAGGACGAGAAGAGCGCCGTCGAGGTCAAGCAGGACTCCTCGCTCTTCGACCCGGCGACCGGCAAGCCCCACGTCGACCTGGCCGGAGCCTGGGACCTCACCACGGCCGGCCCCGCCTACGCCGACACGTCCGGCAGCGGCCGCGCCCTGACCGCGACCGCCGGTACGCCCGTCACGGGCGGCGCCCTGGTCCTGAACGGCTCCACCCAGGCGGCCACCGCCGCGGGTCCGGTCGTCGACGACATGGGTTCGTTCACGGTGACGGCGGAGGCCAAGCTTGACAACGCAGCCCTGCTCGGCAAGCCGAACGGCTACAAGGCCCAGGTCATCGGCCAGCGCACCGCCATCGGTTCCTCCTGGGGCCTGTGGTTCGAGAAGACCGGCACCCGTCAGGAGCCGGACGAGCAGGACCGGACCAAGATGGTGAGCTTCGTCGAGGGCATGTGGCACTTCGGTCGGCTCACGGCCGACGGCACCGGTACCTCGGTGGTCAGCGACAGCCTGGCCGCGCTCAACGCGGGCGTCCAGGTGACTGGTGTCCACAACGCCCAGGACGGCACCATCACCCTCTACGTGGGCGCGGTCGGCCAGGCCCAGCCCAAGGCCTACACGGCCACCGTCGGCAGCGGCGAGCTCGCCGTCGGCAAGGGCTTCACCAACAGCGCGTGGGGCAACTTCCTGCCCGGCGAGATCAAGGGCATGCGCCTGTGGACCGGCGCGATGAAGGACGCCGCGCAGGTCTCGAGCGTCGTCTTCGGCGCCACCGGCTGACGGCCCCGAACCCAGTCACCGATGTGCCGTGGGGGCCCCCCCGGGGGGCGGCCGCCCGGGACGCACCACCCCTACCGCTGCGGTGATAAACAATTATCGTGTAGGCCCGAGAGAGA
>NZ_JBHXTC010000001.1:551836-561042 GCF_042677605.1 Streptomyces sp. NPDC127106 | reverse complement strand
GACGCGTGGCCGTCGCTGTCTCGCCCCGACGTCCGCGCGGGCGGGGGCGCCCCCGCCCCCCCCCCGCCCGCCCGCCCCCCCCCCCCGCCCCCGCGCGCCCCCCCCCCGCCCCCCCCCCCACGGCTCTCATGCACCCCTTTTCCCTTGGAGCGTTCATGTCCAGCCGTTCACCAGGCGGAGGAATCCGCCGTCGGCTGCCCCTGGCAGCCGCCCTGGCCCTAGCCCTCACGGTGCCGGGAGCCCTCGCACCCGTCGCGGTCGCAGCCGACCGTCCCGGCGCCCCGAAGGCCGCCCCGCACAAGGACGCCAAGGTCCGGGCGGTCAAGGCTCAAGGTGCCAAGGAAGCACGTGAGTTGGTCGCCAGGAACCAGGCCGCCAACAAGGCCCAGGCCGAGCGAGCCCGCCGGGAGGCCAAGGCCGCCTGGCCGAAGGCCGCCACCTTGGTCCAGGATGCCTCGGCCGCCCGGGCGGGCTCCCGACCGCTGGTCGACGTACGGCCCATCGCGCGGGTGAAGAGCCCGCTGCTCCGTGCCGGGGCCCCCGTCGGCCCGGTCGCGCCCGTCGCACCGACGCAGGCCAGCCGGGTTGGGAAGTCCATCGTCAAGGTGCTCGACCAGAAGGCAGCGGAACGGGCCGGCATCACCGGCGTGCTGTTCTCCGCCACGGCCGACACCTCCGGCCCGGCCCAGGTCAGCATCGACTACGGATCCTTCGCTTCGGCCGTCGGCGGCGGCTGGTCCCAGCGCCTCGGCCTGGTCGCCCTACCCGGTTGCGCACTGACCACACCCGAGAAGCAGGAGTGCCGCAAGGCCACCCCGGTGCCCTCGGTCAACAGCCTGGCAAACCAGACCGTGACGGCCGACGTGGCCTCACTGTCCGCCGGCCCCGCGGCCGTCTCCACGCCGACGGCCGGAAGCACCGCGCCTGCTGCTCAGGCCCCGGCCGTCTTCGCGTTGATGGCCACGGAAACGGCCTCGCCCAAGGGCGGGGGCGACTACGCAGCGACCCCTCTCGCAGCATCCTCCAGCTGGGAATCCGGCGCCTCCTCGGGCGCCTTCACCTGGTCCTACCCTCTGGCGGTCCCGCCGGCCGCGGCCGGTCCCGTGCCCGCGCTCTCCTTTTCGTACAGCACCGGCAGCATCGACGGCCGGACGGCGAACTCCAACAACCAGGGCTCCCAGGTCGGGGAGGGCTTCGACCTGACATCCTCCTACGTCGAGCGCAGGTACGGCTCCTGCGACGACGACGGACAGACCGACAAGCACGACTTCTGCTGGAAGTACGAGAACGCCTCCCTGGTCCTGAACGGCAAGGCCACCGAGCTCGTCAAGGACGATGCGACCGGCAAGTGGCGCATGAAGAACGACGATGCCTCCCAGGTCACCTGGGGCGGCGGCGCCGACAACGGCGATGGTGACGGCGAGTACTGGAAGGTCGTCACCGGCGACGGTACGACGTACACCTTCGGTCTGAACAAGCTCCCCGGTGCAGGCTCCGAGCGCACCAACTCCACCTGGACGGTCCCGGTCTTCGGCGACGACGCCGGCGAGCCGGGCTACGGCAAGGGCTCCACGTTCGCGGGCCGCTCCGAAGTCCAGGCCTGGCGCTGGAACCTCGACCTCGTCCAGGACGCGCACGGCAACGCCGCCACCTACTGGTACGCGGCCGAGACCAACAACTACGCGAAGAACAGGGACGAGACCAACCTCGCGGCGTACACCCGGGGCGGCTACCTCTCCGAGATCCGCTACGGCCAGCGCGCCGAGACCCTCTTCAGCGGGACGGCCTCGCACAAGGTCGTCTTCGACTACAAGGAACGCTGCTTCGCCGCGAGTTGCGACGACCTGACCAAGGACAACTCGGACGACTGGCCCGACGTCCCCTTCGAGGCGATATGCTCGGCGACCGAGACCGACTGCCGTGCACTCGCCCCGGACTTCTTCACCCGCAAGCGCATGAGCAGCATCAGCACGTACGCCTGGTCCACCGCGCTCGAGCCCGACGGCTACGCGCCCGTCGACACCTTCGACCTGACCCAGGAATACCTCGACCCGGGCGACCTCGGGGACACCAGTGACCAGACCCTGGTCCTGAAGTCGATCAAGCGCACCGGTAAGAACGGCGGTACGGCCGAGGTTCCGCCGGTGGACTTCACCTACCACATGAAGCCGAACCGGGTGGACGTCGACGGGGACGACATCGTTCCGCTCAACCGCCCGCGCATCAACACGATCACGTCGGAAACGGGCGCGATCACCACGGTCACGCTGTCCAACCCGGAGTGCGTGCGCGGTACGAAGATGCCGGCGGCCGAGGACGACAACTCCCTGTCCTGCTACCCGGTTTACTGGCCGATCAACGGCGGTGACCCCAAGCTCGACTGGTTCCACAAGTACAACGTCAGCGCCGTCACCGTCGCGGACCCGGCCGGACAGAACGACCTCGTCGAGTACGCCTACGAGTACGCCAACCCGGGCTGGCACTACAACGACGACCCGCTGCCCCCCGAGGACGAGCGGACCTGGTCCGACTGGCGCGGCTACGGCAAGGTCACCGCCTACACCGGCGCCACCGGCAAGACCCGCTCCAAGACCGTCAAGGTCTTCATGCAGGGCATGCGCGGGGACATGCGCAAGGGTACGAGCGAGACCCGCACCACCGTCGTCTCCGCCGTCCCGGTCACCGGGCTGACGATCCCCGACGCCAACGACGACGGCCAGTACGCAGGCTTCCAGCGCCAGCAGATCACCTACGACGGCGCCAACGCCCTCTCGGTCACCATCTCCGACCCCTGGAGCAAGGAGACCGCGAGCCGGCAGGCGTCGTACGCGAACGCCAAGGCCTACTACGTCGGCACGGCGACCGAGTACTCCCACACCCTCCTCACCGCCACCAACACCTGGCGCACCACCCGCACCGACACCGCGTACGACGACGTCTACGGCATGAAGACGCAGACCTCCTCGCACGGTGACACGGCCAAGACGGGCGACGAGACCTGCACCCGCGTCTGGTACGCCCGCAACGACGCGAAGGGCATCACGTCCCTCACCTCCCGGACACGCACCGTCGGCGCCCTGTGCTCCGTCACCGACGACAAGCTGAGCCTGCCTGCCACCTCGGCGACCCGTGGCGACGTGCTGTCCGACACGGCCACTGTCTACGACGACACCGCCGCGACCGCCTGGACGGCGAGCCAGACCCCGACCCTGGGCCTGGCCACCTGGACCGGGCGTGCCCAGTCCTACCCGGCGGCCAGCGGTACCGCCGACCGCAACCCGGCCGGCGCCGCCGGCTGGCAAACCACCTCCCGGACGGTCTACGACACGGCGGCGGCCAAGCTCGGCCGCCCGCTGACCACCATCGACGCGGCCGGGAACACGACCACCACCGCGTACACGCCCGCCGCAGCCGGTCCGCTGCAGGTCGCCGTGGTCACCTCGCCCAAACTCGCCGCCAACGGCCAGCAGTACAAGACGTCCACCTACACGGACCTGCGCGGCTCCGTGGTGCGCTCCATCGAGGCCAACATGGCCTCCACCTACAACAGCTACGACGGCCTCGGCCGGATCACCGCCACCTGGCTCCCCAACCGGGCCCAGTCCCAGTCGCCGAACCTGAAGTACGGGTACCTGCTGGAGCGCGGCAAGCAGCCGTGGACCTCGAAGGGCACCCTCGCCGCCGACGGTAGCTACAAGACCGTCTACTCGATCTCCGACGCCCTGCTGCGCCCGCTCCAGACCCAGAGCCCGTCACCGGGCGGCGGCCGGATCCTGACCGACACCCGCTACGACTCGCGCGGTCTGGCCTACGAGTCCTACGCGGACATCTGGGACAAGGACAAGGCGCCCGAGGGCGTTTACGCCCGGGCCGAGTACGGCAGCACCCCCGCCCAGACCCAGACAGTCTTCGACGGGCTCGGCCGTGCCACGACCGTGGACCTGCTGGTCTACGGGGTGAAGAAGCAGACCACCACCACCGGCTACACCGGCGACTCGACCGCCAAGACGGCGGTCCAGGGCGGCACGGCCACCCGTATGATCACCGACGCGCTGGGCCGGACGACGGAGGTCCGCACCTACGGCGGGACCACGCCTGACGACCCGGCATACGGCGGCACCGCGCCCGGTACCCCGTACACGCGCGTGAGCCACACCTATACAATGGACGGCAAGGAGGCCACGCTCACCGGCCCAGACGGCGCGAAGTGGACGTACACCTACGACCTGTTCGGGCGCACCGTCACCACCACCGACCCCGACAAGGGGAAGAGCACCACCACCTACACGGCTCTGGACCAGGTGGCGACCGCCAAGGACGCGCGCAATACGGTCCTGGAGTACGGCTACGACGAACTCGGCCGCAAGACCGGCCTGTGGGCGTCCCCGAAGTCCGACGCCACCAAGCTCGCGGCATGGACGTACGACACCGTCCGCAAGGGCTCCCCGTCGGAGGCCATCCGCTACGTGGGCGGCCTGAACGGCAAGGCCTACATCAAGTCCGTCATCGCCTACGACGTCCTCGGCCGTCCGGCGACGACCCGTCTCACCCTCCCGTCCGACGACCCGCTCGTGACCTCGGGCGCCATCACCGCGACCTCCGACCACACGGAGACCTACCGGCTCGACGGCACGCCGAACACCACCGCGTCCCCCGCGGCCGGCGGTCTGCCCGCCGAGACCCTCCAGGTGAACTACAGCGCCCTCGGCCTCCCGAAGGGGCTGTCCGGCACCACGGACTACGTCCAGAACGCGTCGTACTCCCCGCTCGGTGACATCGAGCAGCTCACCCTGGCCCGCTCCGCGGCCGTCGGCGTGCGCAAGACGTTCATCGGCAACACCTACGAGGAGGGCACCCGCCGTCTGCTGAAGTCCACGGTCAACGACCAGACCCACAACGGCATGCTGCAGGAGCTGACCTACAAATACGACCAGGCCGGCAACGTCCTGTCGATCTTCGACTCGGCCCCGCTCAGCGGTTTCACCAAGGCCGACAACCAGTGCTTTGCCTACGACGCCCAGCGCCGCCTGACCGAAGCCTGGACCCCGAAGACCGCGGACTGCGCCACCTCCGGGCGGACCGCTGCCAACCTCGACGGCGCCGCCCCCTACTGGAACAGCTACACCTACACCGCGTCCGGCCAGCGGGCCACGGAGAAGACCAACACCGGCACCCCGCAGACCCGCACCTACTGCTACGACCCGGCCCGCCCGCACGCCCTGGCGTCCACCACCACCGGTGGCACCTGCGCGGGTGTCACCCCGCAGTACACCTACGACGCTGCGGGCAACACCACCAAGCGCGCCGAGACCCCGGGCAGCGCCACCTCCCAGGACCTCGTCTGGGGCGCCGAGGGCAAGCTCGGCAACCTGACAGAGGGAGCCGCTGCCACGGACTACGTCTACGACGCGGAGGGCGAACTCCTGATCCGCCGCGACCCGGCCGGTGAGACGATCCTGTACACCGGCTCCAACGAGGTGCACCTCAAGGGCGCCAAGAAGTGGGCCACCCGCTCGTACAGCATCTCGGGCGTCAAGGTCGCGGTCCTGACCAACGAATCCGGCACCGCCAAGCTCTCCTTCGTGGCCGGCGACGCCCACGGAACGTCCTCCCTCGCGGTCTCCGCGGACGACACCCAGACGGTGTCCAAGCGGTACACGACCCCCTTCGGATCCGCACGCGGACCCGAGGCGGCCAACTGGCCGGAGGACAAGCGGTTCCTCGGCAAGCCGGAGGACAAGAGCACGGGCCTGACCCACATCGGCGCGCGTGAGTACGACTCGGCCCTCGGCCAGTTCCTCAGCGTCGACCCGGTGCTGAGCCTCGACCAGCATCAGTCGCTCAACGGCTACAGCTACGCCAACAACAGTCCGGTCACCTTCAGCGACCCGACCGGTCTCGAGAGCTGCGGCAGCTACGGCTACTGCGGTGGCGGCGGCTGGACCAACGGCAAGCACATCGAGGACATGACGGAGGACAACGAGGACTACAACGACGCCGACGACTCGATGCACGGCGGCACGGAGGACGGGGGCCAGACCTTCACGACGTACGTGGACCCGGGCGAAGACCGCGGCATCATCATGATCCGGTACTACATCCACACATACGACGCCATGTCGATGATCCCGAAGTTCCCCATGCTGCTGGGTGACAACCGCGGTCCGACCGACGACCCGAACGCCGCCTACCGGATGGTCCTCTGGTGGGACACGGCTTCCGGCGAGGTCGTCTTCAACGTGGCGCCGTCCCACACCATGCCGGGCAAGCGCACCATCTCGTCGTACGCGACCGGCGGCGCCCCTATGGAGGTGGATGTGGCCTCCCAGATGGTCCCGGCCCTCCCCATCCTGTTCGAACACAGCGCCTTCCGGACGCTCACCGGCAAGAACGTCCTCCAAGACCACGGCTCCACCTCGGAGTCCCTGAAGGTGAGCGTGCACGGCGTGCAGCCGGTCATGTGGGTCGGATCGGTCGACAACTGGCTGAACGTCACGCCCACCAAGGATTCCGTGTCCGTGAGCCGCACGGGCAACGCGTATCCGGACATGGAGGTCGTGCAGTATCAAAAGCACCAGAAGCCGCGGTGGATCGCCCACGACAGCATGGCCCACACCAGCGGCTACGATGCCCCCGACGGTCTCGACGGCCTCTTCTACAAGGACCGTGATGACCGGACGTGGGTCAATGGCACCTGCACGAAGAGCTGCTGAGATGAGGAAGCTGCTATGAGTACGGGAAGATGGCTGTGGGTCTGCCTACAGCGCTACGTCATGACCGCCGCTCTCGGCTGGGTGGCCGCGGCCCTGGTGCTGCCCGTTCTGGGCGATGATCCCTTCTGGGCGTCGTTCGGCGCGGGGCTGGGAGTGGGGCTGATCGTGGTGCCGCTCCTGACGGTCGTGACCATGGTCGTACTCGTCCTGCTGGCCGGTCGGCGGTTCGAGCCGCCGACCGGCGGTCCTTCGCGGATCCGGGGCGGTTGGCTGATCGTGCTGCCTCTGGTCCTGCTGCTGCCCGTGGCCCTGCTCGTGCCACTGCAGTACCTGATCGTGCTCGGCGCGCAGCTCGTGTACCTGGTGTGGGTGCTGCCCTGCCAGGACGCCCGCGACACGGCGGACGTGCTGCGCTCGCTCGCCGACCCGGCCGTCCCTGCGGAGCAGCGGGCCCGGATGGCACGGGCGGTCGCGGGACTGCAGGGCAGGCCGGTCGTCGAAGCCCTGGTGCAGACCTCGGCCGACGCGGAGCCGGAGGTCGCCGAAGCGGGTCTGGAGACCCTCTGCACCATCTGGCGGCGCGACGGAGTCGTCGGCGAGGACCTGCTGCTGAAGCTCGACCCGCAGGCCCAGGACCGCGTCCGGGCCCTCGGCGTCAGGGTGCGGAGCCCTTGGTGAGAACGGCGGCGATCGGCCGCGCATGACACGGCCCGGCCCTCCCGAGACCACTCGGGAGGGCCGGGCCCCTTCTCTTCCCGGGGGCGAGGAAACTGTCGGCCGCAGGGTCATGCGCTCCCGCGCGCCTCCCCGAAGGCCCCGTAATCGTGCGCCCGGTTCGCCGAGTTGGCGTCCTCCAGTGCGGCGACGCTGAACCGCAGGTACCGCTCGTCGGAGGGCGTGAAGGGGTGCCGGACCCACCCGAAGAAGGCACCCGAGGCGCGCAGTTCGCAGCCGCCGGGCGCCCCGGTGGATACCAGTCCGGTGGCATGGGGCTCCCGCAACCGCACCTACACCGCGGTATCCAGTGAGCGTTTTCAGCGTGGCCACTGATTCCCAATGGTGTTGTCAAGCGGCGGTAGTGACCCACTGTGGTCGGGTCATATCGCTGTCGCGCCTGCGCGGGCCGCAGGGCGGTCTCGAAGAGCTTGTGGTCGCGCAGGAGGGCCCAGAGCACGTTCAGGCGGCGCCGGGCGAGGGCCAGGACGGCTTGCTTGTGGGACTTTCCCTCTGCGCGTTTGCGCTGGTAGTACCGCTTCGATTCAGGGCAGTACACGGTGGCGACCTGGGCAGAGAGAAGAACATTCGCAGCAGTCGCCTGCTGTAGCGCCGGGGCCTGCGGAGGTTACCGCTGACCTTGCCCGAGTCGCGGGGGACCGGGGCCAGGCCGGCCACACCGGCGAGCCGGTCGGAGCTACCGAACACAGACATGTCTCCACCGGTAGCGGCGATGAACTCGGCGCCCAGCGTCATGCCGATGCCGGGCATGCTGGTGATCACCTCTGCGTCGGGATGCTCCCGGAACCGGGCCTCGATCTGGGCTTCGAGCTCCGAGATTTCTTCGTCGAGGGCCGTCACCGCTGCGGCCAGCGTGTGGACCATCCGCGCGCAGGTCCTTTCCCCGGGAACGACGGTGAACTGGGCTTCTCCGGCGGTCACCGCGGCCTCGGCGGTGCTCCTGGCAGCGGTGCTGGTGCGCACGCCGTGGTTCTTCAACCAGGTCATGAGCCGCGACCGGCCGATCCTTCGCAGGGCTGCCGGAGTTTGGTAGCCGGCCAGCAGAATCAGCGCGCTCTTGGAGGTGCTCAGATCGAAGGCACGCTCCAGGGCAGGGAAGTACTCCAGCAGCTGCGCGCGGAGGCGGTTGATCGCGCGAGTGCGGTCGGCCGCGAGGTCGATCCGGCGCGCGGTCAGAATCCGCAGGTCTCCTGCGATCTCACCGAGCTCCTGCAGAGGCTGCAGGTCACGGCGCATGCGGGCGGTGTCGGCGATGATGAACGCGTCCTTCGCGTCCGTCTTCCCGCTGCCCCGGTAGGCCGCTGAGGCGTGGTGCACGGTCCGGCCGGGGATGTAGAGCAGCTTCTGGCCGTGGTTGACCAGCAGCGCGATCCACAATGAGGCCCCGCCAGCGTTCAGGTCGACGGCCCAGGTGACCGGGCCGCCGTCGGCTATCCCCAATACGTCACCGAGGAGTTCGAGCAGTTCAGCCTCGCTGTTTGGCACACGCCGCGACAGCAGCGTCGTCCCGTTGGCGTCGATGACCGTGCAGTGGTGCTCGGCCTTCCCGGCGTCCGTCCCGGCCCACAATTCCGGCACCGATCCTCCTCCGACGTGGTGTTGTGTCCCAGCAGACGACCTCGCCGACGCATCCATACGAGCGATTCAGTTCGCGTATCCCAATTACTGAACTTGAATTCGTGATGTCGGTCAGTCGTCCGTGATCAGGCCGGTGCCGGCCAGGCAGCCGTCGACCAGGTCCGGGCGGTACTGGATCTG
>NZ_JBHXTC010000001.1:530896-551736 GCF_042677605.1 Streptomyces sp. NPDC127106 | reverse complement strand
TGCCGCTTCAGCAGCTGCCAGGTGCCCTCCACCGTGTAGCTCACGTGGAACAGCCGGCCGATCAACGTCTTGATCCGCGCCAGCGTCCACCGTTGATCCGCCCAGCCGTGGACCAGCGGTCCGCGCTCCAACTCCCGTGCCAGCCTGGCGATCTGCGCTTCACTGAGCCTCGGCCGCCCAGGCGATCCCTTCGACAGGACCCCGGCCTCACCGCGCTCGCGCCACTGGCGCCGCCACCGCTCCACGGACCGCTCGCTGACCCGCAACGCGGCAGCGATCTCCCCGTTCTTCTGCCCGCTCTCGAAGCGTTCCACGGCCTGCAGCCGGACTCGCTCCCGCGCGGCCCTCCCAGCGTCGGTCAACCCGCCGCCCTGCGCGTATCTCACGGTCCAGAGCTACCGGAACGGCCCTCCCGCCGGCAGCCAAACGGCTCCGACATCACCCAATCAAGTTCAGTAGCTTCCCGCGCCGCTTTTTCGAGGATTCTTGCGGTGGCGAGTCCTCGTGCACGCGCGGATCGAGCGTCGCCGCTCTGTGAGAGTGACGGTGATCACGAGGGCTCTTGAGTGCGTGCTGCGTAGGCTTGTGGGGTCGTCGCGGTGGGGCAGGGAGAGTAGGCGAAGCTCCTGAGCAGCGCCTGACGATACGTCAGGAAAGTCAGCAAGTGGTCAGCATGAGTCCTGAAAAACCTGGGGACAGCTGCCTGAACTTGCGACTCGTTGTAGGGTGTGGAAACAGCCCTTGACCTGCAAAAACGCAGGCAGGGAGCCTATGTCCAGGAGTACCTCGATGATACGTACAATGTTCAAGTCCAAGATCCACCGGGCTACCGTCACCCAGGCCGATCTGCACTACGTCGGTTCCGTGACCATCGATGCCGATCTGCTCGACGCCGCCGATCTGCTGCCCGGGGAGCTCGTCCACATCGTCGACATCACCAACGGGGCGAGGCTGGAGACGTACGTCATCGAGGGCGAGCGGGGCTCCGGGGTCATCGGGATCAACGGGGCCGCCGCGCACCTCGTGCACCCGGGCGACCTGGTCATCCTCATCAGCTACGCGCAGGTCGAGGACGCCGAGGCCAGGGAGTTCACGCCGCGCGTCGTGCACGTGGACGCGCAGAACCGCATCGTGGAGCTGGGCGCGGACCCGTCCGCGCCGGTGCCGGGCACGGACCAGGAGCGCAGCCCCCACGCAGTGGCCGTCTGAGAGGAGTCGGGGACCATGACGCAGGCCGGGTCGATCGAGTTCAAGGACCAGCGGGAGGCCGGAAGGCTGCTCGCGCTCGAGAACGGGGAGGCCGTCGGCCTCGTCGCGTACTTCGTGCTCGACGGGGAGCCCGGCGCGCTCGTGGCCGTGCACACCATCGTCGAGCCCGGCCACGAGGGGCGGGGGATCGCAGGGGACCTCGTCCGGGCCTTCTACGGGATCGCCGCCGCCGAAGGGGTCCCCGTGGTCCCGCTCTGCCCCTACGCCGCGAGCTGGGCCGCCCGGCACCCCGACCAGGCGCCCGCAGCCCCGGCCGAGCTCGACGCCGCGGCCCGGGCCCAGCTGGACGCCAGCCCCGACCTGTGGTGACGGGCCTGACGCTGCTGCACACCTCGCCCGTCCACGTCCCCGTCTTCGACGCGCTGCGGGACCGCGAGCACCCGGGGGCCGTACTGCGCCACCTCGTGGTTCCGGAGCTGCTGGACCGGGCCCGCGCGCAGGGCGCGGAGTCGGTGGTTGCGGACCTGCGGGAGCTGCTGGCCGGCTCCGCCGGTCCGGTGCTCGTGACCTGCTCGACGATCGGGGCGGTCGCGGAGTCCCTGACCGGGGAGGTGGGGGTGCCGGTGCTGCGGGTCGACCGGCCGATGGCCGCGGCAGCCGTCCGCACCGGCCCGCGGATCACCGTGCTCGCGGCCCTGGAGTCGACCCTCGGGCCGACCGAAGCCCTACTGGCCGAGGAAGCCGGGGGCCGGTCGGCGGTGGTCACGTCCCGCGTCGTCGCCGGGGCCTGGGACCGCTTCGAGGCGGGGGACACCGCCGGGTACCTGGCGCTCGTCGCCGAGGCCGTCGACGCCGTGGCGGACGCGGACGTCATCGTCCTGGCCCAGGCGTCCATGGCGGGCGCCGCGGCCCTCGCCACCACGCCCGCGCCGGTGCTCTCCAGCCCGGCCCCGGGACTGGCTGCCGCGCTCGCCGCCGCCCGCGCCGCCGACTGCCGGGGGTGACCTCGACCCGGTCCGGGCTGGGAGGCGTACCCACCCGGATCCGGGGAAGGTGGGGCGTATGGTGCAAGACGTACAAGGCAGGCACGGCGTACGCGGCGCCCGCGCCGAAGGCACGCAGCCGCCCGTGCCCGAGCCGCCGCCCACCCCCGGCCCGAACCCCTTCCCGGACCCCGAGCCCATCCCGCGGCCGGTGCCGCCCGTGCCCGGTCCCTTCCCCGAGCCGGATCCGGTCCCCGCGCCGCCCGGGCCCGCGCCCGTCCCGCAGCCCGGCCCGCTGAGCTGACGCCGCCGACGACCTCCCGGCCGCCGGCGACGGCTCGGCCCCGCGGCCGCGTCAGGCCGTGCTGACCTCCGAGCGGTCACCGCTCCAGAGGGTGTGGAACGACCCCTCCCGGTCCGTGCGCCGGTACGTGTGCGCCCCGAAGAAGTCCCGCTGCCCCTGGGTGAGCGCCGCCGGGAGCCGCTCCGCGCGCAGCGCGTCGTAATAGGCCAGCGAGGCGGCGAACGCCGGCACCGGGATGCCGTGGCCCACCGCCGCCGTCACCACGGCCCGCCAGTCGTCCTGGGCCGCGCCGATCTCCGCCGCGAAACCCGCGTCCGCCAGCAGGCTCGGCAGGCCGGGCTGCGCGTCGTACGCCGCCCGGATGCGGTCCAGGAACGCGGCGCGGATGATGCAGCCGCCCCGCCACAGCGCGGCCGTCGCGCCGAGGTCGATCTCCCAGCCGTACTCCTGGCTGCCCGCCTGGATCTGGTGGAAGCCCTGCGTGTAGGAGACGATCTTCGAGGCGTACAGGGCCTGCTCCACCCGGGCGGCGAACGCGTCCGCCTCCGCGGCCGGCAGCGCCGCCGCCGACGGGCCTGCGAGCCCCCGGGCGGCCGTGCGCAGCTCCGTGTGGCCCGAGACCGCGCGGGCGAAGACCGCCTCGGCGATCCCCGACACCGGGACCCCCAGGTCCAGGGCGGTCTGCACGGTCCAACGGCCCGTGCCCTTCTGCTCCGCCGCGTCCGCCACGACGTCCACGTACGGACGCCCGGTCCCGGCGTCCGTGTGCGCGAGCACCTCCGCCGTGATCTCGATCAGGTACGAGTCGAGCCGGCCCCGGTTCCAGGCCCGGAAGGTCTCCGCGATCCGCGCGGGGGAGTAGCCGGCGACCTCGCGCAGCAGGTGGTAGGCCTCGGCGATGAGCTGCATGTCGGCGTACTCGATGCCGTTGTGCACCATCTTGACGAAGTGTCCGGCACCGTCGGGGCCCACGTGCGAGGTGCACGGCGTGCCGTCGGCGGCCTTCGCGGCGATCTTCTCCAGCAGCGGGCCCAGGGAGGCGTACGACTCCTCGGATCCGCCGGGCATGATGCTCGGCCCGAGCAGCGCGCCCTCCTCGCCGCCCGAGATGCCCACTCCCACGAAGTGGATTCCCTGCTCCCGCAGTTCGCGCTCGCGGCGGCGGGTGTCCTCGAAGTGGGCGTTGCCGCCGTCGATGATGACGTCGCCCGGCTCGAGCAGCGGGGCGAACTCGCGGATCACGGCATCGGTCGGCTCTCCGGCCTTCACCATGATGATCAGGCGGCGCGGCCGCTCCAGCGCGTCGACGAACTCCTTCGCGGATCCGGCGGCGACGAAGGACCCCTCGTGCCCGAACTCCTCGACCAGCGCCTCGGTCTTGGCGGACGTGCGGTTGTGGACGGCGACGGTGAACCCGTTGCGGGCGAAGTTCCTGGCGAGGTTGCTGCCCATCACCGCAAGCCCGGTGACACCGATCTGGGCCGTGCTGCTCATGCGTGCGCTCCTGAGTGCTTCGACGTGCGGGGCCCTCGACGCTACCCCGGCGCGGAGGCCCGCGGATCTTTCTCCTCACAAAACAATGTCAACTTGCTCGACCGTGCGCCGGGTTGCGCCCCTTGTCAGGGCTTGGGCGCGACGTTAAGTTGTGTGATTCCTGATGTCTTGGATGGGGGGCTTCCATGGGGGGACGGGGTCGGCACCGCCGGTACCAGCCGAGCAGTATCAACCGCGCGTCGCTCGCGGTCACCGCAGGCGGAGCCGGCATCGCGCTCCCTCTCGTCGGAGCCGGCACGGGAACCGCGCACGCTGCGTCGGTGGACACCTGGAACAAGGTCGCGGACTGCGAGTCCACCAACAACTGGCACATCAACACCGGCAACGGCTATTACGGCGGGCTCCAGTTCAGCCAGAGCACCTGGCGCGCCTTCGGCGGCACGGTGTACGCCCCCCGTGCCGACCAGGCCACCAAGGAACAGCAGATCGCGGTCGCGGAGAAGGTCCTGAAGGGCCAGGGCCCACAGGCCTGGCCGAACTGCGGCAAGCAGGCCGGCCTCGGCGTCGGCGGCCCCGCACCCGACCTCAAGCCCCAGAGCCAGGTCGTCACCGTCCAGGCGCCGCAGGCCCCGGCGGGCGACCGACCGGCCACAGAGCCCCGACCGACCGGCACCTCGGTGCTGCCGAACCCGTACGTCGTCGCGCCCGGCGACTCGCTCTCGTCGATCGCCACGCGCCGGCACGTCGAGGGCGGCTGGCAGGCGCTGTACGAGACCAACCGGGCCACCGTCGGCAGCAACCCGAACCTGATCTTCCCCGGGCAGCGGCTCACCCTGCGGGTCACCACCGCCCCGCCCGCCCAGAACCCGGAGAAGCCGCCGCGCACCGCCGAGCCGGTCCCGCCCGCGGAGCCGGCGGAGCAGAAGACCGCGGAGCGGCCGGCGCAGAAGCCCGTGGAAAAGCCGGCGGAGAAGCCCGCCGAGAAGCCCGCCGAGAAGCCGGCCGAGCAGGCGGACCGGAAGCCCGCCGGCGGGCAGGCCACCAAGCCGGCCGCCAAGCCCGCGGAGAAGCCCGCCTCAGCCCCGCAGCAGCAGCCGGCCGCGAGCGGCTTCGTCGCCCCCGTCGACGCCGCCATCGGCACCGCCTACCGCAAGGCCGGCTCGGCGTGGTCCAGCGGCTACCACACGGGCGTCGACTTCCCCGTCGCCACCGGCACCACCGTCAAGGCGGTCGGCGCAGGCCAGGTCGTCTCCGCCGGCTGGGCCGGTGCGTACGGCTACCAGATCGTCATACGGCACGCCGACGGCCGGTACTCCCAGTACGCCCACCTGTCGGCGCTCGGGGTCAAGGACGGGCAGCAGGTCTCGGCCGGCCAGCGGATCGGCCGCTCCGGATCCACGGGGAACTCTTCCGGACCGCACCTGCACTTCGAGATCCGCACCGCACCCGGCTACGGCTCCGACGTCGACCCGCTGAAGTACCTCCGCTCCCACGGAGCGGGCATCTGACCCCCGCACGTGCGGCGGCACGGCCGTGAGCACCACCAGGCCGGCCGCCGCCAGCGCCGCACTCGCCAGGGCCACCGCCCCGCCCGCCGTGCCGTAGCGGAACCCCTCGCCGAAGAGCGTGATGCCGACCGCCGCCGCGACCACCGGGTTGACCACGGTCACCGTGGCCAGCGGCGCGGTCAGCCCCGCACCCCGGTAGGCCGCCTGGGACAGCAGCAGCCCGCCGGACGCGAGCACCGCGATCGCCGCCAGCTCCGGCCACACCGGCGCCGCGAGTTCCGTCGGGAGCGCCGCCCCCGCGGTGACCCCCTCGGCCACCGACTTGGTGAACACCGAGGCCATGCCGAAGGACGTACCGGCCGCCGCGGCCAGCAGCACGCTGCGCAGCACCGCCCGCCGCATCCGGTGCGCCGCCAGGAACAGCACGGCCGCCGCAGCCCCGGTCGCCGCCAGCAGCAGGCTCCGCTCCCCGCCCGCCGGCAGCCGGCCCCCGTCCCCGCCCGTCAGGGCCAGCAGCCCGGCCAGGCCCACCGTCGCCAGGACCGCGCCGCGCCAGGCGGCCGCGCCGGCCCGGCGGTGCACGAAGAAGGCGGCCATGGGCAGTGCGAAGACGATGGTGAGCGCGCCGAGCGGCTGCACCAGGCTGAGCGGCCCGTAGGCGAGGGCCACCACGTGCAGCAGGGCGCCGAGGCAGTTCAGTGCCACCGCAGCCCACCACGCGGGCCGGCGCAGCGGGGCGTACGGCCGGTCCGGGGTGCTCTCCGCCACCCGCTCCTGCACGATCGCGCCGCCCGCGTACGCGACGGCCGACACCAGGCACAGCAGAACCGACAGCAGCAGGGCACTCATGAA
The DNA here is from genome assembly GCF_042677605.1 of Streptomyces sp. NPDC127106. Lineage (NCBI taxonomy): Bacteria > Bacillati > Actinomycetota > Actinomycetes > Kitasatosporales > Streptomycetaceae > Streptomyces > Streptomyces sp. NPDC127106. The sequence goes on along the minus strand of NZ_JBHXTC010000001.1, from coordinate 545,386 downwards.
TTCCACGATGCCCCACCCGACCGGGCATTTCCTCCCTCTGCAGAGGGGCGTCGATCCCACCCCGGAGTTACTCCGAAAGGAGGACGCAGCCATCCGCGCGCTCCCCGCGGGGCACCTTCGGCGCCGCGCCCTCCGTGACGGCGTGCTCGCGGTGCGTGAGAGCCCACCGACGGGTTTGTTTCCGGGCGCGTCGGATCCGTACAGTTGCCGCTTTGGGGACTTCCGCAGCAGGCGGACGCGGACGAGTGATCAAGGAACGGCAGCGGCCATGACGGTGACCGAGACCGAAGAGAACCAGGAATACGGGCCGGGCATCGACCCCGAGCGCATGGCCGTCTGCCTCAGCGTGCTGGACGAGCTCGACCGGCTCGAGATCGACCACCCCGACGCCATCGCCGTGCGCCGCGCCACCGCGGGCGTCTACCGCACGGTCAAGCAGCGCCGCCGCCAGGAGCGCCGCGCCGCCAAGACCGCCAACGACAAGGCCGTCACCGAGGCCACCGCCACCGGCTCCGCGCAGCGCATCGACGACGAGACCGAGGGCATCCTGCCCTCCTCGGTGACGGAGGCCGGCCGGATCGCCGGGATACTCCAGCGCCCGCGCTCCTGCTACGTCTGCAAGACGCGGTACGTCGAGGTCGACTACTTCTACCACCAGCTCTGTCCCGAGTGCGCCGCGGAGAACCGCACCAGGCGCGAGGCCCGCGCCGACCTCTCCGGCAAGCGCGCGCTGCTCACCGGCGGCCGGGCCAAGATCGGCATGTACATCGCGCTGCGGCTGCTGCGCGACGGCGCCCACACCACGATCACCACCCGCTTCCCCAAGGACGCCATCCGCCGCTTCAAGGCGATGGAGGACTCGGCGGACTGGATGCACCGCCTGGAGGTCGTCGGCATCGACCTGCGCGACCCGGCCCAGGCCGTGGCGCTCGCCGACCAGGTGGCCGAGGCCGGTCCGCTGGACATCCTCATCAACAACGCGACGCAGACCGTGCGCCGCCTGCCCACCGCGTACGCCGCGCTGGTCGACGGCGAGAGCGCCCCGCTGCCGGCCGGCGAGCTCCCCGCCCACCACGTCATCGGAGCCTTCAACTCCGGTGCGGTCGACGGCCTGGCCGCGCTGCCGGTCGGCGTGAGCGGGCTCGAGGCGCAGAAGGTCGCCGACCTCGCCCTGGTCGCGGGCAACGCCAGCATCGAACGGCACCTCGACGGCACCGCCATCGACGCGGGCGGCCTGCTCCCGGACGTCGTCGAGACCAACACCTGGGTGCAGACCATCGACCAGATCTCCCCGGTGGAGCTCCTCGAGACCCAGCTGTGCAACTACACGTCGCCGTTCATCCTGATCAGCAAGCTCCGGCCGGTGATGGCCGAGGCCGCCCGGCGGGCGTCCAGCGGGCGCGCGTACGTCGTCAACGTCTCGGCGATGGAAGGCGTGTTCAGCCGCGGCTACAAGGGTGCGGGGCACCCGAACACCAATGCCGCCAAGGCCGCGATGAACATGGTGACGCGGACCAGCGGTCAGGAGATGTTCGAAGCGGACCGCATCCTCATGACCTCGGTCGACACCGGCTGGATCACCGACGAGCGCCCGCACTTCGACAAGCTGCGCCTGGCCGAGGAGGGCTTCCACGCCCCCCTGGACCTGGTCGACGGCGCGGCCCGGGTCTACGACCCGATCGTCCGCGGCGAGGCCGGCGAGGACCTCCACAGCGTCTTCCTCAAGGACTACTCCCCGGCCAACTGGTAGGCCCGCACCGCACGCCCGCACGCCCGCACGCCCGCACGCCCGCACGCCCGCACGCCCGCACGCCCGCACCGTTCCGGACACGCTCCGGTCCCTCTTCCGAGGGGCCGGAGCGTGTCCGTTTTTGTGGCATACCTCCGGAGAACGGCATGGAACGACCTCCTGAACACATCGGAAATTCGGGCCGTCAGGGTGGATTTGACTAATCTATAGAGCGCACTCGCGCTCAAATGTGTAATCTGATGGGCAGCAGAACGGCCCCACCGGGCTGGTGCTCCACCATGACGCCACCGCGTCTGGAAAACCTTCATCCCCTATGTCCCGGCGCATTTCGGACGCCGGTTCGAGCGACACGAGGAGCGCGCGGTGACAGACACGAAGGCGAAGTCCGACGACCTGCTGGAGCGCACGGCCTGGCGCGTCCGTCCCCACTCCGACGAGCTCGGCAGCCTGGAGGTCTGGGCGCGTTCCGCCCCGATCCGGCTCGCCGGGTACGAGGAAGACCTCGCGGAGTCCCACATCCTCCGCGGCATCGACTGACCGGCCGGGCTTCCCCGGCCCGCCCGCACGCCCCCGCGCCGCCCGGCAGCGGGGGCGCGGCACTGCCCGGGCCCCGCGAGCCCGCGCCCGCCCGCACCGCCGGTTCCCGTTCCGCGTACGCCGTGAGCGTCATCGCTGACAGCGATCACCGCTTTCCCGGCCGTACCGCCCCGGGGCACGCTGTGGCGCATGACGAAATTGCTGATGCTGGGCGGTACCGAGTTCGTCGGCCGCGCCCTGACGGACGACGCCCTGGAGCGGGGCTGGGACGTCACCGTCTTCCACCGGGGCCACCACGCGCCGCCGCCCGGGGTCCGCGCCGTGCACGGCGACCGCACCGCGCCCGGCGGACTGGACGGCCTCGCGGCGGGGGAGTGGGACCTCGTCGTCGACACCTGGTCCGGCGCCCCCACCGCCGTACGCGACACCGCCCGTCTCCTGGCCGGTCGCGCAGGCCACTACACGTACGTCTCCAGCCGCTCCGTGTACGCCTACCCCGCCCCGATCGGCCTGGCGGAGGACGGCCCCCTGGTCGGGGGCTCGCCCGACGCGGACGCCACCGCCTACGCCGAGGACAAGCGCGGCGGCGAGCTCGCCGCCGAGGCCGCCTTCGGCGACCGCGCCCTCCTGGTGCGCGTCGGCCTGATCCTGGGCCCCTACGAGAACGTCGGCCGGCTCCCGTGGTGGCTGAACCGGACCGCCCGCGGTGGCCCCACCCTCGCCCCCGGCCCGCGGGACCAGGGGCTGCAGTACATCGACGTACGCGACCTCGCGACCTGGACCCTGGACGCGGCCGAGGCCGGGCTCGGCGGTCCCTACAACGTGGTCTCCCCGCTCGGGCACGCGACCATGGGCAGCCTCCTGGAGGCCTGCGCGGCCGTCACCGGCGGCCGCGCCGAGCTCCGCTGGACGGAGCCGGAGGTCATCACGGAGGCGGGCGTCGAACCCTGGGTCGAACTGCCCGTCTGGCTGCCGCCGGGCGAGCTGTACGACTTCATGGTCGGCGGCGACATCTCCAAGGCGCTGGCGGCGGGCCTGAAGTGCCGCCCGGTCGAGGAGACGGTCGCCGACACCTGGGCCTGGCTGCAGTCGCTCGACGGGCCGCCCCCGCACCGCCCGGACCGCCCCGACAAGGGCATCGACCCCGAGCGGGAGGCCGCCCTACTCGGTCTCTGACCCGCTCCCGGCACCGCCGGAGCCGCGATCCACCGCAAGTCGGGTCGGCGGCAGGTACTCCCGTACCGGCCGGCGGTGCCACCACGCCCCCGTCTCGCGCAGCTCCCGCCAGGTGGTGAACCGGTAGCGGTACAGCCGCGCGCGGACGTAGCGCGGCGGCGCGTCCGGGAACGGATTGCGGCGGAGCAGCCGCAGCGTGTCCCGGTCGCCCGCCAGCAGCCGCTCGACGAACTCCCCGAACCAGGGGTGCGCGTAGCCGGGGGAGAGCGCCGCGAACCACATCAGCCAGTCCAGGCGCAGGTGGTACGGGGCGAACTGGCGCGGGACCCGCCGCAGGCCGCCCGGTTTGCCCTTGAACTCGTACTCCCGCCAGTCGCCGTCCTCCCGCGGCACCCGGTCCGTCGTGCCCTCGATCACGACCTCGTCGCGGATCCGGCCCACCGAGCCGAACGCCCCGTAGGTGTTGACCAGGTGCAGGGAGTCGAACGAGCGGTTCATCACCTGGCGGCGCGAGATCATGTTGGCCACCGGACGGCGGCTCAGCCAGAGCACCAGCACCGTGACGGCGCAGACCGGCACGACGAACCACAGCGGGGCCCCGGCCGAGGCGGCGGCCGGCGGCGGCCCGACGAGCCCCGTGAAGTCGACCGCCGACACGGCCAGGGTGATCGTCAGCCAGTTCAGCCAGGCGAAGTTCCCCGAGAGCACCAGCCACAACTGGGTGGCGATGACGGCCCCCGCCGCGTACGAGGCCACCGGTTGCGGAGTGAACAGCAGCACGGGCACGAACAGTTGCGTCACATGGTTCGCGGCGCACTCCACCCGGTGCAGCGGCCTCGGCAGACGGTGGAAGAACCAGCTCAGCGGGCCGGGCATCGGCTGCGTCTCGTGGTGGTAGTACAGGCAGGTGAGCTCGCGCCAGCAGGCGTCCCCGCGCATCTTGATCAGCCCCGCGCCGAACTCCACCCGGAACACCACCCACCGCAGCAGCCACAGCACCAGCACGGGCGGCCCGATCCGCGCGTTGCCGAGGAAGACCGCCAGGAAGCCCACCTCCAGCAGCAGTGACTCCCAGCCGAAGGAGTACCAGGTCTGCCCCACGTTCACGATCGACAGGTACAGCAGCCACAGCACGGCCCACATCGCCATCGCCGCGCCCAGCGGCACCATGTCCCCGACGCCCGCCGCCAGCGCAGCGGCGATCGCGGCCCCCGCCCAGGCGCAGCCGGCGAAGAACCGGTCGGAGTAGTGCACTTGGAACAGGCTCGGGGCGCGCCGGAAGGGCACGTACCGCACGTACCGCGGCACGGGCAGCATGCCGTGCGCCCCGATCAGGGCCCGGAACTGCAGGGCGGCCCCGAGGAAGGCGAAGAGGTAGACGCCGGCCAGGGCCCGCTGGAAGACCAGCCGGGCCAGCCAGTAGCCGGGCGCCGTGAACCAGTCCATCGACTCCAGTATCCGGCCATCGGGCGGATCAGGCCGCCGCGGCCAGCCCGCGCAGGATCCGGCCCAGTCGGCGGGCGTAGCACCGCTGGAGGAAGGGGACCAGCGGGCCCGCCAGGCGGGTGTACCAGCGGGCGGGGCGGCTGAAGGCGGTCACCTCGAACCACACCGTGCCGTCGGGGTCCTGGAGCACGAGGAAGGCCTCCTCGCCGCGCTCCGGGTGACCGGGCAGGGTGCCGTACGCGAACCCGGTGCGCGCGGGCCCGTACGCCGTCCAGACCACCTCGCACGGGACGTCGATCCGCAGCGGTCCCCAGCCGAGTCCGACGTCCACGCGGCTCCCGGGCCGGACGGCTCCGTCGTCGCAGCTGACCCGGACGCCCGAGGCCCGGTGGACCCCGAAGGTGGTGACGGCGGTCCCGGCCGCCTCGAAGACGGCCCGGCCGCGGCCGATCCGGGTCCGGTGGTGCAGGTGGTGGTAGCCGGCGGGCAGCGGCCGGCCGCCGGCCGTCGCGCCGCGCTCGGGGTAGCTGAGCGCGGGCCTGCCCGCGGTGATGATCCGGGTCACGGGGTGTTCTCCTCCGGTCGAGGGCCGGCGGTGAGCCGGCGCCAGGCCAGTACCGAGCACAGGGCGAAGCCCAGCGCGTTGCCGAGGCCGTGGGTCGCGGCCATCCAGGTCAGGGTGGGGTGCGGGATCCCGGTGGCCTCGCCGAGCGCCCACCACAGCGCGAGCACCATGGTGGCCCCCAGGACGGCTGCCGAGACCGCCAGCAACGCCCGGGTGCGAGGGTCGGGGGCGGCGGGCCGGATCTCCTGCCAGGTCACCAGGGCCACCAGCCACATCCCTGCGGTCAGCACCACCGCGCCGGCCAGCTCCGCCCAGTCGTCCACGAAGTAGCCGAGGAGGACCAGCAGGGTCCCGCCGGGCACGCTGTACGCCGCCCAGCGCGCCCGGCGCGACACGCTCTCCCGGCCGGCGTGCCCGGTCGCCGCGGCCCGGCACACCAGCCCGGCGACCAGGGCGGCGGTGAACCCGGCGTAGTGGAAGTGCGGCACGGTCAGGGCCAGGATGTCCAGGTCGAAGCCGAACAGGCGGTACCCGGCGCGCTCGGCGACCAGGGCCGTCGCGGCGACCGCGGGCGAGGCCAGCGCGGTGAGCACGGCGGCTTCGGCGGCCGCCCCGCCGCGCGGGGGGGATCCCCCGGGCCGGGTGCGGGCGAGGGCCCGGGCCCGCAGCAGCCGCACCGGCACCCGGGCGGCGAGGGCCAGCGCGGCCACGGCGTAGAGGGCGGCGAGCGCCACGGCGGGGGCGCCGCGCGGCAGCCACAGGCACAGGGCGCCGGGGGCGGCCGCGCACGGCCAGATCCGGGCCGTCCGGCGCAGCCCGGCCGGGTCGATCAGCAGCAGGCCGGCAGGGACGATGCCGAGCATGCCCAGGGTGACGATCACGTTCACCAGTACCGTCATGGCGGACTCCCCTCCGACCGCGGCCGAACGCTTTGAACGCGTTCAATCCGCGGTCGTGACCATACGAGGTTTCCTGAACATGTTCAAGATCTGGGTCCGTGGCGGCCGGACGCTCCGGTTGCGGGCCCTGCGCGGATGCGGCAGACAGGAGGGAGCAACCGGGGCGAACAGGGAGAATCACGTGCACGTTCCGACATCACGTCAGACGCCGCGCCGTCACACACCGGCCCGCGCCGCCCTCTTCACCCTCCTCAGCCTGCTCGCAGCGGCCTGCGGCGGGCAGGAGGAGCCCGCGAGCGCGCCAGGCCCCGAGAGCCAGAACCTCCACCTCCAACCCGTGGCCCACGCGGGCCCCGACCCCTTCACCCCCACCAGCGCGGTCGGCGAGTCCGCCCCCGTCCAGCCCCCGCTGCCCAACCCCACCGGGCGCGGCGTCCGCACCGTCAACGCGGCCACCCCCGGCCTGTACGGCGGCACCCGCCGGCTCGGCAGCTGCGACGTCGAACAGCAGCTGCGCGCCCTGACCACCGACGAGGCCAAGGTCCGCGCCTTCTCGAGCATCTCCGCCGTCGAGGAGGCGAAGCTCCCCGAGTTCCTGCGCGGCCTGACCCCCGTGGTCCTCCGCGCCGACACCCGCGTCACCAACCACGGCTTCCGCGACTCCGGCGCGTACGCCTTCCAGGCCGTCCTCCAGGCGGGAACCGCCGTCCTCGTCGACTCCAACGGCATGCCCCGGGTCCGCTGCGCCTGCGGCAATCCGCTGCTCGCGCCGCGCGCCCCCAAGGGCAACCCGGTGCTGAAGGGCGAGCAGTGGAACGGCTACCAGCCCAACCAGGTCATCGTCATCGAGCCGGCACCGAACCTCCTCGGCAGCCTCGTCATCGCCAATACGGCCGACAACACCTGGATCGAACGCCGCACCGGGGACGACGGCGCCCAGGACCGCACGCCCTCGGTGCGGCCCGCCCACGACCCGGCGGACGGCATTCCGGCCGACTCCCCGTCCCCGGCGGCCCCCGGCCAGCCGACCGGACCGGCCGCCCGACCCGACGCCCCGGGCACGCCGTCGACGCCGGGGCGGCCCGACGCGCCGAACGCGCCCGCCGCCCCGCCGCGCCCGGACGCGCAGCCGGGCCTGCCCGGCGACGCCCCCGCGGCCCCGCCGGAGCTGCCCCCCGGCACCGTGCCGACCGACCCGGCGGTGCCGCAGAATCCCGACCTCTCGCTGCCGTGGCCGGTCGATCCCGCGGTGCCGGCCGATCCGCCGCTTCCGGTCGATCCCGCGGTGCCGGCCGATCCGCCGCTACCGGTCGACCCCGCGGTGCCGGCCGACCCCGCCGTTCCGGTCGACCCGGCCGTGCCGGCCGACCCAGCGGTTCCGGCCGACCCAGCGGTTCCGGCCGACCCGGCCGTGCCGGCCGACCCCGTCGGGCAATCGGCCCCGTACGACCCGTTCGACGTGTACGGGGACGCCGCGCAGGGGAACACGTACGAGGGCGATCCGTTCCCCGTCCCGGACCAAGCGCTCCCGCCGGCCACCGCCCCGGATCTGGAGAGCGCCTGAACCGCCCATGTGTCATGGTGGACCGGTGCCGACCACCGTATCGCTGCCGGACGACTGGCCCGCACACCCGGACCGGTCGCTCTCGCTCAACCGCATGGGAAGTTTCGACTGGGACCTCGTCGCCGGCCTCATGCACATGGACGAGGCCGCCCTCGACGTCTTCGACACCCTGCCCGAGGAATACGACGGACGGCCCGAATCGCTCGCCCCGCGGGTTCCGCACGCCGAGTCCACCCGGCTCGACGCCCTCGTCTCCAGCACCCTCAAGGGCGGCGACGACAGCTACGGCGCGTACTTCCGCATCCGCTGCCGGGACGGGCGGCTGCGCTGGACCCACACCCAGGGCCGCGTCATGCGCGACCGGGACGGCCGGCCGTACCGGATCATCGGCATCGTCCGGGACGCCACCGAGGAGCTCACCCACTCCGCGGAGCGCCTCGGCCTGGACGAGGAGCGGCGCCGGCAGACCTCCGTCGTCGAGAGCACCACCGCCGCCCTCGCCCACGCCCGGACCGTGCGGGACGTCATCGACGTCATCGGCGACGCGCACGGACTGGAGCGGCTCGGCTCGATGGGCATGGTGATGGGCCTGGTCGAGGCCGGGCGGATCCACCTCGTGGCCGAGGGCCCCGAGGGCAGCTTCGTCCCCGGCACCCGCTACACCCGCATCGAAGAGAACTACCCGATGAGCGAGGTCGTCCGCTCGCTCCAGCCGCGCTTCCTGGACTCCGCGCACGAGTTCGCCGAGGACTATCCGGGGCTCTGGCAGAAGATCTCGTACATGGACATCTCGGCGGCCGCCTACCTGCCGCTGATCGCCCAGGCCCGCCCGATCGGCGCGATCGGGCTGCTCTACCAGGACAAGGACGGCTTCACCCAGGACGAGCGGAACCTCCTCGTCGCCCTGGGCAGCAGCATCGCGCAGAGCCTGCAGCGCGCCATGCTGCTCGAACAGGAGCACGACCTCGCGGAGGGGCTCCAGCAGGCCATGCTGCCGCGCCGGATCCCCGCCGTCGACGGCGGGGAGATCGCGGTCCGCTACCGGTCCGCCCGGATGGGCCAGGACATCGGCGGCGACTGGTACGACGTCATCCCGCTGCCCGGAGGCCGGGTGGGCGCGGTCATCGGCGACGTCCAGGGCCACGACACCCACGCCGCCGCCGTCATGGGCCAGTTGCGGATCGTGCTGCGCGCCTACGCCGCCGAAGGGCACTCGCCGGGCACGGTCATGGCCCGCGCCTCGGTGTTCCTGCACGAGCTGGACACCGACCGCTTCGCGACCTGCACCTACGTCGAGGCCGACCTCGCGACCGGCGTCCTGCAGGTGGTACGGGCCGGGCACATCGACCCGCTGCTGCGCAGCCGGGACGGGGACTGCCGGCGGCTGTCGGCCGAGGGCGGGATGCCGCTGGGCCTCTCCGCGGAGTTCGGCCGGCTGGAGTATCCGGTGACCACGGTGGAGCTGGACCCGGGGGAAACGCTCCTGATGTGCACGGACGGCCTGGTCGAGCACCCCGGAGCCGACCTCGACGACGGCGTGCGGCTGCTCGGCGACCTGGTCCGCAGCGGGCCCACCGACCTCCAGCAGCTCGCGGACCGGTTGTGCGAGGCCATCGACGAGCGCGGCGGTGACGACGACATGGCGCTGCTCCTGCTGCGCCGCCGGGTGGAGGACACGGCCCGGGGCGGCGGCCGGCTCCAGCAGCACGTGGCCCCGGGGGACCCCGAGGCCCTGGTGGCCGCCCGCCACATGATCGGGGCGGCGGTCCGGGCCTGGGGCGCGGGGGAGCGCGCCGACGAGATCGAGCTCATCGCGGACGAGTTGATCGTGAACGCCCTCATGCACACCGACGGCCCGGCCATCGTGACCCTGCGTGTCCTCACCGCCCCGGAACGCAGGCTCCGGGTGGAGGTGGAGGACCGCTCCAGCGCGCTGCCGCGCCGCCGGGAGGCCGGCGACTCGGGGGTCTCGGGCCGCGGACTGATGCTGGTGGACCGCCTGGCCGACGCCTGGGGCGTGGAATCGCGGGGCAGCGGCAAGTGCGTGTGGTGCGAGTTCCTGATGGACTGACCCGGTTCCGCTCGCGGAACGCCGCCGGCCCGGTCAGGCTGGGGGCATGCCCGAGCTGCCGGAGGTCGAGGCCCTCAGGGAGTTCCTCGACGAGCACCTCACCGGGCAGGTGGTCGCCCGCGTCCTCCCGCTCGCCATCAGCGTGCTCAAGACGTACGACCCCCCGCTCGCCGCCCTCGAAGGGCGGACGGCCGGACCCACCGCCCGGTACGGCAAGTTCCTCGCGCTGCGGATCGGCGAGCTCCACCTGGTCACCCACCTGGCCCGGGCCGGCTGGCTGCGCTGGTACGACGCCCTGCCCGAACGCCCGCCGCGCCCCGGCAAGGGGCCCCTCGCGCTGCGCGTGGCCCTGGAGGGCGGCGCAGGCTTCGACCTCACCGAGGCCGGCACCCAAAAACGCCTCGCCGTGCACGTCGTCCGCGACCCGCAGGAGGTGCCCGGGATCGCCCGACTGGGCCCGGACCCGCTGGCCGAGGGCTTCGACCGGGACGCGTTCGCCGCGCTGCTGGCGGGGGAGCGGCGGCAGATCAAGGGCGTCCTGCGCGACCAGAGCGTGCTCGCGGGCATCGGCAACGCGTACAGCGACGAGATCCTGCACACGGCGAGGGTCTCGCCGTTCAAGCTGGCCTCCGCCTTCGACGAGGAGCAGGTCACCCGGCTGTACGAGGCCGTCCGGGGCACCCTGCGCGAGGCGGTGGAACGCGCCCGGGGCGTGGCTGCCGGAGGCCTGAAGGCGGAGAAGAAGAGCGGGCTGCGGGTGCACGGCCGGGACGGGGAGCCGTGCCCGGTGTGCGGGGACACCATCCGCTCGGTGTCCTTCGCCGACTCCTCGCTCCAGTACTGTCCCACCTGCCAGACCGGCGGCAAGCCGCTCGCCGACCGCAGGCTGTCGCGTCTGCTCAAATGACCTGCCCGGTGGCCGCGGGCTGCGTAGACTCCCGCAGCATGTCGCAGGAGCAGCCGCCTTCGCCGGGGCAGCCGGGGCAGCCGCTGCCGCCGCCCCGGCGGGAGACCGTCACGGGCGTACCGCGCGGCGCCCGCCGCCGGCCGCCCGCGCACACCCCGGCCCGCTCGGAGATCTCCGAGCAGACCACCCTGGGCGCCACCTACGTACGGGCCCTGATGCGCAGTCAGCTGCGGGCCGGTCTGTGCGTGCTGGCCGCCCTCGCCCTCCTGGTCGGGACGCTGCCCGTGCTGTTCGCCCTGGCGCGCCCGGCTCCGGGGCCGTTGGTGTGGGCCGTGCTGGGTCTGGCCGTCTACCCGGTGCTGTGGCTGATCGCCCGCTGGTACGTCGCCCGGGCCGAGCGCAACGAGGCCGATTTCACCGGCCTGGTGACCGATCCGGCCGAGGCCCCGGCCCCGCCGCGGCAGCGCTGAGCGGCCTCCCCGGGGGACTGGTGGGGGCCGATGTGCCGCCGGGCCGGCCCCGGCGGCACGGCTCAGAACAGGTGCATCGCCAAGTGGCCGAGGGGGAGGCCGAGTTGCCAGGCCGGGGTCCAGACCCGGGCGTTCTCGTCCAGGGCCTGCGGGCCGTCGGTGTGGCCCGTCCGGCCGGGGTCGAGGTTGGTGGCGAACAGTTCCGTGCTGTCGAGCCAGCGCCAGGCCGCCCGGGCCAGTTCCAGGTCCGGGTCCTCGCCGCGGCCGCTGTCACGGGCCTCCTCGCCCAGGGCGAGGAACCGGGTGTGCACCCAGTCCCGCCAGGGGTGCCCGTAGGCCGTCAGCGAGAGCCATTCGTCGAGCTGCGAGACGACCCGGATCCCGGAGAGCTCGCCGGCCGCGTCGGAGAGGTAGATGGTCAGGGCGAGCGTGTCGCGCCCGGCGCGGAACTCCAGGGTACTGACCGGGATCAGCCGTCCCGTGCGCAGCAGTTCGTCGGCGATGTACTCGGCGTAGAGCCATGCCATGGGCACCGCGAGCCCGCCGTCACTGGTGCCGTTCGTACCCTCGGGCTGCACCGTTCCACCTTCTCCCGCGTGTCGAGCTTGCCTCCGTCAGCGTCGAGCCTTCCCCGACCGGCTCGCGCGACGGGGCGTGTTTACTCAACTTGAACGGTCTGCGGCCGATTTCCATGCGCTTTCTGTCCGATCCGTGCACATCGGGATCGTTCCGCGCGTGATTCCTCCGGGATTCCACGGGATTCCACGGAGTTCCGCAGGGCTCCTTCGGGGTGGCGTCGCGCTCAGGCGCCGAGGCCGTACCCGTACCCCTGGAGGCCCTTGCGCAGGGCGCGCAGGGCGTAGTGGGTGCGGGACTTGACGGTGCCGGCCGGGATGCCGAGCTCCGCGGCCGCCTCCGCCACCGAGCGGTCGTGGAAGTAGACCTGCATCAGCACGGCGCGGTGCTCGGGCCCGAGGGAACCCACCGCCCGCCGGACGTCGATGGCGATGACCGAGCCGGCCACCGCGTCCTCGGCCGCCGGCGCCTGCTCCAGTGACTCCGCGTCCACCTCCTGCGGCCGGGACAGCCGCGCCCGCCGGGCGTCGATCGCGAGCCGTCGCGCCACCGTGAACAGCCAGGGCCGCATGGAGTCGTGGCCGCTCGCCAGCACCTCGGGGTGTTGCCAGGCCCGTACGAGGGTCTCCTGGACGAGGTCCTCGGCGCGCTGGGGGTCTCCGCCGGTGAGGCCGAGCAGGAATCCGAACAGGGCCCGCCCGTGGTCGCGCTGGAGTTCGGCCAGCGCCTCGGGGTCGGTGCGCGCGAGGGTGGGGGAGAGGGGCACGGGTGGCTCCTTCCTGGGTCCGTCGGGTCCTGATGCACCCACCCTCACCTGCGGCGAGCGCCTCGGGAACCGTCACGCCGGGGCGTTGCGCCCAAGCGTCCCGGTCGACCGGTCAGCGGGCGCGCCCGGCGACGAACGGTCGAACGGCGCGGCGAACGGCGGACGGGCGGACCCCCTGCTGGGCGGAAGCGGACGGAGCCGTTCTTGGGCGCGCAGCATCTCCCTCCATGGATTACGAAGGTGATCAGATAGTCGTACTAATGGGAGACGGTCCAGATGACCACACACACCCGGCGGGCCCTGGCCTTCCTGTCGGCGGCCCTGATCGCAGCGGCCGCCACCGGCTGCTCGGCCGGCGGGGAGCCCCCGCCCGCCCGCCTCGGCAAACCCCACGACCCGCCGCCGTCCGGCGGCGCCGGCACCGCGCGCGGCTTCACCCTCGTCGCGAGCGGCGACGTGCTGCCGCACGACTCGATCATCAAGCGGGCCGCGGCCGACGCGAACGGCGACGGCCACGACTTCCGGCCGATGTTCTCCCGGATCAAACCGCTGGTCTCGGCCGCCGACCTGGCCCTGTGCCACATGGAGACCGTCTACGGACCGGACGGCGGGCCCTTCACCGGCTACCCGGCCTTCACGTCCCCGCCCCAGATCGCCGACGGGCTGCGCGACGCCGGGTACGACGGCTGCTCCACGGCCTCGAACCACACCCTGGACGCCGGGCCAGAGGGCCTCAAGCGCACCCTCGACGCCTTCGACCGGGTCGGGCTGGGGCACGCCGGCTCCGCCCGCACCGCCGCCGAGGCGGCCACGCCCACGATGTACCGGGCCGGGTCCGCGAAGGTCGCCCACCTCGCGTACACGTACGACACCAACGGCTACCCCATGCCCGAGGGCCAGCCCTGGGCCGTCAACCTCATGGAGAAGGACAAGATCATCGCGGATGCGCGGGCCGCCCGGAAGGCCGGCGCGGACGTGGTCCTCGTCAGCCTGCACTGGGGCACCGAATGGCAGACCGAGCCCGACGAGCGGCAGCTCACGCTCGGCCGGGCGCTGACCGCCTCCCAGACCGGCAGCCGACCCGACATCGACCTGATCCTCGGCACCCACGCGCACGTCCCGCAGGCCTACGAGCAGGTCAGCGGGACCTGGATCGTCTACGGCATGGGCGACCAGATCGCCGGCGAGATGTACAACCACTCCGGCGAACGGGACCTGCGCGGCAACTACGGTTCGATCGGCCGCTTCACCTTCGCACCGCCGGCCGCGGCGGGGGAGCGCTGGCACGTCACCAAGGCCGAGTTCATCCCGCAGATGATGGACCTCCCCTCGGGCAAGGTCGTGAACCTGCCCGCCGCGCTCGCCGAGGACCCCGACCAGGACCGGTACCAGACCGCTCAGGACGCCATCGGCGAAGCCGTCCTCTCCCGCGGCGCCGCCAAGAGCGGCCTGACGATGGGCAGGTAGGCGGCACCAGCGGCCTGCCGGCCGCTCGTGCGCCCGCCGCTGGGCCGGCACCGTCCTCAGGGCCGGCACCGTCCTCAGGGTCGGCACTGTCCTCAGGGCCGGCACCGTCCGCCGGCACGCCTGCACCTGCCGCCCGGCACGCCTGCACCTGCCCCGCCCCGGCACCTCCCGCCGGACACCGGCGGCCGGGGGGGGGGGGGGGGGGCGCCAGGGCGGGCGCCGCGAGGCGAAGCAGCCACACGCCCCGACCACCCCCCACCCCCCCCCACCGGCCCAGCCCCGCCCCCCCACCCCCC
>NZ_JBHXTC010000001.1:175101-530886 GCF_042677605.1 Streptomyces sp. NPDC127106 | reverse complement strand
CCGCCCGGCCCCATGGGCGGGGGCGTTGGGGGTGGGCCCGGGCGGCCCGGTCCGCCGCCGTTGGGTCCCCCCGCCTTCGGGGCGCCAGGGTACCGTGCGCCCCCCGTCCGGCCCCCCCCGGGCGGGGCCACCTCCCCGCCCTCACCAGCCGCACCGTCACCGAGCCGGCGTGCCCAGCGAGGCCCCCGCCGCCAGCACCGGCTGGACACCGCGCTCGAATCCGGTGTTCCCGTGCTCCGTCACCCTCCCGTGGGCAGGCCGCTCGGCGCGCGGACCTCCCCCGCCCTCCCTACAGTGCGAACCATGAGTGCCACCCTGGAGCGGACCAGGGGCACCCGGAACCGCTTCCTGGGCCGGGTGCCCGACGCGTACGCCGCGTTCTTCGGAGCCCTCGGGCTGGTCTGCGCCGTGCTGGCGCTCTCCCCGACGCTGCGCCACCTCCTGCGGCACGTCGTCCGGTTCCTCGACGCCTTCGTGGTGCCCGTCAGTGCGAACCTCGCCTACGCCGTCTTCCTCTTCCTGCTCGCCGCCGCGCTCGGCACCCGCAAGAAGGTCGCCTGGTGGATCGTCGTCGCCTATCTGGCCCTGCTGATCCTGGTCGATCTGCTGATCATGGCCGAGGGGGACTTCTGGGTCGGCGGCCCCTCCCTGGTCATCGCCGTCGCCGCCCTGCTCGTCCTGATCGCCGCCCGCAGGGAGTTCTACGCCGCCTCCCGCCCCGGGGCCTTCTGGCGGGCCCTGCTCGTCCTGGGGACCGGCCTGCTCGCCGCCGTCCTCCTCGGCTGGGGCCTGGTCGCACTCTTCCCCGGCACCCTCCCACCGGACCAATGGCTGGACTGGGCCGCCAAGCAGGTCTTCGGCGGCCTGTTCTCGGCCCGCCAGTTCGACGGCCACCCGCCGCGGCCCCTGTACTTCCTCCTCGGCCTGTTCGGCGCCCTCGCCCTGCTGAACGCCGCCGCCACCCTCTTCCGCTCCCAGCGGCTGACCGCCGCCCTCCACGGCGACGAGGAACCCCGCATCCGGGCCCTGCTCGGCGCGTACGGGCGCAGCGACTCCCTCGGCTACTTCGCCACGCGCCGCGACAAGGCCGTCGTCTTCGCCCCCAACGGCCGGGCCTGCGTCACCTACCGGGTCGAGGCGGGCGTCTGCCTGGCCAGCGGCGACCCCGTCGGCGACCCCGCCGCCTGGAGTCCCGCCGTCGACGCCTGGCTCGGCGTCGCCCGCCGCTACGGCTGGCAGCCCGCCGTCATGGGAGCTTCCGAGGACGGCGCCACCGCGTACGCCCGGTCCGGGCTCAGCGCGCTCCAGCTCGGCGACGAGGCCATCCTCCACGTCGCCCACTTCGACCTCGACGGCCGGGACATGCGCGTCACCCGCCAGGCGGTGAGCCGCGTCCGGCGGGCCGGCGCCACCACCCTCATCCGCCGCCACTCCGCGCTCGCCGAGGAGGAGATGCAGCGGATCATCGACCGAGCCGACACCTGGCGCGACACCGAGACCGAGCGCGGCTTCTCCATGGCCCTGGACCGGCTGGGCGACCCCGCCGACGGGGACTGCCTGCTCGTCGAGGCCTTCGACCGGGAGGGCGAGCTGATCGCCCTGCTGTCCTTCGTCCCCTGGGGCAAGGACGGCATCTCCCTGGACCTGATGCGTCGCGACCGCACCGCCCCCAACGGGGTCATGGAGTTCATGGTCGCCGAGCTGTGCGCCGCCGCGCCGGGACTCGGCGTGCGCCGGATCTCGCTCAACTTCGCCGTCTTCCGGTCCGCGTTCGAGGAGGGCGCCCGGATCGGTGCGGGCCCGGTGCTGAAGCTGTGGCGCAGACTGCTGCTGTTCTTCTCCCGCTGGTGGCAGCTGGAGGCCCTGTACCGCTCGAACGTGAAGTACGGCCCCGAGTGGTACCCGCGGTTCCTCTGCTACCAGGACGCCGGCTCGCTCGCCCGGGTCAGCCTCGCCTCTGGCATTGCCGAGGGCTTCGTCTCCGTACCCAGCCTGCGCAAACTCTGGGGCAACGGACACCCCAAGGGCCTCACCGCCCCCGCCACCACCGAAGGGCTGCCCTCGCTGGACGCCCTCGGTCTGGAAGGCGCGGGGGAGGGAGGGCCCGGCGTCCCCGCCGAGCGGCTCCCGGAGCAGGTGCGGGTCCGGCACGACAAACTGGAGCGGCTGCGTGCCGCCGGCGTCGACCCCTACCCCGTCGGCATCCCGCAGCGCACCCACACCGTCGCCGCCCTCAGGGCCGCCCACCCCGGCCGTCCCGCCCACCCGCCCGGTACCCGCACCGGCGAGCGGGCCACCCTCGCCGGCCGGGTGATGGTCGTACGGGACCTCGGCGGCGTGGTCTTCGCCGTCCTGCGCGACTGGTCCGGAGACCTGCAACTGGTACTCACCCGGGCCGAGGCAGGCGCCGGCGTCCTGGACTCCTTCGCCTCCCGGGTCGACTTCGGCGACCACGTCCTCGTCACCGGCGAGATCGGCACCAGCAGGACCGGCGAGCTCTCCCTCGTGGTCTCCTCCTGGCTGCTGACCGGCAAATGCCTGCGCCCGCTCCCCGACAAGCGCAAGGGCCTCGCCGATCCCGAGGCCCGGGTCCGGCGCCGCTACCTCGACCTGGTCGCCAGCCCCGAGGCCCGGGACGTCGTACGGGCCCGCTCGGCGGCCGTCCAGGCGCTGCGCCAGGGGCTGCTGGACCGCGGCTACCTGGAGGTCGAGACGCCGATGCTCCAGCAGATCCACGGCGGCGCCAACGCCCGGCCCTTCCGCACCCACATCAACGCCTACGACCTCGACCTGTACCTGCGGATCGCGCCCGAGCTGTACCTCAAGCGGCTGTGCGTCGGCGGCCTGGAGAAGGTCTTCGAAATGGGCCGCACCTTCCGCAACGAGGGCGTCTCGTACAAGCACAACCCCGAGTTCACGATGCTGGAGGCGTACCAGGCCTTCGCCGACTACGACGTCATGCTGGACCTCACCCGCGAGCTGATCCAGGGCGCCGCGACCGCCGCGTTCGGCGCGCCCGTCGCCCACAAGGCCGGACCGGACGGGAAGCTCGTCGTCCACGACATCTCCGGCCCCTGGCCGGTCAAGACGATGTACGGGGCGATCAGCGAGGCGCTCGGCGAGCAGGTCGACGCCGACACCGAGGAGCACGCGCTGCGCCGGCTGTGCGACCGGTCCGGGGTGCCGCACGCCCCCGACGACCCCCGGGGCGTCGTGGTGCTGGAGATGTACGAGCGGCTGGTGGAGGAGAAGACCCTGCTGCCCACCTTCTACAAGGACTTCCCGACCGACGTCTCCCCGCTCACCCGGCAGCACCGGCGCGACCCGCGCCTCGCCGAGCGCTGGGACCTGGTGGCCTTCGGCACCGAACTGGGCACCGCCTACTCGGAGCTGACCGATCCCGTCGAGCAGCGGCGCCGGCTCACCGCCCAGTCGCTGCTGGCGGCGGGCGGCGACCCGGAGGCGATGGAGGTCGACAACGACTTCCTGGACGCACTGGAGTACGCGATGCCGCCGACCGGCGGTCTGGGCATCGGCGTCGACCGGCTGGTCATGTTCCTCACGGGCCTGACGATCCGCGAGACGCTGCCGTTCCCGCTGGTACGGCGCGGCTGAACGGGTGAGGGGACGGGGGTGCGTCCGTGCCTCTCGACATCTGCGCCGATGTCGTTGATACGTAGTAGTAATGAAAAATGACGAGCCGACAGTAGGGCGGCGCGTGCTCCTGCGCACCGCCGTGTTCCTCGGAATCGCCGCCGCCTCCGGGCTCCTCGCCGCCGGCGAGGACGCCCGACCCGGACAGCCCTCCGCGGGCGGCGGACCCGGTACGGGCGCCAGTGGCGGTGGCGGCGCCGGTGCCGGTGCTGGCGGAGGCGCCGCATCGGCCCTCGGGCAGCCGGGCCCGGGCGGAGCCGCCGGACCGGGCGGCGTCCGAGCCCTGAGGCCGCAGACCCCGGGCCGCACCACGTACCGGCTGAGTCCCATGACCGAGGGGGCACCGCTGCGCCCGCCGGTCGCGAGGCCCACCGTGCGCACCCGGCCCATCCTGGAGCTCCCGCCCGCGGCGAGCACGGCCAGCGCCATGGTGCTCACCTTCGACGACGGCCCCGACCACCGCTACACCCCCGCGATCCTCGACACCCTGGCCCGGTACGAGGTCCCGGGCCTCTTCTTCGTGTGCGGGGAGAAGGCCGACGAGAACCGGGACCTGCTGCGCCGCATGGCCGACGAGGGCCACGTGATCGGCAACCACACCTGGTCCCACCCCCTGATCCCCCGGCTCGGCCGGCCCGACCTCGCCGCCGAGATCGCCTCCACCAGCGAGGTCGTCGAGAAGACCGTCGGGGCGCCGCCGGTGTGGTTCCGGGCGCCCTACGGGGCCTGGAACCGGGCCGCGTTCGAGATCGGCGCCGAACTGGGCATGGAGCCGCTCGCCTGGACCGTGGACTCCCTGGACTGGAAGGAGCCCGGCACGTCCGTGATCGTCTCGCGCGTCCTGCAGGGCGCCGCCCCCGGCGTCATCGTGCTGAACCACGACGCCGGCGGCGACCGCTCGCAGAGCGTCCGCGCCCTCGACACCTATCTGCCCCAGCTGATCGCCCGGGGCTACCGGCTGACGCTGCCCGCGCTGCCGCCCCGCTGAGGCCGTGTTCCTCCAGCGGGGCGGGCGGGTGCGGGCGGGTGCGGGCGGGAAGCCGGGGAGGCGCTCAGCGGGCCCCCACCATACGGGCGAAGACGACGACGTTCCCCTCGTAGCCCCGGGCCTTCGAGTAGCCACCGCCGCACGTGATCACCCGCAGCTCCGGCCGCCCGGTGTCCCCGTACACCCGGGAACCGGGGAAGGTGTCCTTGGAGAACACCTCCACGCCGTACACCTCGAACAGCGCCGTGCGCCCGTCGTAGCGCTCCACCTCGATCCGGTGGCCCTTGCGCAGCGCGCCGAGGCCGTAGAAGACCGCCGGCCCGCTGGCGTTGTCCACGTGGCCCACGATCACCGCGGACCCGCGCTGGCCGGGCGAGATGCCGTTGAGGTACCACCCGGCCAGGTTGGGGTCCTCGGCCGGCGGGGCGTCGACCCAGCCCTGCGGGTCCAGGCCCACGGTCATCACCGGCGCGTCCACCTTGATCGCCGGAATGCGGATGCGCTGCACCGACGAGTGCTCCAGCACCTGCGCCGGTGCGGCCGCATCGGCCGGCGCCGTCACGCCCGGCGGCTGCCCCGCGGGCGCCGTCACCGCCGCGGCGGCGGTCGGCTGCGGCGGACCGTCCCCGACGTCCGCTCCGTTGCGCATCATGGCGAGGCCACTGAGCATGACCAGTGCGAGCACGCCCCAGGGCGACCATCTCCTGCGCGGCAGCTCGCTCTCGTCCTCGGTCATGGCTCTCCCTTCCCGACGCGGGGGTCCCGACCCGCGTTCGCGTCCCACCCCGGTACGCCCTTTCCCCCGCACGTTAAAGCCGTCTCCGCAAGACGGCGATCGCTGAAGGGCGAACGGGTGGCGGTACCCGCGAACGGGTGGCCGGCCCGACGGGTGCGCCCATCCAGGTATTCATCACACAATCACCTGACGGGTCGTGACCTGCGGATCCGTCAGACGACGCGCGCAGCGCTCGGCGTGTCGCTCAACCGTGCGGCCCAAAGCCGGACATGCGCTGGTTGCGGGCCGCCCCGAGGGTCGTCGTGGGAGGCGTTCTCGTCGATCATCCCGGGCGACCGCTCCGGGGCGCTTTCCGCTGGAGGTTCCACCATGCGTGTTCTGCGCGCTCTCACCGTGGCCGCTGCGGCCTGCGCCACCCTCGGCCTCAGTACGCCCATGGCCGCGGCGAACAACAACCCGGTGAACAGCAACCCGGTGAACAACAACCCGACGGGCAACAACCCGGTGGGCAACAACCCGGCGGGCAACAACCCGGTGGGCGGCTCGCCGTCGGGCGGCGGCAACGGGCCCAGCAACGTCACGGTCAACCCCTACTCCGTGCACCAGGGCTCCACCATGCAGGTCAGCGCGGCAGGATGCCTGCGCGGTGGCACCGTCTGGTCGCCCAACAACTTTCAGCAGGAGCGGCTGTCGGCCGGGTCCATCGGGTTCGCGACCGTCCGGATCTTCAACCACGCCTCTCCCGGCAACCACACGCTGTCGGTCAAGTGCGACGACAACAGCCTGGTCGCCACGCACCGCTTCACCATCCTCGACGGCAGGGGCGCGCAGGGCGGCCTCGGCGGCTCGATCGGCCCGTCCACCGCCGAGACCGCCATCGGCGCGAGCCTCGTGGGTGCCGCGGCCCTGGGAGCGGGCGCCCACGTGCTGCGCCGGCGCCGCCCGGCCCGCAATCGGGCCTGACGACCGGCAGGCCTCCCCGGTCGCAGCCCCGGAAGCCGCCGGTCGCCCCCGGTCCAGGCCAGGACGCGGGGCGACCGGCGGTCGGTGCTTGCGCGGTGGGCGCGTGATGTGCGCACGTTCGGCGCGTGCGCCACGTGCGGCGTGTGTGCGACGTGCAGTGGGCGCCGTCGGGTGTGGGGGAGACGGCCGGTTCGACGGTCCGCGGTGCGTGCACGCCGTACGCCGTCAGTGTCCGCGCGCACCCGCGCGGCGCCGGACCGCGTACCCGGTGCCGGCCGCGGCGAAGAGGAAGAGTCCCGCGCCCGCGCCGACCGCCCAGGGGTCCATCCCGGCGATGCTGCCGCCCAGCCCGCCCCGGACCCCCCGTGCGGGGCTCGGTACGGAGGTGGGCACGCCGAGGGCCGTGGCCGTGAAGGTGGAGCTCGTGGTGGGCCGGCTGCTGCCGCCGGCGATCGTGAGGTCCGCCGAGCCGTTCTCGCCGCTGCACGTGAAGGTGACCGAGTACACGGCTCCGCGGCGGGCGTCGCGGTCCACCGTGATCCGTGCCGTCCTGCCGCGCTCGATGGTCACGGTGTCGAAGACCCCGGAGGAGACCGTGGCGTAGGCGGCGTTGCAGCCGCTGACGGAGAGCGTCACCTGGCCGCCGGGGGCGACCGTGGAGGGGGTGACGGCGAAGCCGAACGAGGTGACGGGCTGGGCCCCGGCCGTTCCCGCACCGGGCGTGCCGAGAACGCCGAACACGAGTACGGCGCCCGCGGCGCCGGTCCCGATCAGGGCAGTTGCGGAGCTTCGTATCGCACCCATGATTGGTTCTCCGGATCCCGAGGAGCAGCCGCGGAACCGTTTCCGCACGGAGAGGGCGATGCACCTCGACGCTCGCCACGCTAGGCGCGGGCGGCGCGCCCCGCGATCAGGAGCGGGCGAATGGGGCACGGTGGTGGGCCGAACCGGGGAAGGACGCCCCTCCCCCGGTTTGCGAGGCCGGTCAGTCACCCGGGTCCAGATGTGGGAACTGGGTGAGGAACGGCTCCGCGGTGGCCGCGATGCCGCGCCCGAACGGCGCGTCGAAGTCCCAGATCAGGAACAGCAGGAACGCGATCAGCGCACTGAACAGGCCCGCCAGCAGCAACTCCCGGAACGAGCGCCGGATCTGCAGGGTGAAGATCAGGCCCACCGTCACCAGCGCCCCGGTGATCAGGCCGAACCACACCACTCCCGGCATGGTCGCCCCCGCGCTCCCGGCGCGGGAACTGCGGGCGTCGTCGACCAGCGCCACCTGGTCCACCAGCGGCTGGTAGGCCTGCCCCTCGTGGTCGGTCTGCGGCTCGTAGTCCGTCACGTCCCGGCGGATACGTTCCAGCAGCTCCGCGCCGCGGTCCGTGAGGGTGCCGTGTTCGGCCATCTGCTTCCACTCGGTGTCCACCACGTGGGACACGTACGCGTCGACGTCGGCCCGGATCCTCGTGCGCACCTCGGCCGGGTAGACCGCGGAACGGACGCTGATCTCGTGCAGGGCCTGCGCCTCCTGGCGCACGTACTCCTGGGCGGCTCCCCGGCCCTCCCAGACGCCCGCGATGGCCAGGCCCAGCACGATGGCGTAGATCACCCCGATCATCATCGTCATGTACTCGATGACGTCCGGGGTCTCGCTGGGATCGTCGTCGTCGCCGATCCGCCGGTGGTTGATGAAGACGATGGCCAGCACCACGGCGCAGGCCGCGGCCATCGCGATGGTCAGCACGAGCCATTCCGACAAGATGACTCCCAAGGGGACGCGTGGTGGACGGGGCCGGGGTCTAGCGCGGGCGCAGTGCGGCCATCGCGAGCACCGCGGGGGCCGCGGTCATGAGGGTGAAAGTCACCGGTGAGATGTGGTGCTCCACCGGTTTGGGGGCCGGTGCCCGGTAGACCGGCTTGGCCACGGCCTTCTTCGTGGGTGGCGGCGGTGCGGGCGGGGGCGGGGGCGGCGGGGGAACCACGGGTGCCGCGTACTTCTTCGGCGGGGCCGGGGCCGGAGCCGGTTCGGGCGGAGCCGGTGCGGGCGGCCGGGGCGCGGGGGGCGCGGGCCGGGGCGGCGGTGGCGGTGTGGGCGTGGGCTTCGGGGCCGGCGGGGGCGTCGGCTTGGGGGGCGGGGTCGGCTTCGGAGTGGGCTTGGGGGTCGGCTTCGGCGTGGGCTTCGGAGGGCAGGGCGGGGGCGGCGGCGGGTGGTGGTGCCGCCCGTGCCCCTTTCCGCGACCCTTGTCGTGGCCTTTTCCGTGGCCGCCGTCGTGACCGGTTCCCCGGCCCCCTCCGCGGTCGTCTGACGGGCCGTCGCCGTGATGTGCGCCACCCCGGCTTACGACGCTCGCGCCGCTGCCGGCGACCGCGACCAGCCTGACGGCCGCCGAACGGTCCCCGGCGTGGACGGTCGCGTAGGCGCAGCTATCGGCCACGGCCGGGGTGGCGGAGAACGCCGCCCACAGCAGGGCAGGGGCCACCAGCAGGTGCCTGGCAGAGGCTCTGTTCACGCCGGGATCATGGGCTCGGGCGCGCCCGCACACGCGGCGCTCGGCCCTGGTTCGCCTGAACGGGTGGCAGGAGGACTGTAGAGGTTTAGGCCACGAAACGGTGCGACCCGGTCGCTGGCCTGTCGCTACTCATAAGAGACTTGTCGGTTTCGGTCATTCGTGCCGGCGGGGGCCACAGGGGTCTTTGGTGTGTGATGAAGAACGGATCACCAATTTCCGCTTTTGCTCGCTCCCTTGGGCAATGATCAGTACATTCGGCTCGGACAGGTGTCCGACCCCGGACAACCGCCACGGACTACGGCTTGGAGACCGCGATGGAGCGCCCCGCCTGGGCCCCGCCAGGGATCGACATATCGGTGCCGAGCGTGTCCCGGATCTACGATTACTACCTGGGCGGCTCGCACAATTTCGAGGTCGACCGCCAGGCCGCCCGCCGTGCCATGGAATTCACCCCGGGCCTACCCAAGATCATGCAGGCGAACCGGGCCTTCATGCGCCGCGCCGTCCGCTACGCCGTGGACCAGGGCGTCACCCAGTTCCTCGACATCGGCTCCGGCATCCCCACCTTCGGCAACGTCCACGAGGTCGCCCACGCGGCCAGTCCCGAGGCCCGCGTCGTGTACGTCGACCACGATCCCGTGGCCGTCGCGCACAGCAAGGCCGTGCTGGCCGGCAACGACCGCACCGGGGTCCTCGCCGCCGACCTGCGCAAGCCGCAGGACGTCCTGGGCTCCTCCGAGGTCGCGCGGCTGCTGGACCTCGAACGCCCCGTCGCCCTGCTCCTCGTCGCCGTCCTGCACTTCCTGGAGGACGCGGACGAACCGTACGCCGCCGTCGCGGAGCTGCGCGACGCCCTGCCCTCCGGCAGCTTGCTCGTCCTCACCCACGCGTCCTACGAGGGACTGCCGCTGCCCGAGGAGACCGCCAGCGGCATGGTCGACGTCTACCGGGACATCCGCAGCCCCCTCGTGATGCGCAGCCGCGAACAGGTCGCCCGCTTCTTCGACGGGTTCGAACTGGTCGACCCCGGCCTCGTGTCGATGCCGAACTGGCAGCCCGACGGCCTCGCCGCCCCGCAGGACGGAGAGATGCCGGAGGACCCGTACGCCTTCGCGGGCTTCGGCGGAGTGGGACGCAAGGCGTGAGATCCCCGGCCGCGGTGCCTCCCGGCACACCGACCCCGAAGAACGCGCGCACGGCGCAGGGCGCACCCCTCCAGCAGCCGCCCGCCGGCCCGACGGCGACCCCGGCGGGCCCCGCCGCGCTGCGCAGCGGCCTCGAGGACCGGATCGGGCGTTTCGCCACGATCTGGGGCCGCGCCATCTTCCCGTTCACGGCGACCTCGCTGACCCGCGTCGAGTTCGAGCAGCACCTGGTGCCGCTCACCCGGACGCTCACCGAGGCCCTGCACGCCCGGCCCTTCGACGCGGCCGCCGCCCAGCAGGTCGGGGCCGACCTCGTCGCCGTGCACTGCACCGACCCGGAGGCGCTGGCCGGCACCCTCGGCGTGGTCGAGTCGTACCTGGTGCTCTACTGCGGCCCCGACGGCGTCGGCGTGGAGGGCACCGAGGAGTACCGGTCCCGGTGCGCCCGGCTCCAGCACCAGATCGCGGCGGGATTCGCCCGGGCCCTGCGCGAGCGGACCCTCAAGGAGCAGGAGGCCATCGCCCGCTCCGCGCTGACCGCCCGCGTCGACGCCCAGCAGGCCCTGCACGCGAGCGAGGAGCGCTTCCGGGCGGTCTTCGAGGGCGCGGCCGTCGGCATCGGCATCGCCGACCTGGAGGGCAACGTCCTGGAGGTGAACGACGCGCTGCTGCAGATGTTCGGCGGCATGGGCGGGCACGTCCACGGCCGCAACGTCAGCGAGTGGGGGCACCCCGACGACGCCCCCCAGGTGTGGCGGATGTACGGCGAGCTCGTGCGCGGCGAACGCGAGAGCTACCGCGTGGAGAAGCCGTACTACCGGCACGACGGAACCGTCCTGTGGACCAATCTGACGGTGTCGCTGCTGCGCGACGCCGACGGCACCCCGCAGTACCAGCTGGCGCTGATGGAGGACACCACCGAACGCCGGCTGCTGAACCTGCGGCTGCGCTACGAGGCCACCCACGACGCGCTGACCGGTCTGCCCAATCGGACCTTGTTCTTCGAGCGGCTGGAGAAGGCCCTGAGCGGGGTCGGCGGCAGCCGGTTCGGGCTGTGCTACCTCGACCTCGACGGGTTCAAGGCGGTCAACGACAGCCTCGGCCACTCGGCGGGCGACCGGCTGCTGGTGGAGGTCGCCGACCGGCTGCAGAGCTGCGTCACCGGTCAGAGCGAGGTGGTCGCCCGGCTCGGCGGCGACGAGTTCGTGGCCCTCACCACCGGCCCGGACACCGAGGAGAAGGTGACCGAGCTCGCCGTCCGCATCCTGTCCGCCCTCTCGGCGCCGATCCGCATCGAGGGCCGGGAGCTGTCGGTGCGCGGCAGCATCGGCATCGTCGAGGGCCCGGCCGGGGAGCGAACCCCGGCCGAGGTGCTGCGCAGTGCCGACATCACCATGTACCGGGCGAAGGCGGCCGGCGGCAGCCGCTTCGAGTTCGCCGACGCGGAGGCCGACGCCCGCGCCATCACCCGGCACGGCCTGACCAACGCCCTGCCCGCGGCGCTGGAACGCGGCGAGTTCTTCATCGAGTACCAGCCGCTGGTCCACATGCACGACGGTAGTGTGCGCGGAGCCGAGGCGCTGGTCCGCTGGGAGCACCCGCAGTACGGGGTGCTCGGCCCGGACCGGTTCATCCCGCTCGCCGAACGCACCGGGCTGATCGTGCCGCTCGGCCGCTGGGTCCTGGAGGAGTCCGTCCGCCAGGCCCGCACCTGGCAGCGCGAGCACGGCGGTTCGCCGCTGCGCGTCAACGTCAACCTCTCGCCGACCCAGCTACAGCACCCCGGGCTGGTCGCGGACACCGTCGCGGTGCTGGAGAGCGCGGGCCTCGCCCCCGGCGCACTGTGCCTGGAAGTCACCGAGTCCGCCCTGATCGGTGCCGACGACGAGCTCCTCGAACCGCTGCACCGCCTCGCCGAGCTCGGTGTGGACATCGCGCTGGACGACTTCGGCACCGGCTACTCGAACCTCGCCAACCTGCGCCGCCTGCCGGTCAGCGTGCTCAAGCTGGACCGCTCCTTCACCAAGGGGATGCAGCAACAGCCCGCCGACCCCGTCGACGTCAAGATCGTGGAAGGCATCGTCGCGTTGGCCCACAGTCTCGAACTCGCCGTCACTGTCGAGGGCGTGGAGACCGGCGCCCAGGCGGCCCAGCTGCGGGCACTCGGTTGCGACACGGCACAGGGCTGGTACTACGCCCGCCCCGGAGCCCCGGACCGCATCCACGCACTGTCCCTCTCCGACGCGGTCCCCGCCCCCTCCTGAGCACCCCGGCCCGGGCCCGTCCGCCGTGCTGCTAATCGGCTCCGGCCTCGGTCCCGCGGCCGGGGGTGCGCACCGCCTCGACGACCCGCTCGTACCGCCGCGTTGTGTCGGCGAGCACCTCGGCCGCGACCGGCAGCCGCTCCGCCTGGTAGGCGTCGAGCACCTCCGGACCGGCGGTCCCGGTGAGTGCGGCGGCCAGCGTACGGGCGAGGGCGGCCGCGTCCTGGATGCCGGTGTTCATGCCGAACCCGCCGGCTATCGGGTGGACGTGGGCCGCGTCGCCCGCGAGGAAGGCCCGGCCCTCGCGCATCCGGGCGGCCATGCGGACGTTGATCCGCCAGGACGAGAGCCACGTGGGGTCCGCCAGCCGGATGCCCGGCATCCGGGCGTGCCGGTCGAAGAGCCGCTGGAAGCCCTCCAGTGACGGCGGGAGCTGCCTGCCCTCCTCGTCCCGCTCCGGAGAGGCCTGCAGCTGGAAGACGTCCGTCCCCGGTATCGGGCAGAGCAGGATCCCGCCCTCCTCCGAGGAGAACCACTGGTGCCAGAACTCCCTGCTGAGCCCGGGCGCCCGCACGTCCCCCAGCACCATCTCCTCCTCCTGCGCGGTGTGCCCCTCGAAGGGGATTTCGAGGAGCTTGCGCGTGGTGCTGCCCCCGCCGTCGCACCCGGCGAGGTACGCGGCGCGGATCACCGTGCCGTCCGTCAGCTCGGCGTCCACGCCTGCCGTGTCCTGCCGGATCGCGGCCAGCCGGGATCCGTGCTCGACGTGCACACCGAGCTCGGCGAGCCGGTCGCGCAGCACCTGCTCGACCTGCCACTGGCCGATGATCAGGCCGTCCCCGGCGGTGGGGGTGTCGCGCACGGGGGCGCCGTCGAAGTACTTGCGCAGCACCAGCCCCGTCCGGCCGACGGCGCCCATGCGCTCGGCCACGCCGAGTTCGGCGAAGACCTCCAGGCTGCCGGGCTGCAGGCCCTTGCCGCGCGATTCGCGGTGCGGTTCCGCGCGCTGCTCCACCACCCGCACGCCCAGGCCGCGGCGGGCCAGGTCGCAAGCCAGTGTGAGCCCCGTGGGGCCGGAGCCGGCGATGAGTACGTCGGTCATCGGATGTCCTCTCCTCGTCGTTGCCTCAAGGAAAGCGGCTCCCGGAAGAAAAAGCAACCCGGTTACGAAATTTACTCGGTCACGGAGATGTGGTAGGTTCTGTGCATGGAGAACACGACGGGTCTGCGCGAGAGCAAGAAGCTCCGCACGCGCCGCCTGCTGGCGGCGACCGCACTGGAGCTGTTCCTGGAGCGGGGCTTCGACGCGGTGTCGGTGGCGGACGTCGCCGCGGCGGCCGAGGTCTCCAAGCCCACCCTGTTCCGGTACTTCCCGAGCAAAGAGGACCTGGTCCTCGACCGGTTCGCCGACCATCAGGACGAGGCGGCCCGCATCGTCCGCGACCGGCCCGCCGGCCGGACTCCGGTGGCCGCGGTGCACGCGCACTTCCTGGCCGCCCTCGCCGAGCACGACCCGATCACCGGGCTCTGCGACCACCCGGAGGTGCTCGCCTTCCAGCAGCTCCTGCACACCACCGGCAGCCTGGAATCCCGGCTGCACCACTACACGGCCCGCGAGGTCGAACTGCTCGCCGCCGTACTGGAGGCGGAGGCGGTCCCGCCGCTCGCCGCGCGCCTCGCGGCGGCGCACCTGGTGACGGTCCGGCACGAGCTGGGCCGGGAGAACTGGCAGCGGATCGCCGGCGGAATGAGCGCCGACGAGGCCCACCCCGCGGCCGTCGCCGACGCCGACCTGGCCTTCGCCATGCTGGCCGGCGGGCTCGACAAGGAGTTGCCCATACGCCGCGCCTGACGGCCGCCCGCCCCGGGCCGCGCCGCCGGCCGGTGGGTCAGTCGCCCAGCAGGACGCGCTTGAGCTCGCGGGCCGCGCGCGGCGGGGCGACGTCCGTGCGGTGAGCCAGCGCGATCGTGCGGCGCAGCGGCGCACCCTCCAGCGGAGTGCTGCGCAGCCCCGGCCCGGCGTGGCCGACGACCATCGCCGGCACCACGGCGACCCCGAGACCCGCACGGACGAAGCCCAGCACCGCGTCCATCTCACCGCCCTCCACCGTGAACACCGGCTCGAACCCCTCTGCCCGGCAGGCCGCCACCGTCAGGTCCCGCAGGTCGTAGCCGTGGCGGAACATCACCATCGGCTCCTCCCGCAGGGCCGACACGGTCAGCGGACCACCACCTCCCGGCGGCGGCAGCTGCGCCGACGAGACCACCACCAGGTCCTCCGTCAGCAGCTCCACCGTGTCCAGCGCCGGTGCCGAAGGAGGCAGCGGCAGCGCGATCAGGGCCAGGTCCAGGGCCCCCCGCGCAAGCTCCCGCACCAGATCCAGCGAACCGCTCTCCTCGATCAGCAGCTCGATCCCCGGATGCGCGGTGTGGAAGGCGCGCAGGACATCCGGCAGCAGGCCCGTGCACACGCTCGGCGTGGCGCCCAGCCGGACCCGCCCCCGGCGCAGCTGCGCCAGCTCCTGCACCTCCAGCCGCGCGGTGTCCGCGTCCGCCAGGATCCGCCGCGCCAGCGGCAGCAGCGCCTCGCCCGCATCGGTCAGCGCGATGTTCCCCCGCGCCCGGCTGAACAGTTCCGCCCCCAGCTCCCGTTCGAGCGCCTTGATCTGCTGCGACAGCGACGGCTGGGCCACGTGCACCCGCTCCGCCGCCCGCGTGAAGTGCCGGGTCTCGGCGACCGCCACGAAGTACAGGAGCTGCTGGAACTGCATCACCCCAGGCTATCCCGCTTCATAGGGCATGCCTATCGACATCAGCACCATCATGTCTTGGACCTCTCGGGGTCCAGGTCCCTACCGTCTTGTTCCATGGCTCTGGCAACGCGGACGGGCCGACGGCCGTCCACCACGCGCACGCTCTGGGAATCCACCGTCGGCAAGAAGGCCGTGATGGCGGTCTCCGGCCTGATCATGCTCGGCTACCTGGTCGTCCACATGACGGGCAACCTCAAGATCTTCTTCGGGGCGGAGGAGTTCAACGCCTACGGACGCTGGCTCCGCCACATGGGCGAGCCCTTCCTGCACAGCCACTGGGGCCTGTGGGCGGCCCGCGTCGTACTGCTCGCCGCCGTCGTCGCCCACGCCGTGTCCGCCTATCAGCTCAGCCGCCGCGACATCAAGGCCCGCCCGGTCCGGTACGCCCACAAGCGCCGCCGCGCGAGCTACGCCACCCGCACCATGCGCTGGGGCGGCGTCATCCTCGGCCTGTTCATCGTCTGGCACCTGCTCGACCTCACCACGCTCACGGTCAACGAGCGCGCCTGGGCCGGCCACCCGTACGAGAACGTCCTCGCCACCTTCTCCACCTGGTACGGCAACACCATCTACATCACCGCGATGGCCGCTCTCGGCCTGCACGTCCGGCACGGCTTCTGGAGCGCCGCCCAGACCCTAGGCGCGGGCAGCGCCCGCCGCGACCGGACCCTGAAAGCCCTCGCCAACGCCCTGGCCCTGCTCCTCTTCGCGGGGTTCGTCTCCGTCCCCGTCGCCGTCATGACCGGAGTGGTGAACTGACCGTGAACGACTACACGCACTACACCACTGGCGAGCCCCTCGCCGACCCCAAGGCCCCGGCCGGCCCCATC
Organism: Streptomyces sp. NPDC127106; assembly: GCF_042677605.1. Classification (NCBI taxonomy): domain Bacteria; kingdom Bacillati; phylum Actinomycetota; class Actinomycetes; order Kitasatosporales; family Streptomycetaceae; genus Streptomyces; species Streptomyces sp. NPDC127106. The sequence continues at coordinate 514,986 of NZ_JBHXTC010000001.1, read as the reverse complement.
GCCGAACGCTGGGACCGCCGCCGCTTCGAGGCCAAGCTCGTCAACCCGGCCAACCGCCGCAAGCACACCGTCATCGTCGTCGGTACCGGCCTGGCCGGCGGCGCCGCCGGCGCCACCCTCGCCGAACAGGGCTACCACGTCGTCCAGTTCTGCTACTCCGACTCCCCGCGCCGCGCCCACTCCATCGCCGCGCAGGGAGGCATCAACGCCGCCAAGAACTACCGCAACGACGGCGACTCCATCCAGCGGCTCTTCTACGACACCGTCAAGGGCGGCGACTTCCGGGCCCGCGAATCGAACGTGCACCGCCTCGCCCAGATATCCGTCGAGATCATCGACCAGTGCGTGGCCCAGGGCGTCCCCTTCGCCCGCGAGTACGGCGGCCTCCTCGACACCCGCTCCTTCGGCGGCGTCCAGGTCTCCCGCACCTTCTACGCCCGAGGGCAGACGGGCCAGCAGCTCCTCCTCGGCGCCTACCAGGCGCTGTCCCGGCAGATCGCCGCCGGCAACGTGGAGATGCACGCCCGCACCGAGATGCTCGACCTGATCGTCGTCGACGGCCGGGCCCGCGGCATCGTCGCCCGCGACCTGGTCACCGGCGCGATCTCCACGTACCACGCGGACGCCGTCGTCCTCGCCACCGGCGGCTACGGCAACGTCTTCTACCTCTCCACCAACGCCATGAACTCCAACGCGACCGCCGTCTGGCGGGCCCACCGCCGCGGAGCGTACTTCGCCAACCCCTGCTTCACCCAGATCCACCCCACCTGCATCCCGCGCACTGGCGACCACCAGTCCAAGCTCACCCTGATGAGCGAGTCCCTGCGCAACGACGGCCGCATCTGGGTCCCCAAGGCCAAGGGCGACACCCGCCCGCCCGCCGACATCCCCGAGGCGGAGCGCGACTACTACCTGGAGCGGATCTACCCGTCCTACGGCAACCTCGTCCCCCGCGACATCGCCTCCCGCGCCGCCAAGAACGTCTGCGACGAGGGCCGCGGCGTCGGCCCCGGCGGCCAGGGAGTGTACCTGGACTTCGCCGACGCCATCCGCCGCATGGGCCGGGACAAGGTCGCCGAGAAGTACGGCAACCTCTTCGAGATGTACGAGCGGATCACCGCCGAGAACCCGTACGAGGTCCCGATGCGGATCTACCCCGCCGTGCACTACACGATGGGCGGCCTCTGGGTCGACTACGACCTCCAGACCACCGTCCCCGGCCTGTTCGCCATCGGCGAGGCCAACTTCTCCGACCACGGCGCCAACCGCCTCGGGGCCTCCGCCCTCATGCAGGGCCTCGGCGACGGCTACTTCGTCCTGCCCTCCACCATCAACGACTACCTGGCCCGCAACCCCCACCAGGAGCCCGTCGACGACCACCACCCCGAGGTCGCCGCCGCCGTCCGCGGGACCCGCGACCGCCTGGAGCGGCTGCTCTCGGTCGACGGCGACCGCACGCCCGACTCGTTCCACCGCGAGATCGGCGAACTCATGTGGGAGTACTGCGGAATGGCCCGCAACGAGGCCGGACTGCTCAAGGCCCTCGCCCGGATCCCCCGGATCCGCGAGGAGTTCTGGCGCCGCATCAAGGTCCCGGGCACCGGCCAGGAGCTCAACCAGTCGCTGGAGAAGGCCAACCGCATCGTCGACTACCTCGAACTGGCCGAGCTGATGTGCCTCGACGCGCTCCACCGCGCCGAGTCCTGCGGCGGCCACTTCCGCGAGGAGTCCCAGACCCCGGACGGCGAGGCCGCCCGCCGCGACGAGGAGTTCGGCTACGCGGCCGCCTGGCAGTTCCGCGGCACCGGCGCCCCGCCCGTCCTCCACAAGGAAACCCTCGTCTTCGAGTACGTCCACCCCACCCAGCGGAGCTACGCATGAGGCTCAACCTGCGCGTCTGGCGCCAGCAGAACCCCGACACCCCCGGCGCCATGGTCACCTACGAGGTCGACGGCGTCTCCCGGGACATGTCCTTCCTCGAGATGCTCGACACCCTCAACGAGGACCTCATCCTGCGCGGCGAGGACCCGGTGGCCTTCGACCACGACTGCCGCGAGGGCATCTGCGGCGCCTGCAGCCTCGTGATCAACGGGGACGCCCACGGTCCCGAGCGCACCACCGTCTGCCAGCTGCACATGAGGTCCTTCACCGACGGCGACACCATCGACGTCGAACCCTGGCGCGCCGCCGCTTTCCCGGTGGTCAAGGACCTCGTCGTCGACCGGAGCGCCTTCGACCGGATCATCCAGGCCGGCGGCTACATCACGGCCCCCACCGGCTCGGCCCCCGAGGCCCATGCCACCGCCGTGCCCAAGGACGCCGCCGAGCAGGCGTTCGAGCACGCCGAGTGCATAGGCTGCGGCGCCTGCGTGGCGGCCTGCCCCAACGGCTCCGCCATGCTCTTCACCTCCGCCAAGATCAACCACCTCAACGTGCTGCCGCAGGGCTCGCCCGAACGGGAGACCCGCGTCCTGGACATGGTCGCCGCGATGGACGAGGAGGGCTTCGGCGGCTGCACCCTGACCGGCGAGTGCGCCACCGCCTGCCCCAAGGGCATTCCGCTGCCGTCCATCGCCGCCATGAACCGGGAGTGGCTCCGCGCCCTCGGCAAGCGCGGGAAGACCGGCAGCTGACCCCCGCCGCCCCGCGGGTCCGACGGACTGCGCCGGCCGGTGGATACGGCCCGTGGATCCGATCGGCTGATCCGGTCGGCTGATCCGGTCGGCCGATCCGATCGGCCGACCGGGCGCTCATGCCGGGCCACGACGCGCCGCAGCCCCGAGCGCTCCGCCCCATGGGGAACAGTGGCCCCATGCGAGAAGCCCTCCGCGGGTCCGGGCCGCGCCGCCGAACCGTGCTGGCCGCCACCCTCACCGCGCTCGCCACGGCCGCCGGCTGCTCCACGGAGGAACCGGCCCGCCCCCCGGCACAGGGCCCCGAAGGAGCCGCGGACAAGGACGCCCTGGTGATGGTGATCCGGCACGGGGAGAAGCCGTACGCCGGGGACACCGGCGAGGACGGTGACGGCAAGCAGAGCCCCGGCTTCCTCGCCGGACGCGGCCGACGCCGGGCCCAGGCGCTGCCCCGCCTCTTCACGCCGACCCGCAGTGCCCTGCTGCCCCGCCCCGCCGCCGTCTTCGCCGCCGGTGGGGCCGCGGCGCCGGCCCGCTGCCGTCAGACCGTCGCCCCGCTGGCCGCCGCACTGCACACCCGCGTCCGCGCCGAGTTCGCCGTCGGCGCCGAAGCCGCCCTGGCCGGCGCCGTGCTGGCCGCCCCGATGCCGGTGCTGGTCTGTTGGGAACACCAGGGCGTGCCCCGCCTCATCCGCTCCCTCGGGGCACACCGGGTGCTCGGCGTCCCCGCCGTCTGGCCCGACCGCTACGACCTGGTGTGGCTGTTCACCCGAAGCCGGGGCCGCTGGAGCTTCCGCGAGCTCCCGCAGCACCTGCTCGCCGGCGACGCCTGAGCGGCCTCCCCGAGACCCCTCGGCAGCGGGAACCGCAGCCGGCGCCGGCCCGCACCGCGCAGCAGCTCGTGCACCCCGGCACCCCCCTACGCCGTGCCCAGTGCCCGGGCCAGATAGCCCGCCGTGCGGCCCTGCCCCGCCCGGGCGACCTGCCGGGGCGTGCCGGCGGCCACGATCCGGCCGCCGTCCGCACCGCCACCGGGCCCCAGGTCCACCACCCAGTCCGCGCCCGCCACCACGTCCATGTCGTGCTCGACGACCACCACCGAGTGGCCGGCGTCCACCAGCCCGTGCAACTGCCGCAGCAGTACCCGCACATCGGCCGGATGCAGCCCGGTCGTCGGCTCGTCCAAGAGGTAGAGGGTGTGGTCACGGCGCTGCCGCTGCAGTTCCGTCGCCAGTTTGATCCGCTGCGCCTCCCCGCCCGAGAGCTCGGTCGCCGGCTGCCCCAGCCGCAGGTAGCCCAGCCCGATCTCCTCCAGCGCCCGCAGGCTCCGCGCCGCCGCCGGGACCCCGGCGAAGAACGCAGCCGCGGATTCCACCGTCAGCGCCAGCACCTCCGCGATGTTCAGCCCCTCGTGGCGCACCTGGAGGGTCTCGGCGTCGTACCGAGCGCCCCCGCATTCCGGGCACGGGGCGTACGTACTGGGCAGGAACAGCAGCTCCACCGACACGAAGCCCTCGCCCTGGCAGGTCTCGCACCGGCCTCCCACCACGTTGAAGGAGAACCGGCCCGCCTTCCAACCGCGCGCCCGCGCCTCCGGAGCAGCCGCGAACAGCCGGCGCACCACGTCGAACAGCCCGGTGTACGTGGCCAGGTTGGACCGTGGGGTGCGGCCGATCGGCTTCTGGTCCACCTCCACCAGCCGCCGCACCGGGAAGTCCGGCTCGGCGAGCCGTTCGCCGACCTCCCGGGCGAGCACCTGCCCCACCAGGGTCGACTTGCCCGATCCGGACACTCCGGTGACCGCCGTGAACACCCCGAGCGGGAACTCCACGTCCACACGTCGCAGGTTGTGCCGGTCGACCCCCTCCAGCCGGACGGCCCCGGCCGCCTCCCGCACCGCGCGCCCGTCCCGCACCGCTAGTTCCTCGCGCCCCTCTCGCCCCTCGGGCCCCTCGGGCCCCTCGCGCCCGTCCCGTACCGGGCGGTCGCCGTCCGCGCCGAACAGGTACCGCGCCGTCGCCGACTCCGCCACCCCGGCCAGCTCGTGCGGCGGCCCGCTGTGCAGTACCCGCCCGCCGTGCTCGCCGGCCCGCGGACCCACGTCCACCAGCCAGTCCGCATGCCGCACCACGTCCAGGTGGTGCTCCACCACGAACACCGTGTTCCCCGCCGCCTTGAGCCGGTCCAGGACGCCGAGCAGCGCCTCGGTGTCGGCCGGATGCAGTCCCGCCGACGGCTCGTCCAGCACGTACACCACGCCGAACAGCCCCGACCGCAGCTGCGTCGCCAGCCGCAGCCGCTGCAGCTCGCCCGCCGACAGGGTCGGCGCGGTGCGGTCCAGGCTCAGGTAGCCGAGGCCGAGCTCGACGACGGGCCCGATCCGGGACCGGAGGTCCTCGGCGAGCACCCGAGCCGCCTCCCCGCCCGTCCCGTCTGCCCCACCCGGGGCCCCCGGGGCCCCCGGCGCAGTTCCCGCCAGCAGCCGGTCCAGGGCGGTCAGGGGCAGCGCCGCCAGCTCCGCGATCGTCCGGCCCCCGAAGGTCACGGCCAGCGCCTCCGGCCGCAGCCGCCGCCCCTCGCACCCCGGGCAGGGCGAGTCGGTGAGGAACCGCTCGGCGCGGGTCCGCAGCGTGGCGCTCTTGCTGTCCGAGAACGTCCGCATCACATAGCGGTGTGCGCTCATGTACGTGCCCTGGTAGGGCCGCTGGATCCGGTCCGCGTCCCGCACCGGGTGCACGGTCACCACCGGCTGCTCCTCGGTGAACAGGATCCATTCCCGGTCGGCCGCCGGCAGCTCCCGCCACGGCACGTCCACGTCGTGGCCGAGCACCTCCAGGATGTCCCGCAGGTTCTTGCCCTGCCAGGCCCCGGGCCACGCCGCGATCGCACCCTGACGGATCGACAGCCCCGGGTCGGGAACGAGGAGTTCCTCGCTGGTGCGGTGGATGCTGCCCAGTCCGTGGCAGGAAGGGCAGGCCCCGGCAGCCGTGTTGGGGGAGAAGGCGTCCGAGTCGAGCCGTGGCGCACCCTCCGGGTAGGTGCCGGCCCGGGAGAACAACATGCGCAGGGAGTTGGACAGCAACGTCACCGTGCCGACCGAGGAGCGGGAACCGGGGGAGGAACGCCGCTGCTCCAGCGAGACGGCGGGCGGCAGGCCCGTGACCGAGTCGACCTTCGGCGCGCCGATCTGGTGGATCAGGCGGCGCGCGTACGGGGCCACCGACTCGAAGTAGCGGCGCTGGGCCTCGGCGTAGAGCGTGCCGAAGGCGAGCGAGCTCTTGCCGGAGCCGGAGACCCCGGTGAAGACGGTCAGCGCGTCGCGCGGGATGTCCACGTCGACGCCGCGCAGGTTGTGCTCCCGGGCACCCCGCACACGGATGAACGGGTCATGGCTGCGGGGGTGGGCGGCCGGTGGCGGCTCGGCGGTCTGGTGCATTCGCCCCACTTTACGGGGGCTCCGCAGAGCAGGCCCCCTCCAGCCCCGCCAGGCGGGCCAGCCGTCCGAAGGAGTCCAGCAGGGCGCCGCGGTCGTACGTGGACGTGGTGACCAGCAGCTCGTCCGCGCCGGTCAGCGCGGACACCTCGGCCAGCTCGGCCGCCACCTGCTCCTCGGTGCCGTGGATGTGCCCGGCGAGCGCGCCCTCGTACAGCTCCCGCTCCTTCGCGGTCATCTCCAGGGCCTCGATCTCCTGCGCCGGGCGCAGCGGCGGGAAACTGCCCCGGGTCCGCGAGTACGCGACCGACCAGGCCTCCGGTACGAGGATCCGCCGGGCCTCCTCCGCGGTGGCGGCGACGGCGACCGTCCCGGAGACCACGACGTACGGTTCGGCGTGCCGCGCGGACGGCCGGAATCCGGCGCGGTACCCGTCCACGATCCCGGCGACCCGGTCCCGGCGCCGTAGGTCGCCCACCACCAGCGGCAGCCCGGCGCGGGCCGCGATCTGCGCGCCCTCGCCGGTGGCCAGGACGAACGCCGGAACGGACAGCCCCTCTGCGGGGCGGGCGTGCACCTCGGGGTGGGCCCGCTGGGTGCCGTCGAGCCAGCCCAGCAGCTCGGCGAGCTGCTCCTCGAACCGGTCGGCGTCGTCGGTGTCCCGGCCGAGGGCCCGCCGGATCCCGCTGGTGAAGCCGACCGAGCGGCCGAGCCCCATGTCGATGCGGCCCGGGAAGAGGGACTCCAGGACCCCCAACTGCTCGGCGACGACCAGCGGTCGGTGGTTGGGCAGCATCACCCCGCCGGTCCCCACCCGGATCCGGCGGGTCGCGCCGGCGACGGCTGCGGCCAGCACCGTCGGTGCGGAGCCGGCCACGCCGGGCACGCTGTGGTGTTCGGACACCCAGAACCGGTGGTAGCCGAGCACGTCCGCCCGGCGGGCGAGCTCGACGGTGTCGCGCAGGGCCTGGGGCGCGGGGTGCCCCTCGCGGGTGCGGGACCGGTCGAGGACGGAGAGTCTGCGGATCACAAAGCTCTCAACGTCCTGTGCCCGTCAGGATTCCCGGCCACCGGGCGGCGCCGCCTGCCCGGCGGGGCGCGGTGGTGTCAGTGCTGCGGTGCACGGTAGCGGTACAGGTCGCGCAGCAGGGCGATCTCGGCTCCGTGGTGCAGGAGTTCCTGGTTGACCCACCACACGATGTCGAGGAGGGGCTCCTCCGCGTCGCTGCCGTGCGGGTAGGTGCAGTACCCCGTGGTGTCGAGCGCGGTGTCGTCGAGGCTCAGCAGCGCCTTCCGCCAGGCCCCGGCCCCGGCCTCGAACGCCGCGACGGCCTCCGCCGCGGTCCCGCTGACCGGGTGGTCGTCCCGGGTCAACGTGTGGGTGCCGGCCGTGTGGTCGGCGCGCAGGGTCAGCATCTCGCCGAGGTGGCTCAGGCGCCATGCCAGCGTGGTGAACGGCGGCGGCCAGGGGTGCGGGTAGGCCGCGGCGTCGCGTCCCCAGTCGCCGCTGCCGGCGCCGGCCAGGAGGGTCGCCCGAGGACCCGGCCCGTCCGCGCGGCGTCGTACGGACCAGCAGTCCGGCACCGGCTCCCAGAGGTACTCCGCGTCGGTCAGCGGGGCGCCGACCTGCGTCTGCGTCCCGTCGCCACTGTCCATGACGGGCCCCGACATGCGGCCGGAGAGGCGCTCGTACGCGAAGTCGAACTGCTGGAGGAACGGGATCAGGCGGGCAGGTATCACGGGTGCTCCGGTGGCGGGCCGGCCGCGCCCGGCGGCGCGGGAGGGACGGACGGTGGGTCAGCCCGCCAGCCTCGCACTCCCGGCTCCGCACCGCGTAACGATTTTCCGGCAGCCGGCCGGTCGACTGCCGACCCCGCTGCCGCCGGGACACAACTCCTTAGGCTGGCCCGTATGAGTGAGCGAACCGACCGCAGGCCGCTGGCCGTCTTCGACATAGACAACACCCTGGCCGACACCGATCACCGCCAGCACTTCCTGGAGCGCCGCCCCCGGGACTGGGAGGGCTTCTTCGCCGCGGCCCCGACCGATCCGCCGCTCGCGCGCGGGGTCGCCCTGGCCGTCGAACGCGCGGCCGACTGCGAGATCGTGTACCTGACCGGCCGCCCCGAGCGGTGCCGGGAGGACACGGTGCAGTGGCTGGCCCGGCACGGGCTTCCGGAAGGGCGGCTGTGGATGCGCCGGAACGGTGACCGCCGGCCCGCCCGCACCACCAAGATCGAGGTGCTCCAGCAGATCGCCCGTCGCCGGGAGGTGCGGATGCTGGTGGACGACGACGAGCTGGTGTGCCAGGCGGCGCGCGCCGCGGGATTCCGGGTGGTGCCGGCGACCTGGTCGGCGGACGCGCCGGAGCTCCGGGCCGCGCAGGAGGCGGAGGGCCGCACCTGATCCCGGCCGCCGAGCCGCCGAGCCGCCGGGCTTGATGGGCCGCCGAGCCGCCGGCGCCCGGCCGGAGGGCCGTCATGCCGCGGGGCCCCGGGGGCGCACCCCCGGGGCCCCGTCGGACGTCAGTCCCCCTCGTCGAGCCGGAAGCCGACCTTCAGACCGACCTGGTAGTGCGCGATCTGGCCGTTCTCCAGGTGGCCGCGCATCTGGGTGACCTCGAACCAGTCCAGATTGCGCAGTGTCATGCTGGCCCGGGCGATCCCGTTGCGGATGGCCTGATCGATGCCCTCGGTGGACGTGCCGACGATTTCGGTCACCCGGTAGGTGTGGTTGGACATGGAGGTCTCCCGAGAGTGGGGGCTTTGTCGCGTTCTACGGTGCCCCAGTACGCCCCTTTCCGCGAACTTTGCCACGAAAACTCCCGGGTGAACCGACCACACCACCGGCCTGATCACCAGTGAGGGTCCCCGGGAGCCGACCGGATCATTCCGGTGCGGGCAGGCACTCGGCGAGCAGGTCGACGATGTCGCGCCAGGCCCGCTGTGCGTGCCGCGGGTGGTGGCCGACGCCGGGGAGCACGGGGTGGTCGACCGGTGGGTGGTGGAAGGCGTGCAGGGCTCCGCCGTAGACCACGAGGCGCCAGTCGACGCCCGCGGCCTGCATCTCGGCGGTGAACGCCTCCCGTTGCGCGGGCGGCATGATCGGGTCTTCCGACCCGACCCCGGCCCACACCGGGCAGCGAATGCGTGCCGCCTCGCCCGGTCGGCCCGTGGTCAGGGCGTTGACCGTCCCGATCGCGCGCAGGTTGACGCCGTGGCGCCCCAGTTCCAGTGCGATCGCGCCCCCGGTGCCGTAGCCGACGGCGGCGATCCGGTCGGGGTCGGCCCGCGGTTCGGCACGCAACACGTCGTACGCCGCGTGGCCGATGTCCCGCATCCGGTCCGGGTCGGCGAGCAGCGGCGTGCAACGGGCCAGCATCTCCTCGGGGTCGCCCAGATAGCGCCCGCCGTGGAGGTCGAAGGCCAGCGCCACGTATCCCAGCTCGGCCAGGGCGTCGGCTCGGCGGCGTTCGACGTCGCTGAGCCCCGGCCCCTCGGGCCCGATCAGGACTGCGGGCCGGCGGTCGACACCAGCGGGGAGCGCGAGGTGCCCGATCATCGTGAGGGCGTCGGCCGGGTATTCGACCGTACGCGTGGTGATCGTCGTCATGAGGCTGGACCGTAGTGACCGTCGAGCCCGGGCGGGCCGGTGTTCACCGCTGGCAGACGGTGGTCCGTCCCGGCTGCACCACCCGCACCTGACGGCCGTCCTCACCGGCCAGGACCATCGGAAGGCTGCCCGGCCGCCGCCGAGTCGACCAGCAGGGTACCGAGCTCCGCCCGCCGACCCCGGCGAGTTCAGACTCCGCACATCCGCGGGCCGCGAAGCGGTCATGTCGAATCCAGCCGGTCACGGAAGAAGTAGAGGAGCCGGGTCGCCACACCTGCGGCCCGCACTCCGTGCCCGGATCAGGAGCCGCCATGACCATCGCCCCCCTCTCGCCGTCCGCCGTTCCCCCCATCGCCGCTCCCGCCCCTGCCCTCGTGCCCGCCCCCGCCGCGGATCCCGCCGTCACTCCCCGGTACGCCGTCCGCCTGGCCCGCAACGAGGACGAGGTGCGCGCCGCCCAGCGGCTGCGCCACCAGGTCTTCGCCGGCGAGCTCGGCGCCCGCCTCGACGGCCCCGAGCCCGGCCTCGACTCCGACGCCTTCGACGCCTACTGCGACCACCTCCTCGTCGTCGAGGAGGAGACCGAACAGGTCGTCGCCACCTACCGGCTGCTGCCCCCCGAGCGCGCCGCCGTCGCCGGACGCCTCTACTCCGAGAGCGAGTTCGACCTCTCGGCCCTCGCCCCCATCCGCCCCGACCTCGTCGAGGTCGGCCGCTCCTGCGTCCACCCCGACCACCGCAACGGCGCCGCCATCGCCCTGATCTGGGCCGGCCTCGCCCGCTACATGGACCGCTCCGGGCACAACTGGCTCGCCGGCTGCTGCTCGATACCGCTCGCCGACGGCGGGCTCCTCGCCGCCGCCACCCGTGACAACGTCCTGCCCCGCAGCCTCGCCCCCGCCGAGTACCGCGTCACCCCGCACATCCCCTGGAACCCCGAGGGCATCGCCTTCCCCGAGCGCACCCAGCTCCCGCCGCTGCTGCGCGGCTACCTGCGCCTCGGCGCCTGGGTCTGCGGAGAGCCCGCCCTCGACGCCGAGTTCGGCTGCGCCGACCTGTACGTCCTGCTCTCCCTGCGACGTACCAACCCCCGCTACCTCAAGCACTTCCTCGCGCTCGCCCCGACCGCATGAGCGTCTGGCTCCCCACCTCACCCTGCACCCCGCAGGACTGCGCCGGCCACGACGGGCACACCGTGGGCGTCCCGCGCGCAGTCCTGCGGCTCACCGGCGCAGTCGCCCTCATCCTCGTCGGGATCCTGGGCGCGCCCCCGGTCCGGCTGCTGCCCACCGGCCCCCGGCACACCGTGATCCGGGCCTGGTCGGCCGCGCTGGTACGGGCCTTCGGGCTGCGGATCACCGTCCACGGCAGCGCGGGCCCGGACGGCGCCCGCCTCGTCGTCGCCAACCACGTCTCCTGGCTGGACATCCCGCTCGTCGCCGCCGTCCTGCCCTCCCGGATGCTCGCCAAGAGCGACATCCGCGCCTGGCCCGGCCTCGGCCGGCTCGCCGCACGGGCCGGGACCCTGTTCATCGAACGCGACCGGATCCGCGCCCTCCCGGACACCGTCGCCGCCCTCACCCGCGCCCTGCTGGCCGGCGACCGGGTCACCGTCTTCCCCGAGGGCAGCACCTGGTGCGGGCGCGCCCGGGGTCCCTTCCGCCGGGCCGCGTTCCAGTCCGCCCTCGACGCGCGCGTCCCCGTCCAGCCGGTCCGGCTCGACTACCGGCTGCCCGGCGGGGACACCGCCGGGGCCGCCTCCTTCGTCGGCGACGACCCGCTGACCGCCTCCCTCTGGCGGATCGCCCGCGCCCGCGGCATCCGGGCCGAGGTACGGCTGCTGCCGCGGATCCCGCCGGGCCGGTACGCGCACCGGCGGGACCTCGCGGCCGCGGCTCAGGCCGCGATCACCTCGGCCGACCCGGCCTCCGTCCCCACCCCCTCGGCACCGCTGCCAGGCCTGCCCGCCCAGCCGAACTCGCCCTCGGCCACCGACAGGGACAGCGCGAAACGGCCCTCGGCGTCCGTCCACCACCGGGTCAGCTCCAGCCCGGCCGCCGCCAGCTCCTTCCGTACGCCCTCCTGACGGAACTTCGCGGACACCTCCGTCAGGATGTCCTCACCCTCCTCGAACGGCACGAGCAGGTCCAGGGCCCGGACCTTCACCACCAGCTCCGACCGGGCCCGCAGCCGCATCTCGATCCACTCCTGCTCCCGGTTCCACACGGCGACGTGCGCGAAGTCCTCGGCACGGAAGTCCGCACCCAGCTCCCGGTTGATGACGGCCAGCACGTTCCGGTTGAACTCGGCCGTCACCCCCTGCGCGTCGTCGTAGGCCGCCACCAGCACGGACTCGTCCTTCACCAGGTCCGTCCCCATCAGCAGCGCGTCCCCCGGCGACAGCGTCGCCCGAACGGAGGACAGGAACGCCCCCCGCTCCGCCGGCAACAGGTTCCCGATCGTCCCCCCGAGGAACACCACCAGCCGGGGCCCGGGCGCCTGCGGAAGCCGCAGCGGCTTGGTGAAGTCGGCCACCAGCGCGCGTACCCGCAGCCCCGGATGCTCCTCCTGCAGGGTCTGCGCCGCCCCTTCCAGGGCGCTCGCGCTCACGTCCACCGGGACGTACGTGTCCAGCGCGGGCATCGCCGCGAGCAGGTGCCGGGTCTTGTCCGAGGAACCGGAGCCCAGCTCCACGAGCGTACGGGCCCCGCTCACCGCGGCGATCTCCCCGGCCCGCGCCAGCAGGATCTCCCGTTCGGCGCGCGTCGGGTAGTACTCCGGCAGCCGGGTGATCTCGTCGAACAGCTCGCTGCCGCGGGCGTCGTAGAACCACTTGGGCGGCAGCACCTTCGGCGACTGCGTCAGCCCGTTCAGCACGTCCTCGCGCAGCGCGGAATCGGCGGTGTGCTCGTCGAGCGTGCGGGTCAACTGGAAGTCACTCACTGGACGGTCTCCTTGAGCGGGGTCAGGTCGACCCGTGTGCGGTGGGCGGTCAGCAGGGTCCGGTCGGGCACCTCGTGCCAGCGCGGGTCGTCGTCGTACGGCTCCGACGCCACCACGACGCGCTGCGCCGCCGGGTCGGCCAGGTACCACAGCGAATCGCCCCAGGCCGTCGCGGCGATCGCCCGGCCGTCGGTCAGCAGCAGGTTCAGCCGGGAACCCGGCGCGGCCTCGGCGAGTTCCCGTACCGGCTCGGCGAGCGCCGTGCCGAGGTCGTCCCCCCGGCGCAGCCGGTGCAGCACCAGCGCCCAGACGAGCGCCGAGTCCGTGGTCGCGGCCAGCGTCAGCACCTCGCCGGCCGGCAGGGCCGCCGCGAGCTCGGCCGCCGTGCCCGGCCAGCCCCGTATCGCGCCGTTGTGGCTGAACAGCCACCGCCCGCCCGTGAAGGGGGCGGCCGCGGCCTCCCCCTCGGCCCCCGCCAGCGTGGCGTCCCGTACGGCGGCCAGCGCCGCCCCGGCCCGCACCACCCGGGCCAGGTCCGCGAAGGTCAGGTCCCCCCAGATCGGCCCCGCCCGCCGGTAGCGGGCCGGCACCGGATCCCCCTCCGCGTACCAGCCCACCCCGAAACCGTCGGCGTTGACCGTGCCGTGGCGCTGCCGCCGCGGCCCCCACGACTGCCGCACGAGCGAGTACTCCGGATCGCTCAGCAGCCGCCCCAGGGGCACCTCCGGTCCCACGAAGGCGATGTGGCGACACATCAGGCATCCCTCGCCGTCCGGAACCCGGAGAAGATCTGCCGCCGCACCGGAAGGTCCCAGTTGCGGAACGTGCCCCGGCAGGCCACCGGGTCCACCGCGAAGGAACCGCCGCGCAGCACCTTGTACTCGGGCCCGAAGAACACCTCCGAGTACTCCCGGTACGGGAACGCCCGGAACCCCGGATACGGCAGGAAGTCCGAGGACGTCCACTCCCACACGTCGCCGATCAACTGGCGCACCCCCAGCGGGGAAGCCCCCGCCGGATAGCTGCCCGCCGGCGCCGGACGCAGGTGCCGCTGCCCCAGATTGGCGTGCGCGGGCGTCGGATCGGCATCGCCCCACGGGTAGCGGGTGGAGCGCCCGGTCGCCGGATCGTGCCTGGCCGCCTTCTCCCACTCCGCCTCCGTCGGCAGCCGCCGCCCCGCCCAGCGCGCGTACGCGTCCGCCTCGTACCAGCTCACGTGCAGCACCGGCTCCCCCTCCGGCACCGGCTCGGTCACCCCGAACCGGCGGCGCAGCCACTGGCCCGCCTCCCGGTACCAGAACAGCGGCGCACCGATCCCGTGCCGGCGGATCTGCTCGAAGCCCTCCGGCGCCCACCAGCGGCCGTCGAGGTAGCCGCCGTCCGCGATGAACGCCTGGTACGCGGCGTTCGTCACCGGCACCGTGTCGATCCAGAACGGCCCCGTCTCCCGGACGTGCGCGGGCCGCTCGTTGTCCAGCGCCCACGGCTCCGCCGAGGTCCCCATGGTGAAGGGGCCGCCCGGCACCAGCACCTCGGACACCGCCGGCGGCGGCCCCGTTGGCGGGGACGGGTAGGGGGCGGCCAGCACCGGGGCGCCCCGCCGCAGCTGATGCGTGATCAGCATCGTCTCGTCGTGCTGCTGCTCGTGCTGCGCGATCATCCCGAAGGCGAAGCCCGAGTCGAGCAGCGCGGTGCCCTCCAGCGGGGTCCGCTCCAGCAGGTCGAAGACCCGTCCGCGCACGTCGGCCGCGTACCGGCGGGCCTCGGCGGGCCCGAGCAGCGGCAGCTTCGGCCGCTCGGAGCGCGGATGCTCGAACGCGTCGTACAGCGGGTCGATCTCCGGGTGCATGGCCTCGCGGCCGCCGACCCGGCGCAGCAGCCACAGCTCTTCCTGGTTCCCGATGTGCGCGAGGTCCCACACCAGCGGGGACATCAGCGGCGAGTGCTGCGCCGTCAGGTCCTCGTCGGTCACCGCGTCGGTCAGCCCGGCCGTACGGATCCGGGCCGCGGTCAGGGCGTCGAGTGCCCGCTCGCGAAGGTCCGCGGGCTCGCCGGGCACGAAGGATTCGAGGGGCGGGGAGGTTGCGAAGGGTTGGGACACGAAGGATTCTGCGGTCATGGGCGGGCCCCCGTCCCGGTGAGTCGGTACGCGTTCTCGTCGGCCGGGCAGCGCCCGCGCAGCACGAAACGCTCGGTGAAGTCGCCCACCACGTTCCGCACGTGCGAGCTCGCCCCGAGCCGGGGCAGCGCCTCGGCCGCGGCCCGGAAACAGAGGGCGGCCGCCGCCCTCAGCTCGGGATCGGCCAGGCCGTACCGGGCCGCCGACTGCCACAGCGGATTGCGGGGCGCGCGCACCGGCCCGTACCGGTCGGCGAGTGCCTTCGCCACCCGGTACCCGGTCTCGGCGGCCTCCGGGTCGTCGAACAGTGCGTGCACCACGGCCACCGGGACCAGCCAGCCGTCGTCCCCGGGCTGTGCGTCGATCATCCGCAGCTCCAGGTGGCCGCGCGGGCGCACCGGTGGGAACAGCGTGGTCAGGTGGTACGCGAGGTCCTCGGCGGTCGGCGGGCGCAGCCTGCCGGGCGGTGGCGGTGGCGCGGACGCGGACGGGGAGGCGGACCGCGACGGGGACGTGGACGTGGCGCGCAGCCAGTCGCGGAACGTCATTCCGCGGGGCGCCGTCCACGGCCCGTCGCCGGACGACCGCATGCACATCACCTCGGTGTCCAGCGCGTGCCGGACCCATCCCGACCGGGGCTTGGCGTCCAGCGGCGGGGCGAGTGCCCGCCGGGCGTCCAGGTCCCGCCAGATTCCCTGCCGGGCGCACCGCCATCCGGCGTACGGACCCCCGGTCGCGGGGGAGTTGGCGAACGCCGCCACGAACACCGCGCCCAGCAGGTGGCCCAGCCGCCACCGCCGCCCGTAACCGAGCGGGCCCGGCTCCTCGTAGCCGGCGTCCACGCAGACCTGTACGGAGGCGGAGGTGCGCATCATGGCGCGCCCGGCCGGGCCGAAGCGGTCGAGGTACGCCTCCATGGCGTCGTAGCGGGGGCTTCTGACCAGTCGGCGCACGGGGGTGCGGGGGTCGCGGCCGATGCCGCGCAGCACCAGGCCCCGGGAGTGCAGGGCGCTCCGTACGGCGGTGAGGTCGGCCTGCAGGCTGTCCACGCAGGCGGAGAGGGAGCCGGCGGGGGCCGAGCTGAGCTCCAGCTGGCCGCCGGGCTCGATGCTGAGGCGGGAGTGCAGGGGGAGGGCGCGGGCCGCTTCGTGCGCAGCCGTCAGCCGGTCGGGGTGAAGCGGCTCACCGGGCCGCTCGGCGTCCATCACGAGCCATTCGAGCTCGGCGCCGAGGACGCGCGGCGGGCCGGTCTTGAAGCAGATGCCGTGGACGAGGTCCTCGGCGGCGGCTTCGGTGATGGGGGAGGGGGCCGGGGACGGGGAGTGCGGGGGTGGCGGTGGGGCTGATGTAGCTGTTGTGTCTGATGCAGGTGAAGCGGAGGAAGCAGATGAAGCGGGTGAGCCCTGGGGCATGGCCGAATCTCCTGTCCTGGACTGTGACCTGACCATGCCTACCCGACCTCGTAGGGCTCAAGAGCCGAATCCGGTCGTGTTTGCGCAAATATGAGTGGTTGCAGGCCGTGCCCGGCGCCGATGATGGCCCGATGAGCAGCAGATTGCGCGAAATCGCGCGGGAGAACGCGACGATCCTGGCGTCCGGTGGGTACCGGACGCGGTCGGGGCGGCATGTCTCCCTGGCCGCCGCCCTGGCGGAAGCCAGGGCAGGAACCAGGATATATGGGCCGAACCAGGTTGTTCCAGGCGGACAACTTCCGGCCAGGCGGTACCGCACGGCCATCGAGGTGACGGGGGAGAGCAGCACGGTCGCGGCCCGTAGGCTCGCGGTGGACGCCCCCGGCCCGGGCGGGGTGGCCGTCCTGAACTTCGCCTCGGCCAGGAATCCCGGGGGCGGCTACGTCCGCGGAGCCAAGGCCCAGGAGGAGGCCCTGTGCCGGGCGTCCGCCCTGTACGAGACGCTGCTCGAAGCCCCGGAGTACTACGAGGTCCACCGTGCGGAGCGCAGCACCTTCTACACCGACCGGGTGATTCACTCGCCCGGGGTGCCCGTCTTCCGCGACGACCGCGGCGAGCTCCTGGAAGAGCCCTTCCGGGCCGGCTTCCTGACCTCCCCGGCGCCGAACGCCGGCACGATCCGCCGACAGGAGCCGGAGCGCGCCGCCGAGATCCCGGCCGCCCTGGCCCGGCGCGCGGAACGCGTCCTGGAGACGGCGGCCCTGCACGGGTACCCGCGGCTGGTGCTGGGCGCGTGGGGGTGCGGGGTGTTCCGCAACGACCCCGCGGACGTCGCGGAAGCCTTCCGGGGGCTGCTGACGGGCCGCTTCGCCGGGGCCTTCGAACGGGTGGTCTTCGCGGTCCTGGACCGCGACCCGGCGCCGCGGGAGGCCTTCGAACAGGCCTTCGCGGGCTTCGTGTCCGGAGCCGGAGCCGGAGCCCGGGACGGGGGCGGAGCCGGAGCCGGGGACGGGGGCGTCAGTCGGTGACGAGGGCGAGGACGAGGCCGTCGTAGCCCTTGCTGCCGACGGTCTGCAGGGCGGTGGCGGTCAACCGGGGGTGCTCGGCGATGAGTTCGGCGAACCGTCGGACACCCTGCACCCGGGGGTCTGCGCTGCTGCCGTCGACGACGGCGCCCTCGCGGACGACGTTGTCGCCGATGATGACGCTGCCCGGACGGGTGAGCCGGAGGGCCCATGCCAGGTAGGCCGGGTTGGACGGCTTGTCGGCGTCGATGAAGACGAGGTCGAAGGGGGCGCTGCCGGCGAGCCCGGGCAGCAGGTCGAGGGCCGGCCCGCGCCGGATGTCGACGACGTCGTCGAGCCCGGCCCGCGCGATGTTCGCGGCGGCGACATCGGCGCACACCTCGTCCACCTCCAGCGTCACCAACTCCCCGCCGTCGGGCAGGGCCCGGGCCAGCCAGATGGTGCTGTAGCCGCCGAGCGTGCCGATCTCCAGGATGCGGCGGGCGCCGTGGATGCGGGCGAGGAGGTTCAGCAACTTCCCCTGGTTCGGGGCGACCTGATGCGCGGGCAGCCCGGCGGCGACGGAGTCGGTGACGGCGCCGGTCAGCGCCTCGTCCTCGTCGACGAGCAGCCCGTCGAAGTACGCGTCGACGGCCGTCCAGGTCTGCTGATCCACGGCTGCTCCCTCATCCATGTAAGTTCCCAATGGGAACTTACATGACGCGACGGGCCTCCGACACCCCGTCCTCCGGCCACCGTCGCTGCCACTGCTCCGCCGCCTCCAGTTGGGCTGCCAGGCTCAGGAGGAGGGGCTCCGAGGATTCCGGGCCCAGGAGCTGGGCTCCGATCGGCAGGGCCTCGGCCGTGAATCCCGCCGGAACGTTCACCCCCGGCCAGCCCAGGACGTTCCAGGTCCAGGCGTACGGGCAGGCGGCGATCATCGCACGGTCCGTGGCCATCGCACTCAGGCCGGCCAGGGCCCCGATCCGCAGCGGTGGCGCGGCCGTGGTCGGGGTCAGGACCACGTCGAACCGGCCGAAGAGCTCGCCGATCCGCCACCGCAGGTACGACTCCGCCCGCCGCGACACGCGCAGCGGCAGCCCGCCCAGGATCCGGCCCGTGCGCATCGCGCCGTGCGTGCGGGGGTCCAGCAGCCCGGTGTCCGGCACGCGGGAGGCCCAGTCCCGTACGCCCCTGGTGGCCCGGGGGACGAAGGTCAGGCCGATCTGGCCGTACCGCGGGTCTTCCGGGACCACCTCGTGGCCCAGCGACTCCAGCCGCCCGGCGAGTCGCTCCACCGCCGAACGGATCTGCGGGTCGAGGGACTTCGGGGTGGCCGTGAAGGCCATCCCGAACGACAGGGCGATCCGCAGCCGCCGCGGGGCGCGGCGGGCGGCCTCGACCGCCGGGATCGGGGCCGGGCGGTGCCGGTCGCCGGGGTGCGGGCCGCTGGCCGCGTCGAGCAGCAGGGCGGCGTCGGCGACCGTGCGGGCCAGTACGCCGTTCACGGTGAGCCCGTGGAACGACTCCGGCTCCGGCCAGGTGGAGATGCGCCCGCGCTGCGGCTTGACCCCGACCAGGTGCGTCCAGGCCGCCGGGATCCGTACCGACCCCGCCCCGTCGGAGCCGAGCGCCGCCGGGACCAGACCCGCCGCGACGGCGGCGGCCGAGCCGCCGGAGGAGCCGCCGGGCGTGTGCTCCGGGCTCCACGGGTTGCGGGTCGCCCCGAACGCGGGCCCCTCGGTGAACGGCCACTGCCCCAGCTCGGGGGTGTGGGTCTTGCCCACGATGACCGCGCCGGCCGCGCGCAGCCTGCGTACCGCCTCGCCGTCGGCGGCCTTCGGCGGGAACTCCCCGGCGCAGCCGAAGGCGGTCGGCTCCCCGGCCACGTCCATGTCGTCCTTGACGGCCAACGGCACACCGAGCAGCGGCAGCCGCTCGCCCGCGGCCAGCCGCCGGTCCGCGGCGTCCGCCTCGGTCAGCGCGGCCTCGGTGCGGACCACGCGGAAGGCGTTCAGGCGGGGCTGGGCGGCGGCGATCCGCTCCAGCGCCCGCTCGGTCAACTCCCGTGAGGTGACCACTCCGTCGGCGAGATCCTGCGCCGTGGCCGCCAGGCCGGCGGTCGGTGCCTGCGTACCCGATGAGACGGCCACGGCCCCTCAACCCCTCCCTGTTACCGATCAGTAGAACCGACGGTAACGCCAGGGCCTGGGATTCCCTAGACCCCTCCCTCCCACGAGGCCGTGAATCTCGCGAGGTCGTCGCGGCGGACGGTGTGTCCGGCGCCCGCGACCGTATGCGTCCCGCGTCCGCGCTTCCCGAGCGCGAACGGGCGTGCGGTACACCGGCGTCGTCGTCGCCGCCCGCCGGCGAAGGGCGTGATCGCGCCAGAGCCCCGCGACCGCGGGGACGGGACACCGGCACCGGTCGGAGAAGCTCCGCATCCGCTCCCGGGGGCGCTCCGAGGGGAGTTCGGACCGGTCCGGGCGGGCCCCTTCCCCACGGCGGGCCGGCGCCCGGCGGGCCGGTGCGACGGCGCCGCGCCGCGGACCCGTATCAGGCCAAACGCCCGACCCCGGTCGCAGGCGGTCTGGAAGGATGCCACGGCAATGTCACAGTCATCGAAGCCGCCGGAGCGCTCCACCCCGGTGCCGACGCCGCGGTCCGTGCCCACCAGCGCCGACGTGGCCCGCCTCGCCGGCGTATCGCGCGCGACGGTCTCGTACGTCCTGAACAACGCCGCAGCGGTCCGCATCAGCGAGCCGACCCGCCGCAAGGTCCGCCAGGCCGCCGAGGAGCTCGGGTACGTCCCGCACGCCGCCGCGCGCAGCCTGCGCGCCGGCCACACCCGGATCGTCCTGCTGCCCGCCCCCGAGGACCCGGTCGGCCCGCGCCACAGCGCCTTCCTCAACGAGCTCCAGCAGGCGCTGCGCCGGCTCGACTACACGGTGGTCCAGTACGGCAGCCTCGGCCTGAGCGGCGGCGCGGCGGCCCGTGCCTGGGCGGAGCTGCGTCCCGTCGCAGTGGTCTGCCTCGGGCGGATCGCCTTGTCGGCACACGACGTCGACACCCTCAAACGGGCCGGGGCCCGTGCGGTGATCACGATGGGTCCGGCCCGGGTCACCGGGGCGCACGCGCTGATCACGGACCAGGCCGAGGTCGGCGCGCGGGCCGCCGCCCATCTGCTGGAACGCGGCTGCCGGCGGATCGGGGTCGTGGTCCCGGCCGAGGAGGGACCGGCGCTCTTCGCCGGCGCCCGTCTCGAAGGCGCCCGCGCGGCCGCCCGTGGGGCCGCCCGCCCGGCCGTCCCCGCGCCCGGCCCGCCCGTGCGCCCCTGTGCCGGCGGGGCGGACTCCGGCCCCGGCGTCGTACCGCTCGCGATGGCCTCCACGGAGGAGTCGGCAGGGGAGCTCGCCGGCCGCTGGCGCTCCCTCGGCCTGGACGGGGTGTTCGCGTACGACGACGAGTACGCGGCGCTGCTGATGCGCGCCCTGCTGGACGCGGGGCTGCGGATCCCGGAGGACGTCGCCGTCATCGGTGCGGACGACCTGCTCCTCGGCCGGCTGCTGCGGCCCCGGCTGAGCACGGTGCGGATCGAGATGCCGACCGGGGAGCAGCTTGCCGAGCTCGTGGACCGGGCGGTGCGGGAGCCCGCCGGGACCGCCGACCGGCACGGCCGGGTGGCCGCCACGGCTGTCCACCGCGACTCCACCTGATCCTGCCGCCGCGGCCCTGCCGCCCCACCGGTGCCGCCCACCGGTGCCGCCCGCCGGTTCCGTCCGCTGGTCCGTTCATCCCCGGCACGCCGTGCCACCGGCACCCGGGCGCCGTTGACAGGCGGTGACCTGCGGACGGACACTGCGGGCGCGCCCCACCGGGCGCGCCCGGCGTCGCGCCCGGTGCCGACGGCGGCACCGTCTCGCCGCCGCCCGTACGGATCCGCCCAGGAGAGACGCCATGAGCACCCGCACCGTCCGCGACGTGTACGTCGTCGACGCCGTCCGCACCCCGATCGGCAAGTTCGGCGGCGCCCTCGCGGGGGTCCGCCCGGACGACCTCGCCGCGCACGTGGTGCGCGCGCTGGTGGACCGTACGCCCTCGCTCGACCCGGCCAGGATCGACGACGTCGTCTTCGGTGACGCCAACGGCGCCGGTGAGGACAACCGGGACGTGGCCCGCATGGCCGTCCTCCTCGCGGGCCTGCCGGTCACCGTGCCGGGCGTGACCGTGAACCGGCTGTGCGGATCGGGGCTGGAGGCGGTGATCCAGGCCGCTCGTTCCATCGCCCTGGGCGACTCGTCCGTGGCCATCGCGGGCGGCGTGGAGTCGATGACCCGCGCCCCCTGGGTGGTGCAGAAGCCCGAGCGCCCCTTCCCCTCCACGCACCAGCAGATGTGGTCGACCGCGCTCGGCTGGCGCATGACCAATCCGCGGATGCCCGACGAGTGGACCGTCTCGCTCGGCGAGGGCGCCGAGCTCATCGCGGAGAAGCACGGCATCACCCGCGAGGCGCAGGACCTGTTCGCGCTGGAGAGCCACCGCAAGGCGGCCGAGGCCTGGTCAGCCGGGCTGTACGACGACGAGGTCGTGCCGTACCCGGGGATCGACCTCGTCCGCGACGAGTGCATCCGCGAGGGCTCGACCCCCGAGGCGCTGGCCCGCCTGAAGCCGGTCTTCCGGACCGACGGCACGGGCACGGTCACCGCGGCGAACGCCTCCCCGCTCAACGACGGCGCCGCGGCGCTGCTGCTGACCGACGAGGCGGGGCTGGCGGCGACCGGCCGCGAGCCGCTGGCCCGGATCAGCGCCTCCGCGGTGACCGGGATCGAGCCGCAGCTGTTCGGGCTGGGCCCGGTCGAGGCCGTGCAGCGGGCGCTCGGCAAGGCGGGCGCCGGCCTGGCGGACCTCTCCGTCATGGAGCTGAACGAGGCCTTCGCCGCGCAGGCGCTGGGCTGCCTCGCCGCCTGGCCCGAGCTGGACCCGAAGGTCGTGAACCCGCGCGGCGGGGCCATCGCGATCGGGCACCCGCTCGGCGCCTCGGGAGCCCGGCTCGCCGGGTCGGTGGCGCACCAGCTGGCCGCGGCCGGCTCGGGCAAGGGCCTGGCGGCGCTGTGCATCGGGGTCGGGCAGGGCATCGCGCTGGTTCTGGAGCGCTGAGCGGCGACGGGGCCGCGGCGATCGTTTCCGGTCACCGCGGACCCTCAACTGCCCAATAACTGAACAGATGTGGTGCCTCCGGTCTGGCACGATGGCGCGTGCTGTTCCGCCGCCCCCGCCGCCAGCCGCTCCGCCGACCCCCTTCCGGAGGCCCCGCGCCATGCCGCTCCTCGAACCCACGTTCTGGCAGGACGGGCCGACCCTCACCGGCGGTACCGCGCCGGTCGTCGAGCCCGCCACCGGCCGCACGCTCGCCACCCTCGACCTGGCCGCACCCGCCGACGTCGCGGAGGCCGCCGTCCGCGCCCGGGCGGCGCAGCAGGACTGGGCCCTCGCCCCCCATCCCGAGCGCGCGGCGGTCCTGCGCCGGGCCGGGGACCTGTTCACCGCCCATGCCGCCGAGCTGCGCGACTGGCTGGTCCGCGAGTCCGGCTCCATACCCGGCAAGGCGGACTTCGAGCTGCATGTCGCCGCCCAGGAGTGCTACGAGGCCGCGGCCCTGGCGTCCCGGCCCGCCGGGCAGGTGCTGCCGAGCGAGGCTCCCCGGCTCTCCTTCACGCGCCGGGTCCCCGCCGGGGTGGTCGGGGTGATCGCCCCGTTCAACGCCCCGCTGATCCTGTCGGTCCGCTCCGTCGCGCCCGCGCTGGCCCTCGGCAACGCGGTCCTCCTCAAGCCCGACCACCGGACCGCCGTGTGCGGCGGCCTCGCGCTCGCCGCCGTGTTCGCCGAGGCCGGTCTGCCCGCCGGGCTGTTGCAGGTGTTGCCCGGCGGCGCCGACGCGGGCGCCGCGGTGGTCGCCGACCCGCTGGTTCGGGTGGTGTCGTTCACCGGGTCGACGGCGTCCGGCCGGGCCGTGGGCGAGCTGGGCGGCCGTCACCTCAAGCGGCTGCACCTGGAGTTGGGCGGCAACTCCGCCCTCGTCGTCCTGCGCGACGCCGACGTCGAGGCCGCCGTCGCGCAGGCCTCCTGGGGCTCCTTCTTCCACCAGGGCCAGATCTGCATGACCACGGGCCGGCACCTCGTCCACGCCTCCCTGTACGACGAGTACGTCGAACGCCTCGCCGCACGCGCCGAGTCGCTGGCGGTGGGGGACCCGTACCGCGAGCGGGTGCACCTGGGGCCGCTGATCGACCGCACCCAGCTCGACCGGGTCCACGCGCTGGTCGAGGCCAGTGCCGAGCAGGGCGCCAAGCTCGTGGCCGGCGGCACCCACGAGGGCCTGTTCTACCGGCCGACCGTGCTGGCCGGCGTCGGCGACGACACTCCCGCCTACGCGGAGGAGGTCTTCGGGCCCGTGGCGCCCGTCCGGTCGTTCGCGACGGAGGACGAGGCGGTGGCGCTGGCCTCGGCCGGCCCGTACGGGCTCTCCCTCGGCATCGTCACCCGCGACGCGGCGCGCGGGCTGGAGCTCGCCGGGCGGATCCCAACCGGGATCGCGCACGTCAACGACCAGACGGTGAACGACGAGGCCGTGGCCCCCTTCGGCGGGGTCGCCGCCTCCGGCACCGGGGTCCGGTTCGGCGGGGAGGCGAACCTGGACGCGTTCACCGAGCTGCGCTGGACCACGCTGCGGTCCGGCCCCGCCCCGCACCCGTTCTAGCCCGTCCGCCCCACGGCACGTCCGCCCCACGGCACGTCCGCCCCACGGCCCGTCGGCCCCGCTGCACGGCGCCCGCTGCCCGGCGCGCCCGGTCGGCGGTCCGGTCCCCGTGGCCGGAATGCGCGGGGCGGGCCGTTCGTTCAAGGACCGTACGAAGCAATGAGGAGGTCTGGAAACGTGGCTACCGTCGAGCTCACCAAAGAGAACTTCGACCAAACGGTCAGCGAGAACCCGTTCGTGCTGATCGACTTCTGGGCGGGCTGGTGCCGGCCCTGTCTGCAGTTCGCCCCGGTCTACGAGAAGGCCTCCGAGGCCCACCCCGACCTGGTGTTCGCCAAGGTGGACACCGAGGCCCAGCCGGAGCTGGCCGCGGCCTTCCAGATCACCTCCATCCCGACCCTGATGATCGTCCGGGACCGGGTGGCCGTCTTCGCACAGCCCGGCGCGCTGCCCGAGCCGGCCCTGGCGGACCTCATCGGCCAGGCCCGCTCCCTCGACATGGACGACGTCCGCGCGAAGATCGCCGCCTCGCAGCAGGACCGCGGCTAATGTGACGGGGACCGGCGGGGGCTGGCCCCGGCCACCGACACCCCCTGGAAGGCGCGCATGTCGGAAGCGGTGGAGTACGACGTCGTGGTCCTCGGCGGCGGACCGGCCGGCGAGAACGTCGTCGACCGGACCTGCTCCCTCGGGCTGAGCACCGCCCTGGTGGAGGCCGAGCTCATCGGCGGCGAGTGCTCGTACTGGGCCTGCGTCCCCAGCAAGGCGCTGCTGCGTCCCGCGCTGGCCAGGGCGGACGCCCGCCGGGTGCCCGGGCTGGCGGGCGCCGTCACCGGTGCCCTCGACGCGCAGGCGGTCTTCGCGCACCGCGACTACTGGACCGGGAACTGGAAGGACGACGGCCAGGTCGACTGGCTCGACTCGCTCGGAGCCCACACCTACCGGGGCCACGGCCGCCTCGCCGGGCCGCGGACGGTCGCCGTCGAGGGCGCCGAGGGCGAGCACCACGTCCTGACCGCCCGGCACGCGGTGGTCGTCGCCACCGGCAGCCGAGCCGTGATCCCGCCGCTGCCGGGAATCGCCGGGGCGCGCCCGTGGACCAGCCGCGAGGCCACCTCCGCCCGGGAGGTGCCGGGCCGGCTGCTGATCGTCGGTGGCTCGGTGGTGGCCGCCGAGATGGCCACGGCCTGGCAGGCGCTCGGCTCCCGGGTCACCGTGCTCGTGCGCGGCTCCGGGCTGCTGCCGCGGATGGAGCCCTTCGCAGGGGAGCTGGTCGCCGACGCGCTGCGCGAGGCCGGCGCGGAGATCCGTACGGACGTATCGGCCGAGGCGGTCGTCCGGGACGGGCCCGCCGGGCCGGTCCGGGTGGTTTTGGAGGGCGGCGAGATCGTGGAGGGCGACGAGCTGCTGATGGCGACCGGCCGCGCGCCGCGCACCGACGACCTGGGGCTGGAGACCGTCGGGCTGGTGCCGGGCGAGTGGATCGACGTCGATGAGAGCTGCCGGGTGCCGGGGCACGACTGGCTGTACGCGATCGGCGACGTCAACCACCGGGCCCTCCTCACCCATCAGGGCAAGTACCAGGGCCGGATGGTGGGCGCCGCCATCGCCGCCCGTGCGGCCGGCGCCGGCGCTGGCGCCCCCGAGCCCGACACCGGCCCCTGGGGCGCGCACGCGGTGACCGCCGACCGGCGGGCCCTGCCGCAGGCGGTGTTCACCGACCCCGAGGCGGCGGCGGTGGGCCTCACCCTGGCCGAGGCCGAACGGGCCGGCCACCGGGTCCGGGCCGTCGACTACGACCTCGGCAAGGTATCGGGCGCCGGCCTGTACGCCGACGGCTACCGCGGGCGGGCCCGGATGGTGGTCGACCTGGACCGGGAGGTGCTGCTCGGCGCCACCTTCGTCGGACCGGGCGCGGCGGAGCTGCTGCACGCGGCGACGGTCGCGGTCGCGGGAGAGGTTCCGGTCGGTCGGCTGTGGCATGCGGTTCCGGCGTTCCCGACGATCAGCGAGGTGTGGCTGAGGCTGCTGGAGGCCTATCGGGGATAGCCCCCCGCCCGGCTGCCCCATCTGCCTGCCTCGGAGCGCGCTCGCGCGCTCCTGCCCGTACGCGCGGCAGGCCCGCCCGCCCGGAACGGTCCGGGGCGGGCGGGCCCGGCCGGTACGCGGGCCGGCGGGGGTGCCCGGGCTCAGGGGCCCGGAGTGGCCGGGGGCCCGGAAGGCTCAGGGGCCGACGGTGATCTGCTGCGCCGGGTCGGTCGTATCGGTGATCTTGTAGACGGCGTTGAACGCGGACGTGGTCGCGCTCGTCGGGCAGCCGAACCCGCCCGTGACCGTCACCGGCACCGTGGCACCCGTGAAGGTCAGGCTCGGCGGGGCCCCGTTGACCCAGGTCCCGGAGACGTTCGCCGGGCCGGAGGGGGCGGCGGTGACCGTGCAGTTGGCCAGGCCGCTGGTCTGCAGGACGAGCCCGCCGGCCGGGACCGTCATCGTCGCGGTGACGGGGGAGCCGTGCTGCATCGAGACCGACCAGGAACCGCTGGTCGTGACCGTCGGGGTCACGCCCGGCAGGCTGGCGGTGCACGAACTGTACGTCGGCGGGGTGATCGGGGAGGAGACCGGCCCGGCAGGGTTGTGGTTGCCGGGGGCGTCCGGGACGGTCCCGGTGGCGACGGAGACCGTGCAGGTCACCGTGACGGCGCCGGCCTTGAGGGTGGCCTTCCCGCTGAGGGTGGCCTTGAAGGAGTGGCCGGCCGGGGTGACGGTCGTCGACCCGGCGGCCGGCCGGGGCACGGCGGTGGCGGTGGCCGAGGCCACCGACAGCACTCCGGCGGCTGCCATCCCGAGGGCGAGCGCGGTGCGCTTTCGGCTCATGGCTGTGCTCCTTGGGGATTGTGGTGCGGGGTGGGGGTGCGGGCGGGATCGGGAGCGGAATCGGGAGCGGGAGGGGACGGAGCAGGGGCCTGCGGGGGTGTGGGGGAGCCCTCCGCGGGCGCGGGGCGCGGGGCGGCGTACGGCTGCCAGGCGAACATCAGGCCGCCGCCGAGGATCCCGAGCAGGGTGCCGATCAGGAAACCGCCGAGGTTGGACAGCACCAGCGCGGCGGTTGCGATGAGCGTGGTCAGGACCCCGGCGAGGCCGCGCTGGGCGGGGGCGAACCAGGCGGTGAGGCCGAGCACGATCATGACGATCCCCATGAGGACCGACGGGATGCCCGCCACGCCCTGCTGGAGCATGACCTTCAGCGGTGCCAGCGGCAGGACGCATATCTCGGCCCCGGCGAGGACGGCGAAGAGCCCGCCCCAGAACGGCCTGGTACGCCGCCACCGCCGCCAGCGGCTCAGAAGCATTCCTTCTTGCCCTTGCTGATGTTCATGCTCAGCCCGGAGAGTTTGAAGGTGCCCGCGTTGGTCGCCCACGCGGTCTGCTGGAGATCGGTGATGCTGACGGTGTCCGCCTGTTGGGCGAACAGGTCCTGCATGCCCACGGCCTCGGCCGGACCCTTGTCGAGGGTGGAGGCGTCGCGGCCGATCTCGATGTTGGTGAAGACGGCGTTGCCGGAGAGCTGGGTGGCGTCGACGAACAGGTTGCTCGCCTCGACCGGGGCCTTCTTGCCCGCGGTGAGGTTGAGGGAGATGTCACCGACCAGGGGGAGCGAGGTCACCACCGACTGGCAGAGGTTGTGCAGCCGGGCCTCTTTGATGGCGGTGACCGCCACCGGGATGAGCTCCTGGCGGGCGTTGACGTCGACGCTTCCGTACTGGGCGAAGCCCTCGCCGTCCAGGCTCGACGCAGCGACCTTGAACTGCTGCCCCGAGACGGCGAAGGAGGCGGCGAGCGCACCCTGCGCGAGGGCGATGCCGAGGCCGGCGGTCACGGCGACGGCGGGGAGGGTCAGGACGGCGAAGCGACGCCAGCGGATCCGGCCGGCCCCCTCGGCCGGGGCCGACGCCCCTCTGCCGGGCGGGCCGGATACATCCGATAAGTGCGGGGAATCGGTCATGGGATCGTCCCTTATTTCGGCTGTGCACCGTTGTTACCGACGAGTTGAATGTAAGAGTGCCAATGGGGGTTGGCAAGGTTGCTCGGGCGTACCGTTTCGGCCGAGTCCTACTCGTCGGTCCTGCCCCACCTACCGCTCCGTGCCCAGGAGTTCGGCGACCTCGGCTTCCACCCTCCGGGCCATCGCACGGGCGAACTCCGCGGCCACGACCTCGCCGGCGACCGGACGCAGCGCCGCCGCCGCACTGCTGATGTGATCCAGTTGCGCGGCCGAAAGGTGCTCCAGCCCGTCCGGGCCGATCACATGCCGCCGGAACAGTCCGACGAACCGGTCCGCGAGCGCCGCCGCCTGTGCCTGGACGAGGTCCCCCGCGTCCAGGATCTCCGTGAGCGGCACGCCCTGCCGCACCAGCGTGAGCGTCGCGTCCAGCAGCCGTCGGCTCCGGTGCGTCACCACCTCGCCCTCGATGCGCACGTACCCCAGCCGGGCCGCCCGCCGGGTGTCCTCGGCGGTCGCCGCAGGCCCGAACAGCTCGGCCAGCTCCGTCAGGGTCATGGTGACCCGCTCCTCCTGCACCCGTTCCCCGGTCATCGCCCGCTCCAGGCCCAGCAGCTGGGACAGGCCCCCGCCCGCCTCCCACGCGTGCAGCAGCTCGCCGATGCCGTTGACCGTGTAGCCGCGCCCGAGCAGATCGCTGATCAGGCGCAGCCGGGTCAGGTGGTCCTCGGAGTACCAGGCGATCCGGCCCTCCCGGCGCGGCGGCGGCAGCAGTCCGCGCTCCTGGTAGTAGCGCAGGTTGCGCACCTTGACGCCGGCCGCCTGCGCCAGCTCCTCCCGGCGGTAGCGCCCCGCGCCGCTGCCGTCCTCGGCCCCGCTGTCCACGTCGTCCCGCACCAGGCTGCTCACGCGGCCGAGTGTAGGACGTACCGGCTGGTCACATGGGGCGCGGACGCTTCTCCTGCTTCACGGCCCGCAGGACCACGAACCGCGGTTCGCTCGCGGCGACTTCACTGTTGCCGAAGAGGCGGCGCAGGTGCGTGTGGTAGCCGAGGTGGCGGTTGGCGACGATCCACAGCTCGCCGCCCGGCCGCAGTGCCCGCCGCGACTGGGCGAACATCCGCAGCGCCGTCGCGTCCGTGGTGGCCTGGTGGGAGTGGAACGGAGGGTTGCACAGGACGAGGTCCACCGACCCGGCGGGCAGCATCGACAGCCCGTCGCCGACGAGGAACTCGGCCCGGTCGCGGCGGCCGTGCCGGACGTTCGCCTCGTACGTGGCCCGGGCGGAGGCCACCGCCTGGTACGACTCGTCCGCGAACACGACCTCCGCGTCGGGGTCCGCGACCGCGACCGCCGTGCCGACGACGCCGTTGCCGCAGCCCAGGTCGACGACGCGGGCGCCGTCCGTGTTGGTCGGGATGCTCTGCAGGAAGAACCGGGTGCCGACGTCGAGGCGGTCCGCGCAGAAGATCCCCGCGTGGTTGACGGCGGTCAGGCCCGCCCCCGAACCGGCGTCCCGGTCCAGCGTGTACGTCAGCGGCCAGCCGCCCCCGGCCGGCGCGGCGGCGGACGCGGCCGCGATGACCGCGGGATCCGGCGTGCAGAAGATCAGCCGGGCCTTCTTCTCGGCGAGGGAGGTCCTCGTCGGGCCGAGGATCCGCTCGAAGAGGTTCAGCGTGGAGGTGTGGATCTCCTTGACCATGCCCGTGCCGACCACGACCGTGCCGGCGTGGACGTGCGGGGCCAGCCGCAGCAGCTGGTCCTCCAGCAGCGCCAGGCTCTTGGGCACCCGCACCAGCAGTACGTCGATCCGCTGCGGTGGTGCGTCCTGCGTGGTCAGCAGCGTGACCGTGCCCTCCGCGGCCCCGGCGCGCGCCAGGTTGGCCTCGGTCGCGGCGCGGGTGAGCGCGGAGTCGGTGATCTGCGTCGGCCGGTGCGCGGCCAGCGCCGTGGCCAGTGCCCCCCAGCGGTCCCCGAACACCGTGATCTGCCCGGCGCCGGCCAGGTCGACCGGGCCGCGCTCGCCCGTACCGGCGTCCAGGTGGCGCAGCAGGTACTCGTCGGCGGCGTCCCAGGCGCGGAGCCGGTCGCGCGGGTCGGCGGGGAAGCGGGTGAGCTCGTAGGAGCCGAAAGGCGTGGTCAGACGGTTCATCG
The DNA here is from genome assembly GCF_042677605.1 of Streptomyces sp. NPDC127106. Classification (NCBI taxonomy): domain Bacteria; kingdom Bacillati; phylum Actinomycetota; class Actinomycetes; order Kitasatosporales; family Streptomycetaceae; genus Streptomyces; species Streptomyces sp. NPDC127106. The sequence continues at coordinate 484,919 of NZ_JBHXTC010000001.1, read as the reverse complement.
TGCCCCCAGGCTATCCGAGCTCCCCGCCCGTCCCCGCACACACGCGGTGCGGCGCGGGCGGGGACGGCCGGAGCGGGCCTTCCGTACTACTGCCGACCGCTCTCGCTACTGCCGACCGCTCTCGGGCTGCTGGTCGGGGAACCGGCCGGCCATCGCGCCGGCCAACCGAAGGTACGGAGCCGCCTCGGCGGCGCGGCCCCGGCGCTCCAGGGTCCGGCCGAGCATCAGCTGCGCGTAGTCCTCCACCGGCCAACGCTCCAGGATGGCGCGGAGCTCCTCCTCGGCGCGCGAGAGCTGCGCCGAGTGGTAGTAGGCGCGGGCCAGCAGCAGCCGCGGGGCCAGCTGCTCGGGGACCTCGGCCGCCAGCGTCTGCAGGACCTGCGCGGCCGTCGCGTACTCCTTCGCGTCGAAGAAGAGCTGGGCGCGCGCCCAGCGCTCGGCCGCGGCCCCGTGCTCGTAGTACGTCGTCGGCGCGTCCATCTGCTTCCTTCCACTGCTCCGGTGCTGCCTGCGCCCCCTCCAACACGGGAAGGGAGCCTGTCATTCCACGGAACACGGCGACGGCGGCGGTACTAAGTTGGTCCGCATGAGCAATCTCGATCGCCAGCCCGCACTCTCCGCCTGCGGCGGCCGCGGCTTCGTCGTGGCCGAACCGGTGCGCGAGCTCCTCAGCCCGCGCACGGTCAAGCTCGGTGAATCCACCGATGTCCGTCGACTCCTGCCGAACCTGGGCCGCCGCATGGTCGGCGCCTGGTGCTTCGTCGACCACTACGGCCCGGACGACATCGCGGGCGAACCCGGCATGCAGGTTGCGCCCCACCCCCACTCCGGACTCCAGACGGTGAGCTGGCTCCACGACGGAGAGGTGCTGCACCGCGACAGCGTCGGCAGCCTCCAGACGATCCGGCCGCGCGAGCTGGGCCTGATGACCTCCGGCCGCGGGATCAGCCACTCCGAGGAGAGCCCCCGCACCCACAGCCGGTTCCTGCACGGCGCCCAGCTGTGGGTGGCCCTCCCCGACGCCCACCGCGACGTGGACCCGCACTTCCAGCACCACGCCGAGCTGCCGCACGTGACCGCCCCCGGCCTCAGCGCCACGGTGATCCTGGGCACCCTCGACACGGCGACCTCGCCCGGCACGGCGTACACCCCGATCGTCGGCGCGGACATCGCCCTGGCGGCGGGCACCGAGGCCAGGCTCCCGCTGGAGCCGGACTTCGAGTACGCGGTCCTGTCGATGTCCGGCGAGGCCCACGTCGACGGCGTCCCGGTCCTCCCGGGCTCCATGCTCTACCTCGGCTGCGGCCGCAGCGAACTCCCGCTGCGCGCGGCTTCGGACGCGGGCCTGATGCTCCTGGGCGGCGAACCGTTCGAGGAGGAGATCGTGATGTTCTGGAACTGGATCGGACGGTCGCACGACGAGATCGCACAGGCCCGCGAAGACTGGATGAACGGGTCGCGATTCGGTGAGGTAAAGGGCTATGACGGCCCTCCGATTCCGGCCCCCGAGCTCCCGCCGACACACCTGAAACCCAGGGGAAGGGTGCGTTGACCTGCTTGTTTGTGTGTGACGAGGGTCGGGTGCGGTGCTCGCCACCGGCCCTCCGGTTTCGACTTCGCAGGGCCCCTGGCTGGTCGAGTCCTCTTGCCTCCGAAGGGCAGTGGTGGCCACCGCTGCGCCGTCGGCTCCCACGATCGTGCCGTCGGACCCGGCCGGGACGTTCGATCCGTGGATGAGTGTGCGTGGCGGAACTTGTGCCAGCGGGGCTGCGCGTTCGTTCGGATATCGGTCAGCCCCGCCGCCGAAAGTCGGCGATCGTCTGCGGGCCCTTGAGCAAGGCCAGGGCCGCAGCAGCAGAACCGGCAACCACGTACGGCTCCAGCGCCTGCGGCATGTCGAGTACCGCCACCATGAACACCGAACCCACAGTAAGCACCAAGGCCAACGCGTGCCGCTTACCGTCGCTCAGCCACTTCCGGTAGGGGTCCACCGCCGACAGGTCGTCGTCGAGCAACGCCCCGAGCCGTCCCTCCGCGTACCGGTCTGCGATCGTCACCATCATGTTGGCCAGCTTGCGCAACGCAGGACCCGGTGCCCGGTCGAGCTCCAGCTCCACATCCCGCAGTCGCCCCAGCACAAGACCCAGGTGAATCCGCACAGCCTTACCGCGAGGCGACCGCCAGTTCATCGACCCGCGCATACGGTCCGCGCGACAGCTCACCGGCGAAAGACCACACCACGCGCACCCCGCTCGGCAGCCCACGGCGGGGAGGGATGCCGGTACGCCGATGGGTGGGCATGCCAGTGTGGCCGTTCTGCGCACAGGGTTCGCGGCGTGGCCGCCGCGGCCCCTCCTGCCCTGCGGAGAGGTCGCGGGCCGCGCCGGACTCGGTCGTTCCCGAGCCGGCGCAGTGACTGACGTCGTCAGCGTCGCAGCGTCAGCAGACCTGGGCGGTAGGGCCACTGCCCATAGTCGCCGCCGGAGTTGGGATCGCGTCCCTGGTAGAGGAACCGCAGGTTGCAGGGGTCGACCGTCATGGTCTGATCGGGGCTGGTGCGGATCAGTTCGCCATGGCTGATGTCGTTGGTCCAGGTGGCGCCGCTGTTGGCCTTTCCGGCGAAGGGGTTGCTCTCGGTCGCGGCCTGGGGCGTCCAGGAGCCGTTCAGGCTGGTGGCTGTGAACGAGCGGAAGTACCGGCCCTGCGAGCCGATCGCCTCGACGATCACGAGGTAGCGGTCCTGGCCCTGAAGTTTGTAGACCTGCGGTGCCTCGAACAGGTTGTTTGTCGTGTCGCTCATGATCACTGTCGAGGTCGCGCCGAAACTGCCCGGGAAGTTACCGATCGGCATACTGGCCCGGTAGATCTTGCCGTTGTCACCGGCGAAGAACAGGTACATGTTCGTCCCGTCACCGATGAGCGTCTGGTCGATGGGCCCGGTCACGGAGCCGGCGATGCTTCCGGAGAAGAGCTCCTGCTCCGCCGACCAGCCGTTCGGGTTGGTGGGGTCGGTCGATGTCCGGTAGGAGAAGGCGGTCCTGCCCCACTGGTAGGCGAGCACCCAGACGTTCTTCGGCGCGAAGTAGAACAGTGTGGGCGCGACGACGGAACTCGCCATCGTGTTCTGGCCGGCCGAGGCCATCTCCGACCAGTCGGTGAACGGCGTGAAGTTCGTCGAACCCCAGCCAGCCCCCGTTCCCGCCGCGCCGTGCGTCGTCGCATAGACGAGCTGCTTGCCGTTGTAGGGGGCGACGGTGAAGTCCTTGAGCGAGGCCCATCCGGCCTTGGGTTGCGCCAGCGCGCCCGTCGACGTCCAGCGGTACGTCGACGGAAGGGCGCACGCGCCGGGGTTGCCGCCGCCGACCTTGACGAGCTGCCACTGCTGGTTGGCGCCGCCCCAGTCGTCGTACTGGACGATGTTCGCGCCGTCGGCCGTAGAGCCCCCCTGCACTTCGAGGGCCTTGTTGCTGTGGCGCGCGACGAGCCTCACGTAGCCGTCCGGGCTGTCGGCCGGCTTCCACTGCTGGTGGGTGCCGTTCCGGTCGGCCCACTGGACGATCGGGCCGCCGTTGGCGGTGGACCCGTTGTGGACGTCCAGCACCTTGCCGGAATGGCGGGACTTGATGCGGTAGTAACCGCCGCCGGAGTCGACGAACTGCCACTGCTGCTGGTTCTGGTCGTTCCTGGTCCACTGGGTGATGCGGGCGCCGTCGCCGGTCGCCAGGTTGTAGACGTCCAGGGCCTTGCCGCTGTTGCGGTTGACCAGCACGTACCAGGCGTTGGTGTCGACGGTCGCGGCACTGGCGGGCTGGGCACTGAAGAGGGTTGCCACGAGCAGCAACGGCACGAGGGCGGCGACCAGGCGTGTCAGGCCGGCCGGTGGCCGATGGCGAATCCACATCAAAGGATCTCCTTTGGGAGGTGGGGGTGAAGCGACCCCGCGGGACCGCGGAGCGGCCGCGTCGGGGACGTGGGGTCAGGCGGAGTGGGGATTGCCGTAGTAGGCGTTCGGGCCGTGCTTGCGGGTGAAGTGGCGGTCCAGGACGTGTTGCGGGGGTTCGACCGTGCCCAGGACGATGGTGTGGAGGGCCATCTCGGCCACCGCCTCGCAGACGATGGCGTGCTCCAGGGAGGCGGTGGCGTCGGTGCCCCAGGTGAAGGGGCCGTGGTGGGCGACGAGGGCGCCGGGGACTTCCTTGGCCCGGGTGTCGTCACCGCCCAGCAGGTCCACGATGACCTGGCCGGTGTTGTACTCGTAGTCCGTGGCGCACTGCTGGGGGGTGAGGGGCGCGGTGACGGGGACGGGACCGTTGAAGGTGTCCGCGTGGGTGGTGCCGAGCACCGGTATCGGGCGCCGGGACTGGGCGAAGGCGACGGCGTGGGTGGAGTGCGTGTGGGTCACGCCTCCGATGGAGGGGAAGGCGAGGTAGAGGCTGCGGTGCGTCTCGGTGTCGGTGGACGGGCGCAGACGGCCTTCGACGACGCTGCCGTCGGACAGGGAGACGACGACCAGGTCCTCCTCGCTCAGTACGTCGTAGGCCACCCCCGAGGGCTTGATGACGAAGACACCGGCTCGTCGGTCCACACCGCTCACGTTGCCCCAGGTGAGGGTGGCCAGGCCGGCTCGGGGGATGCGGAGGTTGGCCTCCAGTACCTCTCGGCGCAGTTCCCTGGAAACGGCGGTGCTCACGCGGGCTCCGTCCTGGTGTGAGTGGAGGTGGTCACGGCGCCCCGCAGGGCAGGGGCGGGGGCGGTGGGGTGGGTGCTCACAGGCTCTGGGCCAGACGGTGGTACGCCTGGTTCCAGCGCAGCTCGCGCGTGAAGCGCCGGATGGTGGTGTCCTCGTCGATGACGACGAGTTCGGTACGGAGCATCTCGGCGAGGTCTTCGAGCTCCTCGCCGCCGAGAGCGGTGGTCAGGACGGTGTGGTGCGGTGCTCCGGCCGTCAGCCAGGCTTCGGTGGAAGTGCGCAGGTCGGGGCGGGGGTGCCAGACGGCTCGTGCGACGGGGAGCTGGGGCAGCGGCTCGGTCGGGGCGACGACGTCGACGTGGTTGGCGACGAGGCGGAACCTGTCGCCCATGTCCGCGAGACCGACGACGACGGCCGGACCGGGGTCGGCGTCGAAGACGAGACGGACCGGGTCTTCGCGTCCGCCGATGCCCAGGGGGTGGATCTCGCAGGTGGGCGTGGCCGTCGTGAGGGAGGGGCACACTTCGAGCATGTGGGCGCCGAGGATGAGTTCCCGGCCGGGCGTGAGGTCGTAGGTGTAGTCCTCCATGAAGGATGTGCCGCCGGGCAGGCCCTGGGCCATCGACTTCAGGGTGCGCAGCAGGGTGGCGGTCTTCCAGTCGCCTTCGCCGCCGAAGCCGTAGCCGTCCGCCATCAGGCGCTGCACGGCGAGGCCGGGCAGCTGACGCAGGCCCCCGAGGTCCTCGAAGTTGGTGGTGAAGGCATGGAAGCCGCCTTCGGTGAGGAAGCTGCGCAGACCGGCTTCGATGCGTGCGGCGTAGCGCAGGGAGGCGTGGCGCTCGCCGCCCGGCCGCAGCTCGGGCGCGAGGGCGTAGAGGTCCTGGTACTCCTTGACGAGGGCGGCCACGGTGTCCTCGGGGGCGGCGTCGACCGCGGCGACGAGGTCGTTGACGCCGTAGGTGTTGACCGAGACCCCGAACCGCAGTTGCGCCTCGACCTTGTCGCCTTCGGTGACGGCGACGTCGCGCATGTTGTCGCCGAAGCGGGCGAGTTTGAGGGTGGTCAGTTCGGAGCGGCCGACGGCGGCGCGGGCCCAGCCGGCGATGCGGTCGACGACGTCGGGGGTGGAGACGTGGCCGGCCACGGTCTTGCGCGGTACACCGAGGCGGGTCTGGACGAAGCCGAACTCGCGGTCGCCGTGGGCGGCCTGGTTCAGGTTCATGAAGTCCATGTCGATGGTGGACCAGGGCAGTCGGCGGTTGGCCTGGGTGTGCAGGTGCAGCAGGGGTTTGCTCAGGGCGTCGAGGCCGGCGATCCACATCTTGGCCGGGGAGAAGGTGTGCATCCAGGCGATCAGGCCGATGCAGCAGTCGTCGGCGTTGGCCTCCAGGCAGACCGCGCGGATGGCGGCCGCGTCGGTGAGGACGGGTTTCCATACGAGGCGGACGGTCATCTGGGGCCGGGAGGCGAGGACGTAGCAGATGGCGCGGGACTGGTCGGCGACCTGGGCGAGGGTGTCGTCGCCGTAGAGGGACTGGCTGCCGGTGAGAAACCAGACCTCGCGGTCGGGCTGGGCGGGCGTCATGTCGGGTGTGCTCCTCGGAGGTGCTCGGGCGGAGGTCGGGCCGATGGAGGCTGGGGGTGGAGGGTGATCCGGTCAGCGGGCAGTGGCGCGGCGTGCGGTGTTGCGGATCCGGCGCAGGCGGTGCAGGAGGAGGTCCGCACCGGTGCCGAAGTGGTCGTGCAGGGCGCGGTATTCGCTGAACAGCGCGTCGTAGGCGTCCGCCCGGGCGGGGTCGGGGACGTACGCTTGGCGCTGGACGCTTCCCATGACGGAGGCGGCGGAGCGGACGTCGGGGTAGGCGCCCGCGGCGACGGCGGCGTGAATGGCCGAGCCGAGCGCCGGCCCCTGGTCGGAGGTGCCGAGGGAGACGGGGCGGCGGAGCACGTCGGCGTGGATCTGCATGAGCAGCGCGTTCTTCTTCAGGCCGCCGGTGACGATGAACTCCTCTACGGGGATCCCGGCGCCCTCGAAGTTCTCGACGATCATCCGGGTGCCGTAGGCGGTGGACTCGAGCAGGGCCCGGTAGACGTCTTCGGGCCGGGTGTCGAGGGTGAGGCCGGCGATGACTCCGGAGAGGTGGTGGTCGACCAAGGGGGAGCGGTTGCCGTTCAGCCAGTCCAGGGCGACCAGACCGTGCGCGCCGACCGGGCCGGCTGCGGCCTTGCGGGTCAGGAGCTGGTGGAGGTCCTCGCCGGATGCCGCCGCCTCGGCACGGTAGTGGTCCGGGACGCCCTGCCGGAGCCACCAGGCGAAGATGTCACCGACCGCGCTCTGGCCGGCCTCGTAGCCGTAAGCGCCCTCGACGATACCGCCGTCGACGACCCCGCAGATGCCGGGGACCTCGGCGAGGACGGCGCCGTTGAGGACGTGGCAGGTGGAGGTGCCCATGATGGTGAGCATCCGGCCGTTCTCGACGGCGCCGGCCGCGGGCGCGGCCACGTGGGCGTCGACGTTGCCGGCGGCGACGGCGATGCCCTCGGGGAGGCCGGTCCAGCGCGCGGCCAGCCCGCTCAGGGCGCCGACGCGGGAGCCCAGTGGGGACAGCGGGTGCTCCAGGCGCGTGGCGGGGAAGTCGGCGAAGTCCGGGTGGAGTTGGGCGAGGAAGCCCGGGGACGGATACGCGCCGTCCTGGTGGATGCCCTTGTAGCCGGCGGTGCAGGTGTTGCGGGACTCGGTGCCGGTCAGCTCCCAGACGATCCAGTCGGCCGCCTCGATCCAGCGGGCGCAGGCGGCGAAGACGGCCGGGTCCTCCTCCAGGACCTGCAGGGCCTTTGCGTATTGCCACTCGGAGGAGATCTTGCCGCCATACCGTGAGATCCACTTCTCGCCGCGGGCGTGGGCGAGGGCGTTGATGCGGTCGGCCTGCCCCTGGGCGGCGTGGTGCTTCCACAGTTTGGGCCAGGCGTGCGGGCGGTCGGCCCACTCGGGGATCAGGGCGAGCGGGGTGCCGTCCGGGGTGGTCGGCAGGACCGTGCAGGCGGTGAAGTCGGTGGCGATGCCGATGACGCGGTCGGGGTCGATGGCGGCGTCGGCGACCGCCGCGGGAACGGCGGTACGCAGGACGTCGCGCCAGTCCTCCGGGTGCTGCAGGGCCCAGTCGGGGGGCAGGGGGACGCCGGTGGAGGGAAGGCGGTCCTCGATGACGGCGTGCCGGTACTCGTGGACCGATGAACCGAGTTCGGCGCCGTCCCGGACCCTGACCACGACGGCGCGCCCGGAGAGGGTGCCGAAGTCGATGCCGAGGGTGCAGGCCTCGGGATGGTGACGGGTTGCGGGGCCGGAAAGCGCGTGTGGGGTCACGATGCGGTCTCTCTCGTCATGAGCAGCGGTCGGATAAACGCTCCGATTGTTAACGCTAACAATTCTGTGGGGCAAGAGCCGGGGACAGTTCTGTCGAGCATCGGGCAAGGAATGGGGCCGCTGATGTGTGCGCGCCCTTGCTGCCGTGGCCGGAGGGGTGTGCCGCCAGCCCGGGGAGTCCGGTGCGGTGCCGGTGCCGGCGCCGGCGGATCGGCGGCCGCGCGCAGCCAGAGGCCGAACGGCCGGCACGAGGCCCACCGCTGGGGGTCAGACGGCGGTGGCAAGAGCCGCCCAGTGCGTCAGTCTTCGCCTGGGGGGCGCGTGCTCGCGCGCATGATGAGCTGCGGTTCCACGAGGAGGTGCTCGGCCTTCCGGGCGCGCCCCTCGATGTGGTCGACGAGGAGTCCGATGCTCCGGCGTCCGATGGCGGCGAAGTCCTGGCGGACCGTGGTCAGGGGCGGGGGGAAGTACTCGGCTTCGGGGATGTCGTCGAAGCCGGCGACGGCCACCTGTCCGGGAGTGCGGATCCCCGCCTCGCGCAGCGCCCGCAGGACGCCGAGGGCCATCTGGTCGTTGGCGACGAAGACGGCGGTGACCGGTGTCGCTCCCCGACGGGCCAGGGCGAGCCCGGCGAGTTCCTGTCCCGCCCGGTATCCGGACAGCGGGCTCCAGTCCCCCGTCAGTACGCGCGGAGGTCTGATGCCGCTCTCCTGCAGGACCGCGCGCCATCCCGCGGTGCGGGCCTCGCTCTCCAACCAGTCGTCGGGACCCGCCACGTGCCAGACGGTGCTGTGCCCGGCGACGAGCAGGTGCTCCGTGACCATGCGGGCCCCGAGCTCCTGGTCGAGGGAGACGCCGGGCAGGTCGAGCTGATGACCGCCCTCCACGGTGACCACGGGGAAGGGCGCGTCCAGTTCGGCGAGCGCCTGCACGTGCGAGCGCTGCGGGGTGATGGCGACCACACCCTCCACCCCCCAGGACGCGAGGTGGTCGATGGCGCCCTTGAGGCCCTGCCCCTCGCCGGTGCGCAGACTGACGGTGGAGACGAGGTAGCCCTGCTCCCGGGCCGCCTCCTGCAGGCCGGTCAGGGTGCTTGCGGGTCCGTACAGGGCGGTGTTGACGGCGATGACGCCCAGCGTCCTCGTCCTGCGCGTCACCAGGGCGCGTGCGGCCGAGTTGCGGCGGTATCCCAGCCGCTCGATGGCCCGGGTGACCTGTTCCCGGGTGGCCGCGCGTACGTTGGGGTGGCCGCTCAGCACCCGGGAGACGGTCTGGTGGGAGACCCCCGCCTCCCGCGCGACGTCGGCCATCGTCGGCGGGCGGACTTCTTCCGCGGGATGCGCCACGTTCGCCTCCCTTCTCCCTGATCACGGCTGCACATCGATGCGAGAGAACCTTAGCGCCTTTCGCATCACGTCATTGTGAACGCTAACAAACCAGCTCGGCCAGGGCGTCGGTGCCCTGGCCACCCCGGCGGAACGGTGCCGTCCCCATGGGGCGAGGACACGCTTCTGGTCGGGGTGAGCACCGTCTGGCAGCAGGCCGTCGATGGCCTGGTGCTGCTCGCGGCGGTCGGCTTCGACGTGTGGAAGAAGCACGGGGGAGGAGCGGACACCCTATGGCGCCGGGCGGGGTCCGCCGAAGAGCCGTTGGAGGAGGATGAAGACGAACAGCAGGCCGCCGATGACGATGCGTGTCCACCACGAGCTGAGCGTGCCCTGGAAGCTGATGATGGTCTGGATCAGGCCGAGGACCGTCACGCCCAGGGCGGTGCCGAGGACGAACCCGGAGCCCCCGGTCAGCAGCGTCCCTCCGATGACCACGGCCGCGATGGCGTCGAGTTCCATGCCGACGGCGTGCAGGGCGTAGCCGGACAGCATGTAGAACGTCAGCAGCAGACCGCCGAGGGCGGAGCACAGGCCGCTCACGGCGTACACCGCGATCTTCGTGCGTCCCACGGGCAGGCCCATGAGACGGGCCGAGGACTCGCTGCCGCCGATGGCGTGGACGGTGCGGCCGAAGCGGGTGTGGTGGAGGACGACGAAGGCGAGCGCCAGCACGACCAGGGCGATGACCACGGCGGGCGAGATGAACAGTCCTCCCGGCAGGAGCACCCGCGTCTGGGCGATCCGCGTGGTCGTCGGGTCGGTGAGGGAGATGGACTCGGTACTGATCGTGTAGCAGAGGCCGCGGGCGAGGAACATGCCCGCGAGGGTGACGATGAAGGGCTGTATCTCGAAGGTGTGGATCACCCAGCCCATCAGTGCGCCGCCTCCTGCTCCCACCAGCAGGACCAGCGGCACCACCAGGGCGAGCGGTGCGCCGTTCCGTTCGACGAGCCAGGCCGTCAGCATGGTCGACAAGGCCACCATGGAGCCGACCGAGAGGTCGATTCCGCCGGTGAGGATGACGAACGTCGTGCCGATCGCCACCACGAGCAGGAAGCCGTTGTCGATCAGGACGTTGAGCAGGACCTGCCCGGAGAAGAAGCCCTCGTAGTGCACGGAGCCGATCGAGAACATGGCGATCAGCAGAGCGGCCGTGACCATGAGCGGCAGACGGGCGGCATGCCGCACCGAGAACCGCTGGAGCGGCCTGCTGAGGGAGCTGAGGGTGGTGCTCACGGGTGGACCTCCTGCTGGCGGACTCCTGCGTCGCCGACCGCGGGGGCCGGGGCGGCGGGGCGGCGACGGCGTGGGAATCGCGCGCGGAACGCGGGCGACTGGACGAGACACACGACGATGACGACCAGGGCCTTGAAGACGAGGGTGGTCTCCGGCGGCACGCCGAGGGTGTAGATCGTGGTCGAGAGGGTCTGGATGATCAGCGCGCCCAGGACCGTCCCGCCGAGGGAGAAGCGGCCGCCGGTGAGGGCCGTGCCGCCGATGACCACGGCGAGGATCGCGTCCAGCTCGATCCACAGGCCCGCGTTGTTGCCGTCGGCGCTGGACACGTTGGAGCTGATCATCAGGCCGGCCACCGCGGCGCACACGGCGCTGGCGACGTAGACCATGACCAGAAGGCCGGCCGCCCTGACGCCCACGAGTCGGCTCGCGACCGGATTGCCGCCCACCGACTCGATGAGCATGCCGAGCGCGGTCCGCCGGACGATGAGGGAGGTGACGGCGACGACGGCCGAGGCCAGCAGGACGGCGAAGGGGAGGGTGAGCCAGTAGCCGCCGCCGATCATCTTGTAGGCGCTGCTGGACACGCTGATGATCTGGCCGTCGGTGATCAGCTGGGCCACGCCGCGACCGGCGACCATGAGCACGAGCGTGGCGACGATGGGCTGGACGCCCAGTCGGGCGACGAGGAAGCCGTTCAGCAGTCCGATGACAGCGGCCACGCCGACCGCCACCGTGATCGCCGATATGACGGTGGGCAGACTTCCGGGGTTCTTCGCGTTGGCGATGTGCTCGCATGCGAGGGCGCCGGCGATGGCGACCGTCGAGCCGACCGAGAGGTCGATGCCCCGGGTGGCGATGACCAGCGTCATGCCGAGCGACACCAGGATCAGAGGGGCGCCGAACTGGAGGATGTCGATCAAGCTGCCGTACAGGTGTCCGTTCTGGACGCGGACGGCGAAGAAATCATGGGTGAACGCGACGTTCCCGAGCAGCAGGGCGGCCAGGAAGGTGGCGGGCCAGAACAGGCGGTGACCGGTGAGCTGCCGGGCGACAGGCGCCCGGGCCGGACGTCCCCCGGTGCCCATGTCGTCAGATGGTGTCATGAGACGGCTCCGGTGGCGATGGTGCCCAGGATCCGGTCGGGCGTCAGGGCCGGGTCGTTGAGGAGGGTGGCGACGAGTCGGTGGTCGCGCAGGACACCCACGCGGTGGCTCAGCCGCAGTACTTCCTCGATTTCGGCGGAGATGAAGACAACCGCAGTGCCTTCCGCGGCCAGGCGGGTGACCAGCTTCTGGATCTCCGTCTTGGCGCCGATGTCGATGCCCCGGGTGGGTTCGTCCAGGATCAGCAGCTCGGGGTCGGTGAGCAGCCACCGGGCGAGCAGGACCTTCTGCTGGTTGCCTCCGCTGAGATTGCGGACCCGGACCTCGGGGTTGGCCGGACGGATGTCGAGAACCCCGGTCCACCGGGCGGCGATCTCGTCCTGGCGAGCGCGCGAGAGGGGCTTGGTCCAGCCACGGGCGGCCTGAAGGGCGAGCACGATGTTCTCGCGGACCGTGAGCTCGGCGATCAGGCCCTCTTCCTTGCGGTTCTCCGAACAGAAGGCGATCCTGCGGGCGATCGCGGCCCGTGGGGACCGCAGGTGGGCACGTTCGCCGTCGATCCGGAGCTCTCCTCCGTCGGCGTGGTCGGCTCCGAAGAGCAGCCTGGCTGCCTCGGTGCGTCCGGATCCGAGCAGTCCGGCCAGGCCGATGACCTCGCCGCGGTGGATGTCCAGGTCGTAGGGCTGGACGGCACCGGACCGGGCGAGCCCGCGGGCGCTGAGGAAGGGGGATTCCGCAGGAGCGGGGGCGGCGGTGCCGGTGCGGGAGGTCTCCGCGAGTTCGTCGAGGGTGCGGAGTGCGCTGCCGACCATGCGGTGAACGAGGGTGACGGGGGTCAGTTCGTCGATCCGGTACTCGCCTTCGAGGCGGCCGTTCCGCAGGACGGTCACCCGGTCGCACAGGTCGAAGACCTGGTCGAGGAAGTGGGTGACGAAGAGGATCGCGACGCCCCGGTCGCGCAGCCGGCGCACCAGGGTGAACAGCTGGGCGACCTCGTCCCGGTCGAGGCTGGAGGTGGGCTCGTCGAGGATGAGGACCTTGGCCTTGATGTCCACGGCCCTTACGATCGCCACCAGTTGCTGGACGGCGAGGGACTGCGCGCTCAGCGGCAGGCGGACGTCGAGGTCGAGTTCCAGTTCGGTGACGAGTCGTGCCGCGCGTTCGTGGAGGGCCGCCCAGTGGATCAGTCCCAGGCGCCGCGGTTCACGGCCGATGAGGATGTTCTCGGCGACCGAGAGGTTGGGGCACAGGTTCACCTCCTGGTAAACCGTGCTGATTCCGGCGTGCTGTGCTTCCAGGGGTTCGGCGAACCACTGGAGGCTGCCGTCGACGGAGACGGTTCCCGCGTCGGGTGTGTGGACCCCGGTGAGTACCTTGATGAGGGTCGACTTGCCGGCGCCGTTCTCGCCCATCAGCGCGTGTACCTCGCCGGGGAAGAGGCGCAGGTCCACGCCGTCGAGGGCGAGGACGCCGGGGAAGGCCTTGCGGATGCCGTGGGCTTCCAGGGCCGGCCGGTCGGTGCGGGTGGGTGTGCGGGGGGTAGGCGGGGCTGCCATCCGCCCTCCTCTCCTGAGGAAGGGGGCGGCGCGGGAGCCGCCCCCGGTCTGGTGCGGGCGGGAGGTCAGTACTGGCGGCCGGGCAGGGCTGCCGCGGCCTGGTCCTGGGTGAAGACGCCCTCCTTGACCTCGATCCGTCGCGGGACGCTCTCGCCCGCCGCCACCTTCTTGGCGAGTTCCATCAGCTGGTCGCCGAGGAGCGGGTTGCACTCGACCACCACGTTGATCTTCTTCTCCTGCATGGCGACGAAGGCGTCCTTGATGCCGTCGACGGAGATCACCTTGATGTCGGTGCCCGGCTTCCTGCCGGCCTCTTCGATGGCCTGGATGGCGCCCAGAGCCATGTCGTCGTTGTGGGCGTACAGGACGTCGATGTCCTTGTGGGACTTGAGGAAGGCCTGCATGACCTCCTTGCCCTTGGCGCGGGTGAAGTCCCCGGTCTGGGAGTCGACGACCTTGAACTTGGGGTCGCCCTTGATGGCGTCGGCGAAGCCCGCCTTGCGGTCGTTGGCGGGGGCGGAGCCGGTAGTGCCCTGGAGCTCGACGACGTTGACCGGCTCGGAGGTTCCCTGGTACTCCTTCACCAGCCACTTGCCGGCCTCCTGGCCCTCCTTGACGAAGTCGGAGCCGAGGAAGGTCCGGTAGAGGGAGGTGTCCTGCGAGTCGACGGCGCGGTCGGTGAGGATCACCGGGATGCCGGCGTTCTTGGCCTCCTTCAGGACGGTGTCCCAGCCGGACTCGACCACCGGCGAGAAGGCGATGACGTCCACCTTCTGCTGGATGAAGGTGCGGATCGCTTTGATCTGGTTCTCCTGCTTCTGCTGCGCGTCGGAGAACTTCAGGGTGACGCCGGCCTTCTCGGCCGCCTCGCGTACGGACTTGGTGTTGGCGGTGCGCCAGCCGCTCTCGGCTCCCACCTGGGCGAACCCGAGCACCAGCTTGCCGTCGGAGGAGCCTTTGCCGGCGCCGCCGGGGCCGTCGGTGGGCGCGGGCTCGGTGGTGCAGGCGGTCAGCACACTGCCGGCCAGGGCGGTGGCGGCGATGATGCGGAGGGCTCTGTGGGCCATGTCGTGGATCCTCTCGGGACGTGCGTCGTACCAGGCGGAGCCCTCAGGGAGATGGGCCCGGCGAAGGCAGCGCTGCGCAACGGGGGTCGAGCCGGGGGCGGAGGCAGAGTGAAGCGTCGGCCCCCGAAGAGCGGTGCCTGGCGAACGCGAGACATTGTGAGCGCTAACAGGCTTGTAACTCAAGGGCTCTAACGGCCGTTACCCGTTCTTGATGCGCAGAGCGATCGGGGAGGGGCGACCTGGGAGGTTCCTGGAACGTGCAGACGCTGGCAGTTGGCCGAGGCGCCGGCTGCACAGGTGACCTCCATCGGGGGCTCCGGCCACAGGCGGGGTGCGGCGACCCGGCGGAAGTGTCGGGGATATTGTGAGCGCTAACACTCGCTTTCCGTGCACGACTCGTCGATCTACTTGGTGGGAGCGGCGCATCGCATGCACCGACATTTCTGCCCGACTCCTGCCGCCCGTTTCTCGGTTGCGAGGCCGCCGTACCGGGCCCTCCCCACCGGCAGGGGCCCGATCCTCGGCCCAAGGCACAGGCTTTGGCCGCACACCTTTGCGGACGCTAGGGTCTGACGCCGTAAGGAGGAAGGTGGGAATGAGGCTCATGGGTGCGGACCACGCGGGGCTGGTTGTCGCGGCGCAGGCCGGGAATGACCGGGCGCGAGAAGAGCTGATCGCCGCCTACCTGCCGTTGATCTACAACATCGTCCGACGAGCGCTGAACGCACATGCCGACGTCGACGACGTCGTCCAGGAAACGCTGATGCGCGTGGTGCGCGACCTGCCTGCCCTGCGCGCCCCCGACAGCTTCCGCTCCTGGCTGGTGTCGATCACGCTCCGCCAGATACACACCCATTGGAACCGGCAACGCGCCTTCGCCGACCGGACCGCGGTCATCGACGAGGCACTCCACATACCGGACGCCCGCCCCGAACCCGAGGACGCGACGATCCTGCGTCTCCATGTGTCGGACGAGCGCCGTCAGATCGCCGAAGCCGGCCGGTGGCTCGACCCGGACCACCGGGTGCTGCTGTCACTGTGGTGGCAGGAACGCGCCGGACTGCTGAGCCGTGAGGACACAGCCGCCGCGACGGGCCTCACGGTCGCCCACGTGGGAGTGCGCCTGCAACGCATGCGCGAGCAGTTGGACCTGAGCCGGACGATCGTCGCCGCGCTGGAGGCCGACCCGCGCTGTCCACAACTGGGGGAGACCGTCGCCGGCTGGGACGGTCTGCGTACATCGGTGTGGCGGAAGCGGATCGCGCGGCACACCCGCGACTGCCCGGACTGCACGGCGACGACGGCGAGCCGGGTCCCTGCCGAGCTACTACTCCTCAGCCTCGTACCCCTGGCCGTCCCTGCCGGACTCATCGCCGCGCTGACCGCCAAGGGCCTGGTGTCGGGTTCGGCGGCGAGCGCCGCCGGGCTGGCCACGGCACCCGTCGCCGTCGGCACGGCGACGGGGGGAGGCAGTCTGCACGGGGCGCTGACCGGCAAACTCCACGCGGTGACCGCTCATCCGCTGGCGAGCCTCGCCGCCGGCGCGGTGCTCATCACCGGGGCCGCCACCTACGCAACCTGGCCGGAACCGGCGCACCGGGCGCCCGGCGTCAGCGCCGCTCCCACGGTCGGCAATCCCACGCCGATCCCGTCGAGCACCCCCACGTCGGCCGGACCGCCGTCGGCGAGTCCGTCCGCCGTTGCAGGCACTGTTCCGCTGGGCGCACAATCACTGGAGTCCGTGGACGAACCCGCCCGGTACCTGACGTATTCGGACGACTTCGCGACGCTGGGCCGGGTCTCCGCGTCCAGCAGCGCGCAGACACGGCAGCGAGTCACGTTCACGGTGGTCCGGGGTCTGGCCGACACACGGTGCGTCACTTTCCGTGCTGCCGACGGCCGTTATCTGCGGCATCACTATCTACGGCTGCGGCTGAGCACCGACGACGGCAGCGAACTGTTCCGGGAAGACGCCACCTTCTGTCCGCGCCCCGGGGCGGTCGCAGGGTCGGTGACCCTGCACTCCCACAACTACCCCGGATCGGTCATCCGCCACCGCGACGGCGGCATCTGGCTCGATGGTTCCGACGGCACTCGGGCCTTCGCAGGCCAGGCCTCCTTCGTCGTCCGCAAGGCCTGGTCTTGAGAACCGCTCCTTGAACATTCCGGACGGAGCCGCGTAGTGACAGGCGACCTGCACCCGGTTCCGGCACTGCGCAGTTCACAACCCGGCAGTGAGCCGCCCGCGTGCCGCGCCGAATCCGGGGTCGGTCCGCATGCGTCGACTGGTGCCTCGCTGAACCGGACGGCCTGAAGTCCGAGCACGGCAACCGCCCACCGGTGCCGTTACAGACACCACTGCTGAGCAGGGCGGCCTCCCCTTTCACAGGGACGACCAGATCGCGGCGCCTGGCGTAACACTTTTTGCCTGCGAGATGCATCACGGGGCGATCGTCGGGGTGGCGCCACATTTCTGTTACGCGGCCTCGGCTCCGGAAGCCTCCACTTCGTGAGGTGTTCTTCCCGCCGCTCACCATGCGTGCCGGCGTGGGAGGCCGCCCACTTCCCCGTCGGCACATCCCCTGAAGAAAGCGCCCCCATGACGCGACATACCCGTGAACCCCGGGCGACCGGTATGCAGGATCGGCGCCACCACCTGCACCGCACCCGGCTCCCGGCGGATCAGGCCGTACCGGCCGATGCACGCACGATCACGGAACCCAAGGCGACCCGAGACCCCCGAGGAGCATCATGAAGGGCCTGCACCGGCGCGGTCGGCGTCGCCGGACACTGACGATCGGACTGTCGGCCGCGGCGCTGGTGGCCGGGGTCATGACGCTCCTCCCCAGCTCTGCCGGAGCTGCAACACCCCTGGGCACGCAGGCAGCGCCCTCGGGCAGGTACTTCGGCACCGCTGTGGCCGCCGGCAGGCTCGGCGATTCGAGGTACGCCGCCATCTTGGACCGGGAGTTCAACATGGTCACCCCGGAGAACGAGATGAAGTGGGACGCCATCGAACCGTCCCGCGGCACATTCGCCTTCGGCCCCGCCGATCAGATCGTCAACCATGCCGCGGCACACGGCCAGCGCCTGCGCGGCCACACCGCGGTCTGGCACGCGCAGCTCCCGTCATGGGTCAGCTCCATCGGCGATGCGAACACGCTGCGCGGCGTGATGAACAACCACATCAGCACCTTGATGACCCGCTACAAGGGCAAGATCCACTCTTGGGACGTGGTCAACGAGGCGTTCGCCGACGGCTCCACCCAGCACCGCAGCTCGGTGTTCCAGAACGTGCTGGGCAACGGCTTCATCGAGGAAGCGTTCCGCACCGCCCGGGCGGCCGACTCCTCCGCCAAGCTCTGCTACAACGACTACAACATCGAGAACTGGTCGGACGCCAAGACCCAGGGCGTCTACAGCATGGTCAAGGACTTCACGTCACGTGGCGTGCCGATCGACTGCGTCGGGTTCCAGAGCCACTTCGGCACCGGCGGCCCCCCGTCCAGCTTCCAGACCACCTTGTCGAACTTCGCCGCCCTGGGTGTCGACGTCCAGATCACCGAGCTGGACATTGCCCAGGCGTCGCCCACCCACTACGCCAACACGGTCAAGGCCTGCCTGTCCGTGGCCCGGTGTACCGGCATCACGGTATGGGGCATCCGTGACAGCGACTCCTGGCGCAGAGGCGAAAACCCCCTGCTGTTCGACAACAACGGCAACCCCAAGGCCGCCTACACCGCCGTCGTGAACGCCCTCAAGACCGCCCCCGCCACCACCGGCGGGACCAGTACCGGGGCGATCAAGGGCGTCGCCTCCGGCCGCTGTATCGACATCAACAATTCCAGCACCGTCAACGGCACCCAGGCGCAGCTGTGGGACTGCCACGGACGAACCAACCAGCGCTGGACCTACACCTCCGGCAAGCAGCTGATGATCTACGGCAACAAGTGCCTGGACGCCAGGGCCAAGGGCACCAGCAACGGCACCGCGGTGGTCATCGAGGACTGCAACGGCGGCGTCAGCCAGCAGTGGAACATCAACACCCACGGCACGATCGCCGGGGTCCAGTCCGGGCTGTGCCTCGACGCCGTCGGCGCGGCCACCGCCAACCGCACCAAGATCCAGCTGCACTCCTGCTGGTCCGGCGGCAACCAGAAGTGGACCGGCCTGTCCGGGACGTCGACCCCGACAACCCCCGCGCCGACGGGCGGCACGTGTGCTCTTCCGTCGACGTACCGGTGGACCTCGACGGGTGCGTTGGCGCAGCCGGCGAACGGGTGGGCCTCGCTGAAGGACTTCACCCACGTGACGTACAACGGCAAGCACCTGGTCTACGGGTCGAACTTCTCGGGTTCCTCGTACGGCTCGATGATGGTCGGGCCCTTCACGAACTGGTCGGACATGGCGGCGGCCGGCCAGAACGGGATGAGCCAGGCCGCGGTGGCTCCCACGCTGTTCTACTTCGCGCCCAAGAAGATCTGGGTGCTGGCGTACCAGTGGGGTCCGTGGCCCTTCATCTACCGCACGTCGAGCGACCCGACCAACCCCAACGGCTGGTCCGCGCCGCAGCCGCTGTTCACCGGAAGCATCCCCCGCACCGATTCCCCCACCGGCCCGATCGACCAGACCCTGATCGCCGACGACCAGAACATGTATCTGTTCTTCGCCGGTGACAACGGCAAGATCTACCGGGCGAGCATGCCGATCGGAAACTTCCCGGGCAACTTCGGCTCCTCGTACACGACGGTCATGAGCGACACGCCCGAGAACCTGTTCGAGGCGCCGCAGGTCTACAAGGTTCAGGGCCAGAACCAGTACCTCATGATCGTCGAGGCGAGGGGCGCGAACCAGGCGCGCTACTTCCGCTCGTTCACGGCCTCCAGCCTGAGCGGTTCGTGGACCCCGCAGGCCGGCAGCGAAAGCAACCCCTTCGCGGGCAAGGCGAACAGCGGTGCCACCTGGACCAACGACATCAGCCACGGTGACCTGGTCCGCGACAACCCGGACCAGACCATGACCATCGACCCCTGCAACCTGCGGTTCCTCTACCAGGGCAAGTCCCCTTCAGCGGGCGGCCCCTACGACCGACTGCCGTACCGGCCGGGTCTCCTCACCCTGCAGCGCTGACCTGTCCGATCCACGGTGATATGCAAGGAGAACAACTCCCCATGAAGAACCCCACGAACGGCGGGCGCCGCGGACGTCACCGCCGCCGCTGGACCGGGACCGGACTGCTGCTCGGTGCGCCCGCCGTCGTCGTGCCGTATCTCCTGTTCGTACAGGATGACTCGCAGGCCGCGACGGTCGACGGCAATGCCTACTACCGGCTGGTCTCCGTACGCAGCGGCAAGGCGCTGGACGTCAACGCCTTCTCCACCACCGACGGCACCCGCATCCAGCAGTGGACCGACCAGAACACGGCCAACCAGCAGTGGAAGCTGCGACCCACCGGGGACGGCTACTACGAGCTGGTGAACCGCAACAGCGGCAAAGTGCTGGGCATAGCGGGCGATTCGACCGCCCAGGCGGCCGCCGCCGAGCAGCAGACCGACAGCTCCTCCACCTCCCAGGAATGGCGGATCGACGACGTGAGCGGTTCCGGCGCCGTCGTCTTCACCTCGCGCAGGAGCGGCCAGGTCCTGGACGTCTCCGGAGGCGCCACGACCGACGGCGCGGCGGTCATCCAGTACCGCGGCCATGGCGGAAGCAACCAGCAGTGGAAGCTGGTGAAGACGGCCGAGACCCCGGCGCCCGGATCCGGACCGTACACGTGGCGAAACGCCCAGGTTGTCGGCGGCGGTTACGTCACC
The DNA here is from genome assembly GCF_042677605.1 of Streptomyces sp. NPDC127106. Taxonomy (NCBI): domain Bacteria; kingdom Bacillati; phylum Actinomycetota; class Actinomycetes; order Kitasatosporales; family Streptomycetaceae; genus Streptomyces; species Streptomyces sp. NPDC127106. The sequence continues at coordinate 464,699 of NZ_JBHXTC010000001.1, read as the reverse complement.
GGGCTGGTGTTCAACCCGCGGGAGAAGGGCCTGCTGTACGCGCGTACCGACATGGGCGGCGCCTACCGCTGGGACACCGGGGCCGAGCAGTGGATCCCGCTGACCGACTGGCTCGGCGAGAAGGACTGGAACCTGCTGGGCATCGACGCGCTGGCCACCGATCCGGTCGACCCCAACCGGCTCTACCTCGCCACCGGCACCTACACCAACGACTGGGCCGGCAACGGCGCGATCCTGCGCTCCAAGGACCGCGGCCGCACCTTCCAGCGCACCGACCTGCCCTTCAAGCTGGGCGGCAACGAGGACGGCCGCGGGGCGGGCGAACGGCTGGCGATCGACCCCGCGGACAACGGCACCCTGCTGCTGGGCACACGCAAGAACGGCCTGTGGCGCAGCACCGACCACGGCGCGACATGGAGCCAGGTCTCCTCGTTCCCCGTCAAGGACGGGGCGAGCAGCGGCGCGGGCATCTCCTTCGTGACGTACGGCCCGGTCGGCAGTAAGACGGTCTACGTCGGCGTCGCCGACAGGTCCACCTCCCTCTACCGCTCCACCGACGGCGGCAGCACCTGGCAGGCCGTGCCCGGGCAGCCCACCGGACAGATGCCGCAGCACGGCGTGCTCTCCGGTGACGGCTCGCTGTACCTGACGTACACCAATGCCCCCGGCCCCAACGGCGTGACGGGGGGCTCGGTGTGGAAGCACACCCCGGCCGGCGGGGCGTGGAAGAACATCTCCCCGTCCCAGGGCAACTACGGGTTCTCCGGTCTGGCCGTCGACCCGCGCAAGCCCTCCACGGTGATGGTCACCACGCTCGGCCGCTGGTGGCCGGAGGACGAGATCTACCGGACCACCGACGGCGGCACGACATGGAAGGCACTGGCCGACAAGTCGGTGCGGGACGCCTCCGCCGCTCCGTACGTGGGCACCGGCACCGGGCACTGGATGACCGCCCTGGCCATCGATCCCTTCGACTCGGGGCACGTGCTGTACGGCACCGGCAGCGGCATCCTGCGGAGCAAGGACGCCAACGCCTTCGACAGCGGCGGCACCAGCCACTGGAGCGTGGGGGCCCGCGGGTTGGAGGAGACCGCACTGCTGGACGCGATTGCCCCGCCCGGCGGCGCCCACGTCATCACGGCCATGGGCGACCTGGGCGGATTCCGCCACGACTCCCTGACCGAGGTGCCCGCCGGGCGACTGAAGAACCCGATGATGACCAACAGCACATCCATCGACTTCGCACAGTCCAACCCCTCGATGATGGTCCGCGTCGGCCGTGGCGGCGCGCAGGACGGCGCCTACTCCACCGACGGTGGCCGCAGCTGGAACGGCTTCGCGTCAGAACCGGTGGCTGGCGCCGACAGCGGCCGTGCAGCGCTCTCCGCCGACGGCTCGGCCATCGTCTGGACGCAGACCGGCCAGGCCCCGTACCGCTCGACCGACAAGGGAGCGAGCTGGTCGAAGGTCAGCGGCCTGGGCACCGACGCCGTCGTCGTCGCCGACCGCTCCTCGGCCGGGACGTTCTACTCACTGGCCGGCGGCACGCTCTACGCCAGCACCGACGGCGGGGCGACCTTCAGCGCCCGGGCCGCCAACCTGCCCGCCGACGGCCGGCTCGAGGCGGTCCCCGGAGTCGCGGGGGACCTGTGGATCGCCGGCGGTGGCCAGGGGCTCCTGCACTCCACCGACGGTGGCCGCACCTTCACCAGGCTCGCCCCAGTGAAGTCCGCCTCCGCCCTCGGCTTCGGCAAGGCTGCGCCGGGCGCCTCCTACCAGGCCCTGTACCTGATAGGCACTGTCAAGGACGTCACCGGCGTCTTCCGCTCCATCGACAAGGGCGCCACCTGGGTCCGCGTCAACGACGACGCCCACCAGTGGGGCAGCATCGGCGGCGTCGGCGTCATCACCGGCGACCCCGACGCCTTCGGCCGCGTGTACGTGGGCACCAACGGACGTGGCCTCCAGTACGGCGACCCGTCCTGACCCCGACGCTCGGGCGGGGCCGCAGGCACAACGGCCTACGGCCCCGCTACGGCCGAGGGCCAACGCCAAGGCAGGGCCTATTCCTCCCGGGCGATCCGTTGTCATCTGCGGCCGCGCGGGATCCGGACAGTGATTCCGCAGCCCGAAAGGCCGCGAACCGCAAGCGGCTGGGCCATCTCGGAGGCCGTCCGCCGGCCTTCGACCGCGGGTGACGGCCGTCGGCGGGCGGACGGCACGCCCGACCTGCGGCCGGTCACTCTCAACGGCCCGGCGACACCGGGCGCGCGTGGGGTGGTTTCGGCCCCGGCCGCTCGGGCAGAAGCCGACTGCCGTTCGGTGGGTCGCTCACGAAACCGACCGAAGAACCTACGAACGGCTTCCACGGCTTGAAGGTGGCTGTCATGGACGCGGACGCGTTCGCGGAGGTTGATTCGGCCGCGGACAGCGGCCAGGGGTACGACGCCACGCCCTACCTGCCCTCGCGTGGCGGCCTGGCGGCTCTGCGCCGGGCGGCGGCCGACTGCCACGGGTGCCCGCTCTTCCTCGAAGCGACGCAGACGGTTTTCGGAAGGGGCCCGGGCGGGTCCCGGCTGATGCTGGTCGGGGAGCAGCCGGGCGACCAGGAGGATGTGAAGGGGGAGCCCTTTGTCGGCCCGGCGGGGCAACTGCTGCGCCGGGCGCTTGAGGAGGCCGGGCTGGGTGACGAGAAGGCGTACTTCACCAACGTGGTCAAACACTTCAAGTTCACACCGGCCCCGCGCGGCAAGCGCCGGATCCACAAGTCTCCGAGCCTGCGGGAGATGACCGCCTGCAGGCCCTGGCTGGTGGAGGAACTGAAACGCGTCGCACCCGAGGTGCTGGTGGTGTTGGGAGGGACGGCGGGCAAGGCGTTGCTCGGGTCCTCGTTCCGGGTGGGCGAGCGGCGTGGTGTCCTGTTGCCCATGCCGGACCCCTTCGGTGAGCTGTCCAGAGCTGCTCCTGGCCAGTTGCTGGCCACAGTCCATCCCTCCGCCGTTCTGCGGGCCGACGACCGGGAGGCGGCCTTCGCGGGACTCGTGGCCGACCTGTCCGTGGCCGCCCGTGTGCTGCAGTAGGAGCGCGGACGCCTTCGCAGAATGCGCAGGCACGCTGGATGCGGCCCTAAGCGCCGCCTGGTGGCCTAATCCCGCGCGCCGGGTGCCCGGTCCCTGCCCAAAGTAGGTCCCACGAGACGCGACGGCCCCCGGCCCCTCTACTCCGAGGGCGGGCGGCGTCGGGCGGTGGAACCCAGGGAAGGCAAGGCACAGCATGAACAGCGCGGTACAGGTCGACCTGACGGGCAAGCAGGCTTTGGTCACCGGCGGGGCCCGGGGTCTGGGCGCCGCCATCGCGCGGCGGCTCGCAGCGGCCGGCGCCTCCGTCCTTGTCGCCGACGTACGCAAGGACCTCGCTCAGGAGCTCTGTGCGGACCTGGTCGTGGCGGGCGGCCGTGCCCGCTTCGTCGAGATGGACGTGTGTGACCCCGACGCGGTCGCGGCCGTCCTCGGGGACGTCGCGGCGGACGGCGGTCGGGTGGACGTCCTGGTCAACAATGCGGCGGTCGATGTGTCCAAGTCCGTCGAGCACCTGACCGCAGAGGAGGTCAGGCACGTGGTGACCACCAACCTGCTCGGCCCGATGTACCTCTGCCTGCACACGTACCGGCGCATGGTGGCCGCAGGCGGGGGCCACATCGTGAACATCCTCTCCACCGCAGCGAACCGGACGTGGACGGAAGCGGGCCCCTACGCGGCGAGCAAGTCCGGGCTGCGTGCGTTCACCCACACCCTGTTCAAGGAGGCCCAGCGGGACTGCACCGGGATCGGCGTCACCGGGATCATCGCCGGCGGAATGGAGACCGCCTTCATCATGGACCGTTTCCCGGACGCCGACACCGCCCTGCTCCAGAGTCCGGAGATCGTTGCCGACACGGTGATGTACGCGCTGTCCGTGCCCGCCGGGAGCGTGGTCGGCGAACTGGTCGTGGTGCCCCGCCGGGAACCCTCCTGGCCGTGACGGAAGGCTCGACCATGATCAGCCCATTGGACTTTTCCCCCACCACTGCGGTGGTCACCGGCTCCGACTCCGGAATCGGCGCCGGGCCGCCCGTTGACCGCCGTGAATGCCGTGGCTCCGGGCGAGATCGCCACCCCATGACCGGCCAGGAGGACGAGGACGTGCGTACGGAACCCCGGCCGGGCGACGCCCACGAGGTCGCCGCCGTCATCGCCTTCCTGGCCGGATCCTCGGCTTCCTGCGTCACCGGCGCCTCCTGGGCGGTGGACGGGGGCATGCTGCGGACGGGACGCATGGCCGGGTCACACATGGACCACGACCGGTGGCGCCGGCCCTGAGTGCCGGTCCCATCCGGGCAGGTCCGCTGGCTGCCGGGCAGACCATCCCGATCTGTGTTTCCCCCTGGCGGCCGAACCTGAGGCCCCCTACCGGCCCCGTCGGGCGGGTGCCTGGCGGCCGGGTGTTAGTTTCGCCCGGTGGCAGGGGACCGACGGCGGAAAGACCACCCGGTAGGCGGCGCGGGAAGCATGTACCGGGGCGCCGGACAGCGCGCTCACATCGGTTCGTTCGCCTCCGGCGGAGGCCGCGGGATCACCACGGCGGCCGTGGACCCCGTCACGGGGGCGCTCACCGTACTGGGCGTCGTCGAGAGCGCGGGGGACGCCCCGTGCCTGGCCCTGTCCGCCGACCGGCAGGTGCTCTACGCCGCCGGGGGGACCGACCACGGCATGGCGGCCGCGTACCGGATCACCGCAGACGGCCTCGCTCCGCTCGGAGAGCCCGTTCCTGTCGCGGGCCTCGGTCCCGCGCACTTGAGCGTCGTCGGGGACCAGCTGCTGATCGCCAATTACACCTCCGGCAACGTGAGCAGCCTCCCGATCGCGGCCGACGGCAGGCCACAGGGCCCCGCCGTCGTCCTGGACCACCGCGGCCGTGGGCCCGACCCCGAGCGCCAGGCCGGCCCGCACGCCCACCACGTGACGCCGGATCCGAGCGGCCGCTGGGTGCTCAGCGTGGACCTCGGCACCGACTCGGTACGCGTGTGCCTGCCCGACCCGGCCGGCGGGCCCCTCCGTGTACGGGCCGAGACGCCGCTGCGTACTGGGAGCGGCCCCCGGGAGGTGTCCTTCCACCCCCGCGGAGACGTGGCGTACGTGATCCACGAGCTGGAGCCGCAGCTGACCGTCTGCCGGTGGGACGCCGGCTCCGGGCGCCTGTACCCCATGGGTGAGGTCGCGCTTGGCTCGGCCGACGCCGCGGCGGACCCCAGGGAGTACCCGTCGGTCACGCTCGTCTCGGCGGACGGTCGCTTCATCTGGGCGGCGGTCCGGGGCAGCAACCTCATCACCACCCTGTCGCTGTCCGACGGCCCCGAAAAGCCACGGATCACCGATGTGGCGAACTGCGGCGGTCAATGGCCGCGGCACCTGGCGGCCGGCCCGTCGGGGCGCCATCTGTACGTGTCCAACGAGTGGTCCGGCGACGTCACCTGGCTCGGCACCGATCCCGAGACCGGACGCCTGCACCCGGCCGGCAGGCTGGACGTCCCAGCCGCCGCCTGCGTCGTCCTCGGCTGAACACGGCCGCCGTCACCCGACTGCCTGATCCCACGTGCCGCACTACTACGGTTCCAGCAGGCTGGAGGCCGTACCTGCGGGCTTCTTCCCTGCGTGAGCGGGGCCGTGTGTCGCCCCTCCCGGTTGCTGCGTCCCGCGCTGTCCCTGCCGTACGAGGAGATCACCATGGGCTCATCGCATGCGCCGCGTTGGAAGCACGCCGTCGTCACCGGCGGTGCGGGCTTCGTCGGCTCCCACCTGTGCTCCGCCCTGCTGACCGCGGGGACCGCCGTCACCTGCGTCGACGACTTCAGCACGGGGCGGCCGGAGAACATCTCAGAACTGGGGGACCATCCCGGATTCTCCCTGCTGGAGACGAACGTCTCGCGGCCCTTCACGATACGAACGGCTCCGGACCTCGTTCTGCACCTGGCCTCCCCGGCTTCCCCCGCCGATTACCTCCGGCTGCCGCTCCACACATTGGAGGCGGGCAGTCTCGGCACGCGCAACGCCCTGGAGCTGGCACACCGCAGCGGGGCCCGCTTCGTCCTCGCCTCCACGTCCGAGGTCTACGGGGATCCGCAGGAGCACCCGCAGAGCGAGCGGTACTGGGGGCACGTCAATCCCGTCGGCCCGCGTAGCGTCTACGACGAGGCCAAACGCTTCGGTGAGGCGCTGACCAGCGCCCACGCCTCGGCCCTGGGCACGGACGCGTGCATCGTACGGCTGTTCAACACCTATGGTCCGCGTATGCGGGGCTACGATGGTCGCGCTGTTCCCACGTTCATCCGCCAGGCGCTGGCGGGGACCCCACTGTCCGTCACCGGTGACGGTCTGCAGACCCGTTCCTTGTGCTACGTCGAGGACACCGTCGCCGGCATCCTCGCGGCGGCCGACCACGGGATGCGGGGGCCCGTGAACCTCGGCAACCCCGACGAGCTCACCATGCTGGAGCTGGCCCGCTGGATCGTCGAACTGACCGGTTCCTCCTCGGAGATCACTTTCATCGAGCGGCCGACCGACGACCCGACCGTGCGCTGCCCCGACATCACGCTGGCAAGGGACAAGCTCCAGTGGGAGCCGCGCGTGGCGGCCGAGGACGGGCTGCGCCGCACCATCGCCTGGTTCCGCGCGGAGAGTGACGACTGACTTCGGCGCTGCCTCGTGCTTCACCGGCGGCTGCACCCCTTCCGGCCGCCACCGGGCTCCCTTAGCCGAAAGGTCTCATCCGTCATGCGCATTCTTGGAATCAACGCGCTCTTCCACGACCCGTCCGCCGCACTCGTCATCGACGGCCGTACGGTCGCGGCCGCCGAGGAGGAACGGTTCTCCCGCCGCAAGCACGGCAAGCGGCCGGTACCCTTCTCCGCCTGGGAATTGCCTGAACAGGCCGCGGCCTGGTGCCTGAAACGTGCCGGTCTGCGTCCGCAGGACCTCGACGCCGTGGCGTACTCCTATGATCCCGCTCTGGCGCGGCCGACCGACGCCATGGGTCTGGACGACCCGTGGGACCACCTCCGCCAGACGTACGCGCGTGAGGCGCCGCGCTTCCTGGCGACCGCCCTGCCCGGCCTCGACCCCGGTCGCGTACGCTTCGTTCCGCACCACATGGCCCATGCCGCGTCCGGTGCGTTCGCGGCCGACGGCGCGGACCGGAGTTCCGTCCTGGTCCTCGACGGACGCGGAGAGCGTGCTTCGCACCTGGCGGCGCGCCGGATCGGCGACAGGCTGGAGCCGCTGTACGCGCAGGACCTTCCGCACTCGCTCGGACTGGTCTACGAGGAACTCACCGAGCACCTGGGGTTCTTGAGGTCCTCCGACGAGTTCAAGGTGATGGCGCTCGCCTCCTACGGGAGTCCGCGGATGCTGGCCGAGCTGCGCCGCTACGTGTACCCGACGGTTGACGGTGGCTTCCACGCCACCGGCGTCCCCTGGAGCGAGTTCTGCCCACCCCGCGGCCCGGACGAGCCGTGGACCGGAGCACACGCCGATCTCGCCGCAAGTGCCCAGGCCGTCCTGGAAGAGACGCTGCTCGACCTGGTCCGCTGGCTCCACGGCCGAACCCACGATGACGTGCTCACCCTCGCTGGGGGCGTCGCGCTGAACTGCGTGGCCAACACCCGCATCGCGCGCGAGGGTCCCTTCTCCCGCGTATGGGTACAGCCCGCCGCCGGAGACGCGGGAACGGCGCTGGGTTCCGCGCTGCTCCTCGGCGCCGGAGCGGGCGACGCCCCCGGGCCCATGGCTGGCGCGGATCTGGGCCGCGACTGGTCGGACGCGGAACTCGGTGCCTGGCTAAAGACGGCGGGAGTCCCCTTCGAGAGGCCCCCGGACATCGCGGTCACCGTCGCGGAGTCGCTCGCCGACAACGCGATCGTGGCCTGGTTCCAGGGCCGTTCGGAGTTCGGGCCGCGGGCCCTGGGGCACCGTTCGCTGCTGGCCCACCCCGGGCACGCGGGAAACCTGGAGCGTCTCAACGACGTCAAGGGCCGTGAGCAGTTCCGCCCCGTGGCCCCGATGGTGATCGCCGAGCGAGCGGCCGAGATCTTCGACGGGCCGCTGCCCAGCCCGTACATGCTGTTCGTGCACGACGTGGTTCCCGACTGGCGCGAGCGCATTCCGGCGGTGGTCCACGTCGACGGCACGGCCCGCATCCAGACCGTGGAGCCGGAGCGTGAGCCCCTGGTGGCACGGATGCTCACCGAGTTCGAACGGCGCACCGGACTGCCGGTCGTCGTCAACACCAGCCTGAACACCGCCGGCCGGCCGATGGTCGACGATCCCCGGGACGCCCTGGAGTGCTTCGGCTCATCGCCGGTGGACCTGCTGGCCATCGGACCGTACGCCGTGCGGCGGGGCGGCATCTTCCGTGCCGCAGGGGAAGGATGACCATGATTCTCCAGGCATCCGTACCCTCGCCCCCATACGCGATCGTCGTGCCCACCCTCGGCCGACCCAGCCTCAGGGCCTGCCTGGACGCCGTGGCCGCCGCGACGGCCTCCGGCTGCGGCCCCACACGGATCGTCCTCGTACACGACCGTCCCGGCCCTGACGGAACCCCGCCGGCTCTAGACGTCCCCCAGGCGCTCCGGCCGATCACCACCGTCGTGGCCGGCCGGGCCCGGGGCCCGGCGGCCGCCCGCAATACGGGGGTGCGGGCGGCGGGTCAGGTGCCCTGGATCGTCTTCCTCGACGACGACGTGGTGCCGGGACAGGACTGGGGAGAGGACCTGGCGCGTGATCTGGCCTCGGCGTCCCGCGACACCGCGGCTGTCACGGCCCGTATCGAAGTGCCCCTTCCGTCCGGCCGCCGTCCCACGGACTGGGAGCGCAACACCGCCGGTCTGGCCACCGCCCGCTGGATTACGGCAGACATGGCTTTCCGTCGGGAGGCGTTGGACGCCGCCGGCGGCTTCGACGAGCGCTTCCGGCGCGCCTTCCGCGAGGATGCGGACCTGGCCCTGCGCCTGATCGAAGGCGGCTGGGTCCTGGCACCCGGAAGCCGCCGCACCACTCATCCGGTCCGCCCCGCCGATCGCTGGATCTCGGTCCGGCTCCAGGCCGGCAATGCCGACGACGTACTGATGGGCCGACTGCACGGTCCGGGCTGGTGGGGGCGGGCGGGCGCCCCGCGCGGGCGCCTGCCGCGCCATGCCGCCGTGACCGCGGCCGCAGCAGCGGCCGTGGCCTGTGCGCTCGCCGGGAGGAGGGGCGTCGCCGCGTGGTGCGCGGCCGGCTGGGTGGCGGGCGCCGCCGAGTTCGCCGCTGCCCGGATCACACCCGGGCCGCGCACCCGGGACGAGGTCGTCACCATGGCGGTCACGAGCGCGGTCATCCCCGCGGTGGCGGTCTGGCACTGGATGCGCGGAACGGTCGTACACCGCCGTGTCAGGCGGGCGGATCCGGCTGCGCCGCCCGGGAGCCGCCCGGCTTCGCAGGAGGCTCCCCGCGCGCAGGTGCGGTCATGAGGTACCGGCCCGTCCCAGGCACGTCCCCCTGGCTGTGGGACTGCCCTGATGCGGCCAGGACCCCGCGTCGACGCGGGATGTCCGGCTGGCTTCCGGAAGCGGTCCTCTTCGACCGTGACGGCACGCTGGTCGTCGACGTCCCGTACAACGGCGATCCCGCCCGGGTCTTGCCCATGCCCACGGCGCTGGCCGCGGTGACCGAGCTGCGCCAGTTCGGGGTGCCGTTGGGTGTCGTGAGCAACCAGTCGGGCGTCGCACGCGGGCTCCTGACGCAGGAGCAAGTGGCGGCGGTGCGCCGACGCGTGGACGAACTGTTCGATCCGTTCGACGTGTGGGCCGTGTGCCCCCACGGCCCTGCGGACGGCTGTGGCTGCCGCAAACCCGCACCGGGCCTGATCCTCGCCGCGTGTCAGCGGCTGGGCGCGGCCCCCGAACGCACGGTGGTCGTCGGGGATATCGGCTCCGACGTGCGGGCCGCCTGCGCCGCGGGGGCGCGCGGGGTCCTGGTCCCGACGCCCGTGACCCGTCCCGAAGAGGTCGCGGCCGCCGGAGAGACGGCGTGCGATCTGCTCGCCGTCGTCCGGCTCGTCTCGTCCCCGGCCAGCTCCGGAGCCGCCCGGGACACGGACGACGTGCCGGCGCGCGGACCACTGCGGGAGCGCCCGCGCGCTGTCGGCGGTGGCGGATGAACGCCCCGCGCAGTCTCGTCGTACGGCTCGACAGCGCCGGGGACGTGCTGCTGGCCGGGCCTGCCGTGCGGGCGGTGGCGGCCGGCTCGTCCCACACCACGCTGCTCTGCGGGCCCCAGGGCGTCGCCGCGGCGCGGCTGCTGCCCGGCGTGGACCAGGTGTTGGTGTACGGAGCCCCCTGGGTGGGGCTGGAGCCGGGCCGCACCTCGCGCGAGGAGTGCGGCCTGCTCGTCGATGCCCTCGCAGCCGGCCGCTTCCACCGCGGCGTGATCCTGGTGTCCCACCACCAGAGCCCGTTGCCGGCGGCGCTGTTGCTCGCGCTCGCGGGAGTGGAGCAGGTCGCGGCCGACTGCGAGGAATACCCGGGATCCCTGCTCGCGCTACGCCACCACCGGCTGCCGAACCGCCACGAGGCGGAGGCGGCCCTCGACCTGGTGCGTGACTTCGGTTTCACGCTGCCCGACGGCGACGACGGCGGCCTCCGCGTGTCCGTCCCGCCCGACACGACGCGGCTGACCGGTCCGGAACCCTATGTGGTGCTGCATCCGGGAGCCGCGGTGGCCGCCCGAGCCTGGAGCCCGGCCAGGGCGACGCGCGCCGCGGCCGCGCTGCACGAGGCGGGTCACCGGGTGGTGGTCACCGGCAGCCCTGCGGAGAAGGAACTGACCGCCGTGGTGGCCGGCCGTCACGGGCTCGACCTGGGCGGCGGCACGGCCGACCTGCACGAGCTGGCCGGAGTTCTGGCCGCCGCGCGGGTCGTGGTGGCGGGCAACACGGGCCCGGCCCATCTGGCCGCGGCCGTGGGCACGCCCGTGGTGTGCCTGTTCGCACCCGTGGTGCCGGCCGGCCGGTGGCGGCCGTACCGGGTGCCGCACGTGCTGCTCGGTGATCAGCGGGCTTCGTGCGCCGGCAGCAGGGCGAGGGTCTGCCCCGTCGAGGGGCATCCATGCCTGGACTCGGTGGGTGACGACCAGGTGCTGGCGGCGGTCGCAGGACTCCTCACGAGCAGGCCGCCGGGCGGCCGCAGACCGATACCGCCCGAGCCGAGCCAGACCGACGGAGGAGTGACCGTATGAACATCCTGCTGTGGCACGTGCACGGTTCCTGGACCACCGCGTTCGTCCAGGGGCCGCACACCTACCTCGTACCGGTCACCCCGGGCCGGGGGCCCGACGGACTGGGCCGCGCCCGCACCTTCGACTGGCCCGAGTCGGTGCGGGAGGTCACTCCGGCCGAACTGGCCGACGCACCGGTGGACCTCGTCGTGCTCCAGCGGCCCCACGAAAGGGAGCTGGCCGAGCAGTGGCTGGGCCGTCGCCCCGGACGCGACGTCCCCGCCGTGTACCTGGAGCACAACGCACCGGACGGCGACGTCCCGCGCACCCGTCACCCCTGCGCCGACCGCGAGGACCTGACGCTCGTCCACGTTACCCACTTCAACCGGCTGTTCTGGGACAACGGTGCCACCCGCACCGAAGTCATCGAACACGGCATCGTGGACCCCGGCCACCTCTACACCGGTGCGCTCCCTCGGGCGGCCGTGGTGACGAACGAACCGATCAGGCGGGGCCGGCACACCGGAACGGACCTCCTGCCCGAGCTGGCCCGAGCGGCGCCGCTGGACGTCTTCGGCATGCGGACCAAGGGCGTCGCCGAGCACTTGGGCCTGCCCGAAGAGCGCTGCCGTGCCTACGAGCTGCCCCAGCGTGAGCTGCACAGGGCGATGGCCGAGCGCCGCGTGTACCTGCACCCCGTGCGCTGGACCTCGCTGGGACTGTCGCTCCTGGAGGCCATGCACCTGGGCATGCCCGTCGTGGCGCTGGCCGCCACGGAGGCCGTCGAGGCCGTCCTGCCCGGCACGGGGGTCCTGTCCACCCGGCCGGAGGTGCTGGCCCAAGCGGTCGTCCACTACCTCAACGAACCCGAGGCGGCTGCCGAGGACGGCAGGCGGGCCAGGCAAGCCGCGCTCGAACGGTACGGCCTCAAACGCTTCCTGGCCGACTGGGAGCGCCTGATGACGGAGGTACGGTCATGACACCCCCCAGCGCCCGCCCCATACGGTCGCCCAACCGGCTCGGGTCCCTGTCGTTGGCCCTGGTCTCCGAGCACGCGAGCCCCCTCGCGACACTCGGCGGCGTCGACGCGGGCGGCCAGAACGTTCACGTCGCCTGCCTCGCCGGGGCATTGGCCGACCGCGGGCACCGCGTCACGGTGTACACGCGGCGTGATGCCCGGGGCCTGCCGACCGTCAGCCGATTGCGGCCGGGCGTGACGGTCCACCACGTGCCGGCCGGACCGGCCGAACAGCTGCCCAAGGACGAACTGCTCCCGCACATGCGGGAATTCGCGTACTACCTGATGCGCCACTGGCAGGAGAACGGTGCACCCGACTTGATCCACTCGCACTTCTGGATGTCCGGGCTCGCCTCGCTGGCGGCGGCGCGGGAGCTCGGCCTGCCGATGCTGCACACCTACCACGCGCTGGGAACGGTCAAGCGGCGCCACCAGGGTGCCGCCGACACGAGCCCGCCCGCACGCATCGGCTGCGAGCGGGAGGTCGGGTTCGGCTCCGACCGGATCGTGGCCACCTGCCGCGACGAAGTCACCGAACTCGCCCGCATGGGCCTCCCCGAGAACAAGGCCGACGTCGTACCGTGCGGCGTGGACAGCGAGCGGTTCCGGCCGGACGGACCGGTCGCCGAGCGCGGAACTGCCCATCGCCACCGGCTGCTCCAACTCGGCCGGCTCGTCCCGCGCAAGGGGGCGGCCCTGTCCATCGCCGCTCTCGCCCACCTACCGGACGCGGAACTACTGATCGCCGGCGGCCCCCCACCCAACCGGCTCGACTCCGACCCCGAGGTGCGGCGGTTGCATGCCCTCGCCCGGGCAGCGGGCGTCCACCACCGTGTGCGCTTCATCGGTGCGGTGCCCTGTGACGCCGTGCCGGACTTGCTGCGCAGCGCCGACGTCGTGCTGTGCCCGGCGGACTACGAGCCGTTCGGCATCGTGCCGCTGGAGGCCATGGCCTGCGGCCGGTCGGTCGTGGCCAGCGCCGTCGGCGGCCAGCTGGACACCGTCGCCGACCGGGAGACCGGGCGGCTCGTGCCGCCCGGAGACGCACTCGCTCTCGCGGAGGCCACCGCCGAGCTGCTGGCCGACGAGCCCGTACGCCGGGCGTACGGGGAAGCCGGGCGGCGGCGCGTCCTGAGCCGTTATGACTGGTCCCAGGTCGCCGCCGCGACGGAACGGTCCTACCGCTCGGTGCTCACCGGACGGCTCGTGGCCGCCGGGGCGAGGACGTGAGCCCCGTGCTGATCGCTCCGTACGGCTTCTGTCCGACGCTCGCCTCCGGCCGGCCCGGCCGGACCGGTCCCCGCGCAGTACCGATTGCCTGAAGGAGGTGGGGTGCGGACCGCTCTCCCGAGCGGTCGCCCCGACGCCATGAGCCGAACTCCCACAACCACAGGAGCCCAACAGCACTGCCAGGAACTGGAGGACGCGCTGAGACGTCTGCGCGTGCACGGTCTGGACCAGCTCACGCACTGGGGTCACCGGCTCGCCGTGGTGCTCCCGGCCGGCGGCCGCCTCCTCGCCGCAGGCAACGGCGGCAGCGCTGCCCAGGCACAGCACCTGACCGCGGAACTCGTCGGCCGCTACCGCGAGGAGCGACCAGCCTACTCGGCCATCGCCCTGCACGCAGAGACCTCGAGTGTCACCGCGATCGGCAACGACTACGGATTCGAGCAGGTCTTCGCGCGGCAGGTCGCGGCGCACGGCCGGGACGGTGACGTCCTGGTCCTGCTGTCGACGTCGGGACGCAGCGGCAACCTGCTGTCGGCCGCGATGACGGCCCGCGCTGCGGGCGTGGAGGTCTGGGCCCTGACCGGAGCTGCCCCCAACCCGCTGGCGGAGGCCGCCGACCAGGCGCTGTGCATCGATGCCGCCTCGACGGCGACCGTGCAGGAGGCCCATCTGGTGGCCGTGCACCTGCTGTGCGAGTCGTTCGACGCGGCCCTTGCCTCCTCCGGCGCCGCCGCCGTCAGGACTGCGTCCCGACGCGCCGTCGCCGCTGTCAGGAGGACCAGGTGACCGGCCGCGCACCGCTGGTCGTGGTCGGTGACGTGCTGCTGGACCAGGACATCCGAGGGGTCGCGTCCCGTCTTGCGCCGGACGCCCCGGCGCCCGTGGTAGATGTCACGGACGACCTCTCCCGACCCGGAGGCGCTGGACTGGCCGCCGTGCTGGCCGCCCGTTACGGCCGGGAAGTCGTCCTGATCACGGCACTGGGCCAGGACCCCGCTAGCAACCGGGTACGGGCGGTACTGGACGGCCGTGTCCGGCTGGTCGAGCTGCCGCTGGAGGGCTCCCTGCCAGTCAAGACACGGGTCCTGGCCGACGGCCGTCCCCTGGCGCGGATCGACCGGGGTGGCGGAGAGGTCGGCCTCGCCACCGCTGCCGTGGGCCGGGCGCTGGCCAGTGCGCACGCCGTCCTGGTCGCGGATTACGGCAGGGGCACGGCGCAGGCGCTGCGGCCCCTGCTGGCAGACACCGCGCGCCGCGTACCGATGGTGTGGGACCCGCACCCGCGCGGCGGATCACCGGTGCCCGGAGCCCGTCTGGTGACACCGAACGCGGCGGAGGCAGCCGCCCTGTGCCCCGATGAGGGTGACTCCCTGGCGGCGCACGCCCGGCGCGGCGCGGAGCTGGCGGAGCGCTGGGGTGCCGCTGCGGTGGCCGTCACGCTCGGTGAGCGGGGGGTCCTGCTGACCCGGCCCCTGTCCGCAGCCCCGATGCTCGTACCGTCCCCGTACCGGGCTGTGGGCGATCCGTGCGGAGCGGGCGACTGCTTCGCCGCCCGGGCGGCCTCCGCACTCGCGGACGGAGGCCTGCCGGAGGAGGCGGTACAGCTGGCGGTGGCCGCCGCCGCAGCCTTCGTAGCGGCGGGCGGCGCCTGCGACCCCGCCCTGTGGCAGTGGTCCTGCGCCCCCGGCTTCGCCCGGCCGGCGGGTGGCGACGCGTTCGTGACGGCTGAGAGCGTTCGGGCTCGCGGCGGAACGGTGGTCGCCACGGGTGGCTGCTTCGACCTCCTCCATGCCGGGCACGTCGGCTTGCTGGACAGTGCTCGGCGGATCGGTGACTGCCTGATCGTCTGCGTGAACTCGGACGCTTCGCTGCGGCGGCTCAAGGGGCCGGGCCGCCCACTGAACCCGCTGGAGGACCGCGTACGGGTGCTGGCGGCGCTCGGCAGTGTCGACGCCGTCGTGGCCTTCGAGGAAGACACGCCCGAGACCCTGCTGGGTCGGCTGCGGCCGGATGTCTGGGTCAAGGGCGGCGACTACTCGGCCGACGATCTTCCGGAGGCGCGGGCGCTGCGCGCCTGGGGTGGCCAGGCCGTCGTCCTGCCGTACCTCGACGGTCGCTCCACGACCGGCCTGGCCGATCGCGCCGCCCGGGCGGCCTCGAGCACCCGGCCCCTGCCGTGAACGGACCAAGCCGGTGCGCGAGGTGTCGCGGCCGCGACCGGGACACAATGCGTGACTCGTCCCCCCGCGCCGATCAGGCGGCGGTGCTCAGCCGGGCCCGGGTGGGCAGGGCCACCTCGGGCATCGGGACGAGCGCCCCGCTTCGGGGCTTGCGGCCCTTCAGTAGATACCCCGTGGTCACGAACGTCGCGATGGCCAGCCCGCCCACGATCAACGTGGCCCGTACACCGGCCAGCTCCATGAACAGTCCCAGCATGGGCGGCGCCGCCAGGCCCCACACGGTGCGGATGCTGGACCAGGCACCGAGCACCCGGCCCCTCATGTGGGCGGGCGGGTCGGTCTGGAGCACCGTGGACTGTGCGGTGTCCCCGACGGATTCCGCCGCAGCCATGGGCAGGACGAGGACCAGGAGCACCAGGAGGGAGGGGGCCAGGCCGGCGAGGATCTGCAAGAGGGCCCCGGCCAGGGTCAGGGCGGCCACCATGCGCACGCTCGGCCTGCGGAGCCGGGCGCCCAGGACCGCGCCGACGATCCCGCCGACGGCCAGGACCGTGGAGACCTTGCTGAAGGAAGCGGCGTCACCGGCGAGGGGCCCGGTGACCAGGACCACCAGGGTGAGGGAGTAGTTGCGGCCGAACAGCGCACTCACCCCATTGAGGGCCGCGAGGGCGACCAGCCGCGGGCGCCGCATGAAGAACGCGAGTCCCTCCCTGGCGCTCATGCTCTTCGCCGCGACCGGTGCGGGCGCTGGCGGCGCAGCGGCGGGAGCGGTTACCGGTTGGACTTCCCGGGAGGGGGGCGCTGCCTTCAGGAACGGGATCACGCCGGCCACGAAAAGGAACGACAGGCCGTTGGCCGCGTAGGCCGCCGCCGTGCCCAGGAAGCCGACGGCCACGCCGGCGAGGGCGGCGCCCGCGAGCCGCCCGGCGCTGTGGACGAGCGAGCCCACCCCGATGGCGGAAGGTACGTCCGGGGCGCGGACGAGATCGTTGCCGAGCAGCGCGCACGCGGGCCCGTCGACGGTGGCGATCAGACCGGTCACCGCCGCCAGCGCGAGCAGCATCGGTAGGTTGAGGCCGTCCAGCGCGACGAGCACGGCCGTGACCAGCGCCACGGCACCGAGCAGGGCCTGTGCGAAGGCGGCGGTCAGCTTGCGGGGCAAGCGATCGACGGCCGCGCCGCCCGCCAGACCGAGGAGCAGGCCGGGCGCCATCTGGATGGACACGGACAGCCCGGTGGCGGCGGCCGAACCCGTGATCTGGAGGACCATGAGGTTCTGCACCGTCAGCTGCATCCACGTGCCGGCGTTGGACACGAAGTTCGCGACGGCCCACCAGCGCATGCTGCGGTAGCGGAGGGACCGCCACGCAGAGCGGTCCGGGGTCGGGGCGGAAGAGGATGCGGAGACAGTGGCAGGCACAGGAAGGATCCAGGACGGAGCGCGAAGCGCAAGAGGCGGCAGGCGGGGGCGGGAACGGACGCTCCGTACCGCCGACGCGCACGGCGACGCCCGGCAGCAGAAGGGGGAGGCACGGCCCCGACCATGGTGGCAGAACCCCCCGCCCGAATCGGTGACCCGAGGCGCCCGACGACACGCCGACAGGGCCCCCGGCCTGGTCTGCCAAGGCCGACGGGGCAGCCGGTGTGTTTGCTCACAGCGGTCACCCGGAACAGGCCGAACACCGTGCGGCGCAACCTGGCGTGCCCCCCGGGACCGTCCTCGGGACAGTGGAGGGCATGAGTGTGCACGAGCGGGCAGGCCACGCTCCGGCCGACCAGGTATCGGCGGGCAGCCGCCCCCAGGTACTGGTTCTCCGGGCCTTGGGCCTGGGCGACCTGCTGACGGTGGTGCCCTGCCTGCGGGCGCTGCATTGGAGCATGCCGGATTGCGACATCGTCCTGGCCGCACCCGGCCGGCTGGCCACCGTCGCGGTCGCCACCGGCCTCGTGGACCGTGTCCTGCCCACGACCGCGCGCAGGCGCGGCGTGCCCGCCGAACTGAGCTGGCAGGGGCCGCCGCCGGAGCTGGCTGTGGATCTGCACGGGAACGGGCCCCCCAGCCACCTGCTCCTCCACCGGCTGCGGCCGCACCGTCTCCTCGCCTACCGGCACGCCGAGACCCCCGACATCATCGGACCCGAGTGGCGCGATGACGAGCACGAGCGGGAGCGCTGGTGCCGCCTGCTGCGCTGGTACGGCATCGAGGCCGACCCCACCGACCTGTCGATCGCCGCCCCTGCCTGTGCCTCGCCCGCCCCGGGTGCCGTCGTCGTTCACCCCGGCGCGGACGCCGGCTCGCGCCGCTGGCCCGTGGAACGGTTCGCAGCGGTCGTACGTGCCCTGCGCCGAGCGGGCGAGGACGTGGTCGTCACAGCGGGCGCGGGCGAGGGGGCGCTGGCGCGGCAGTTGGCGAGGGACGCCGGACTGCCGCAGGAGGCGGTGTTCGGCGGGTCCCGTGACGTGCCCTTCCACGAGCTCTGCGCACTGGTGGCCGGTGCGCGCTGCGTCCTGGTCGGCGACACGGGTCTGGCGCACCTCGCGACGGCCCTGGGCACCCCCTCCGTCGTACTCTTCGGCCCAGTGGCCCCCTGCCTGTGGGGCCCGCCCCCTCACGCGAAGCACCGGGTGCTGTGGTGTCCCGGCGCGGGTGAGGACCCCTTGCGGCCGGGCGACGCACACGCGTCGCTGCCTGATGCCCGGCTCCTGCGCATCACCGTCGGCCAGGTGGTCGAGGCGGTGGCCACTGTCCTTGAACGGCGGCACGTCCCGTCCCGCCGGGGGTCGGTCTCCGCCCGCCCGCACCGGCCCGCGCCGCCGCCCCCAACGGCTGCGCCTTTGGACTGACCCCTCCGGCGTGCAGGCCCGGCACGCCACGAGGCCGGGGGCGGACGTCCAAGAGGGTCTGCCGAGGTCGAGCCCGGAGTGGCGGCCCCTCTCTGCCACGCGGCGGCAGTGGTCGTTCGACCACAGGATGAGGTCCTTTGCCACGTGGTGGAACTCGTGTTCGATGTGGTGACGTTGTGCCGCGGTGGACAGTTGCTTCGCCAGGCTGCGCTCGCCGTGGTGCAGGGCGCGGAGCGTGAGGGTGGTGCCTTCGCCGCGGGCCTCGGACTCTCGCCCGCCGCCGCCACCGTGCCGCTCGTCGCCGCAGACCCCAGCCCCGCACTTTCCCAGATGGGGGGCGCATGGCCTACCGACGGCCGCGTCATCGGCATCATCGCCGACGCCGAGTCCGACCTGGACGGCGTACGAACTGCTCGGCGGGCCGTCCTCGACGCAGGCATGCTGCCCCTCGTCGTCGCCCCGGTCGGCCGCACTCTGACGGCGACGGCGACGGCGACGGCGATCCGATCACCATCCAGCGGACCTACGCCACCGCGCTCCACCGAATTCGACGCCGTCCTGGTCGCCGGCGTGCCCCAGGCCGGCGCGGACGCGTACGGCGCACGCGACGCCAAGGCCGGTACCGTCCGGCCCCCGCAAGCCGTCGACCCGCGCGTCCTCCTGCTCCTCACCGAGGTGTACCGGCACGGCAAGGCCATCGGTGGCTGAAACGCGCGGAGCAGCTCCTCCAGACCGCCGGCATCACAGCTGACGACCCGGGTATCGCCCTGGAGGAGGACGGTACGGCCGTCGTAGAGGCCGTTGCCGCAGCCCTGGCGGACAGGTTCCCGCCTGCCGCCTGAGGGGCCAGAGGTGGGGAACGACGAGGACGGGCCCACGGTGACCTCTCTGGTGAGCCCGATCTCGCCCGCCGTTCCCCCATCGCCCGGCGGGGTACGGCCTCCTCATCGGCCCTGATCTCGATGGCTTCTCCGATTCCGTTCGATGGTCCGAAGATCGCCGGAACGCTGCATGAGGTCGCCCGCCCGGGGCAGCCGCCGTATGACGTCCAAGGAGGGGCCTTACGGGCGCCACGATCCCCGGAGGTACGCGATGTCCAGTACGGCTCTCGCCTTGGGAACTCTCAGCGGCGGCCTGGTCGCGCTGCCGAGTGTCTACCGCCCGCAGGCGGACACCCACCTGCTCGCCGAGGCACTCGCCCGGGAGGAGCTGGGGCCCCGCACCAGCGTCCTCGAAATCGGCACCGGGACCGGCGCGCTCGCTCTGCACGCCGCTCGCAGAGGTGCCGCTGTCACGGCGGTCGACGTCTCCTGGCCGGCCGTCGTGTCAGCGCGCATGAACTCCCTGCTCCGTCGTCTTCCCCTGCGCGTTTTGCATGGCGATTTCAGGGACCGTACCGTCGGCCGACGCTTCGACCTGATCGTGGCGAACCCGCCCTACGTACCCGCTCCGGGCGTGACCTTGCCTTCGCGGGGGCCGCAGCGTGCTTGGGACGCCGGCCCGGACGGACGCCTCGTGATCGACCGGATCTGCGCGACCGCTTCCGCCCTGCTGCGTCCCGGCGGCGCTCTGCTGATGGTGCACTCCGGCATGTGCGGGGCCGAGGAGACCGTGGACCGGCTGGCCGGGGCGGGGCTGTCCGCGCAGGTCACAGCGAAGGCGTCCGTTCCCTGGGGCCCGGTCCTGCGCTCGCGGCGGATCTGGCTGGAGCGGCAAGGCCTGGCGAGCGAGGCCGAGGAATGGGAAGAGCTGGTGGTCATCCGTGCCCAGAACGTCTGACAGCGGTACGTGCCCGGCCTACGGGGGGATGCCCGCCCGCCGCGTGTCCGTGGACCCGCAGGGGCGTCCCGTCCTGATCGAGGGCCCGGTCGAAATCGTCCTGGGCGACGGGACGGTCGCCCGCTCCGACCGGTTCGTGGTCGCCGTCTGCACCTGCCCTCGCAGCCGTACGTACCCCTGGTGCGACACCAGCCACCGCCCCCGCGAGCGAACCGCTCCGCGGCCTGAGGACAGGAACCCGTGATGTGCCCTCCCAGCCCGGACCCGGTCGCCATTGCAGACCGGAGCCCCCATCTGGTGGAGGGGCGGGGCGAGTTGTCCTGTGTCGTGTCGAACGCCTTGCGGTCCGGGAGCCTGCCGCGGTGCGCCCCCGGGGCGGTGCTGGAGGCCGACGCGGGGGGCGAGGACCTCCAGCTCGCCCTCTACCTCCTTTACGAGCTCCTCTACGAGCTTCACTACCGCGG
Organism: Streptomyces sp. NPDC127106; assembly: GCF_042677605.1. Classification (NCBI taxonomy): domain Bacteria; kingdom Bacillati; phylum Actinomycetota; class Actinomycetes; order Kitasatosporales; family Streptomycetaceae; genus Streptomyces; species Streptomyces sp. NPDC127106. Next base: position 443,896 of record NZ_JBHXTC010000001.1, on the reverse strand, counting down.
CTTCGACGGCGTGGACGACGCACGCGGCGCCAGGTGTCGCTGGCCGTCCTTCCACTCCGCCGTGTACTCCCGCAGCTGCATGGGGCCGTACGTCGCGATGCGCTCGGCCTTGGCGTCGCGCCGCGGAGCAGCTTTCCTGGCCTTGTAGAGGGTGGTCAAACGGTTGATCGCCTCGTCCTCCCCCTCGGCCTGTCTGCCGCCGGCGTCCCTGTAACGGACCTTGTAGGGGTGGGGCACCTGGCCCACCGGGAGGGGGAGTGCTCGCACTCCTTGAAGAAGCTGCCCATGCCTCGCGGGAGCGTCTTGGCGGCCATCGTTGCGGCCTCCTCGGATTCCGATGCTGACAGTTTGCTGACCGTAGGCCATCCGGAACCCATTTGACCTGCGAAAACGTCGTGCTGCACCGAGATGTTCTGGAACTGGATCGGACGGTCGCACGACGAGATCGCGCAGGCCCGCGAAGACTGGATGGACGGGACGCGATTCGGCGAGGTGAAGGGCTACGACGGCCCTCCGATTCCATCCCCTGAGCTGCCTCCGACCCACCTGAAGCCCTGGCCTTCGCCGGGATCGCAGCCGCTCTCATCTGCTACTGCAGGATGGCGGCCTGACGGGCAGCGTTCGGAAATGGGACGATCCTCAGTGTGATCGGATGGATGCACCACACCCCGCGCTGGACGGTCATATGGGTCTGTGTCATCGCAGCGGCCCTGCTCTTCGTCGGCGCTTCCACGCACGTCACCGACTTCCTCAGCCACGGCCTACACTCCCACGACTGGGCACCGGGCTGGCTCAACCTCTACTGGTCCTCGCTTGCGCTGTTCGACACGCTCGCCGCCATGTTCCTCATCGGGGGAAAACGCCTAGGAGCCGACCTCGCCTGCGTCGTCATGGCGACCGACCTCGCCGCCAACTGGTACGCGACCTACGGCCTCCAGCACAGCAGCCTCGCCGCTCAGCCCGGCCTTCAACGACTGACCGTCTTCGCCGCACTCGTCCTGGGAACGACGCCGTTCATTCGACGGCGCCTCACCAATTGAGACGACGCCTAGGGTGGTCCTACTGGCTTTCCGGTCGGTCGGCTCAGGGGGCCGACCGGCAGACCAAGGGGGAGGACCGGGCTGGTCGAGGCGTCGGCGGCGTTCGCGGCGGCTGCGGGCGGTGCTGGCACCGGGCACGGGTGCGGACCCGGGAAGGGAGCGCGCACGGTGGGGAGGCATACGGCAGGCACGCTTCGAGAGCCTGTCGGAGAGCCTTGACGCCGGAGGACCAGGAGCGGGTGGCCGAGGAGCTGCGGGCGCTACTCGTCTTCGTCACCGGCCCGGACGGTGCCCCGGCCGCTGCCACCGGTAGGGCGGTGAACAGAGACGGAGGCACTGCGGTGACGGGTGTCGAGCGTACCGGCGGAAGGGTCGGTCGGGCCGCGCGAGCCGTGAACACCGGGGACACTGAGGCCAGCGGCCCGGGATCCCGAGCGATCAGCGGTATCGCCGACGCGTAGCCGTCGGGTGGGCATCGACTACGGAACAGCCGAGGGATCGGAGAGCGGTCATGGCCAAATGGCGCTGGGGCAGACGGCGTGACACGGGCGGGCGCACCATGGCACGGGGCACGGCCGTCGAAGGTCTGCGTGTGATGGGTGACATCTCTCCCCCAACGTCCGTGCAGCAGGTGGCGGGGAGCGGGAACGCCTTCGCGTACAACGGCGGCATAGCCGTCACGGGCATCTACAACGACAACTCCTCTGTTCTGCTGCCACCCGAGGTGTTACGTTCCGCGGCCAAGGTGAAGGCCCCTCGGGGGATGAACGACCTGCCTTACCTGCCCGCACACTTCGTCGGCCGAGAGTCCGAACTCGACGCCCTCGACGCCGCCTTGCGGTCGCCCGGTGAGGTGCACCTGCAAGCGGTCCACGGACTCGGCGGAGTCGGCAAGAGCGCTCTGGCGGCCCACTGGGCAGCCACCCGCTCCCGCTCCCGCGGGCTGAAGACGATCCGGTGGATCACCGCCGATGGTCCGGCCGGCGTCCAGCAGGGGTTGGCCGGACTGGCCATCGCCCTGCAGCCCGCCCTGGCCAAGGTGCTCACGGCGGAGGCCCTGGCCGAGTACGCCCTCCAATGGCTGGCGGGGCACAGCGGCTGGCTCCTGGTCCTGGACAACGTCAACGACCCGGCCGACATCGCCGCACTGCTCGCCCGCGCTCCCGGCGGCCGCTTCCTGATCACCAGCCGCCTCGCCACGACCTGGACCACCGCCACCACCGTCATCCGGCTCGACGTCCTGGCCCCGTCCGAGTCCCTCGCCCTGCTCCGCGACATCATCAACGCCGCCGGCCCCCGCGATCTCGACGGCGCTGCCGAATTGTGCGCCGAAATCGGCCATCTGCCCCTGGCGGTCCGCCAGGCCGCCGCCTACCTCGCCCAGAACCCCCTGCTCACCCCGCGCACCTACCTCGACCTCCTGCGTCAGGACCCGGCCGAAACGTTTCGGCGAGGAGAGGAAGGCCGCACTGCGGCCGAGCGCTCAGTCGCCCGCGTCTGGCGCGTGACGCTGGACCGTATCGGCGAACTCCAGCCGTCCGCCGTCGATGTCCTGCGCACCCTGGCCTGGTACGCACCCGACCGCATCCCCGCCCACCTCCTCGACGGTACGGCCGCGCCCCCCGACGTGGCCGGCGCGATCGGCGTCCTCAACGCCTACAGCATGATCAGTGTCGATCCGGCCGCCCGCACCCTCTCGGTGCATCGACTCGTGCAGGGTCTGGCCCGCACGCCCGACCCCGACGATCCGCACCGCGACCGGATCCTCGTCGAGGTGGCCCGCGTCCGCGCGACGTGCCTCCTGCAGGACGTCGTTCTGCCCACCTCCTGGCGGGATCCCGCCTCATGGCCCCTGTGGCGCAGCCTCCTCCCGCACATCGACGCCCTGGTCCAGAACGCGCCGGCCTCCGCCGACCTGCCCGCCACGGCGGATCTCCTCAACCACGCGGGGGGATACCTCCACGGCCAGGGGCTGGGCAACCGGGCCGTCCCGCACCTCGAGAGGGCACTCGCCTTCCGAGAACGAAATCTGGGGCCGCATCACCACCGCACCTCCGACTCCCTGAACAACCTCGCCGCCGCCCGCCAGGCGATCGGTGACCTGGCCGGGGCCATCGAGCTGTTCGAGCGGGCCCTCGCGGTGATCGAGCGGCACATGGGCGAGGACCATCCGCTCAGCGTCGGAACCCGGTCCAACCTCGCGGGGGTCGTCCTGGAATCCGGGGACGTGCGCCGGGCGACGGCCATGTTCGAGCAGGCCCTCGCCGACAGCGTCCGCCTGGGAGGCGAAGCGCACTACCTCTCCATCGTCGTCCGTAGCGGCTTGGCGACCGCCTACCTGGCGGGAGGGCACTTCGACCGAGCCGCCGCCCTGCAGGAGCGGACCGTCGCCATCAGCGCCCAAGTGCTGGGGGAAGAGCACCCCGACACCCTCGCCGCCCGTCTCATCCTCGCCCAGGCAACCCAGGCCGCGGGCGACCCGACCCGGGCCGTCCCGCTGTACGAGCGGCTCCGCCGCGAGCAGGTTCAGGTCCTGGGTGAGGACCACCCGTACGCCCTCGCCACCCACACCAACCTCGCCTCCGCCCACCAGGAGTCGGGAGACACGGCCCGCGCGATCGGCGAGTACGAGCATGCGGTCGAGGACCGGGCGCGCGCCCTGGGCGACGACCACCCTCACACCCTCGCCGCACGCGGCTACCTCGCCGATGCCTATGTCCAGGCCGGGGATACCAAGCGGGCGATCCCGCTCGGCAAGCAGGTACTCGAAAACCGGCTGAGGGTCCTGGGCGCGGATCATCCCGACACCCTCGCCGCCTATGAGAGTCTGGCCGGGGCCTACCGGGTGGCAGGAGACCTGGGCCAGGCAACCGTGCTCTGCGATCAGATCCTCGAAAGCCGGCTGCGTCTGCTCGGCGCAGACCACCCCGACACCCTCAACGCCCGCAGCAACCTTGCTCTCGTCCACATGGAGAGGGGAGATCCGGACAGGGCGATCCCCCTGTTCCAGCGGTCCCTTGCCGAGGGAGTGAGCACGCTGGGCGAGGACCACCCGCACATCCCCTCCGCCCGCCTCAACCTGGCGTCCGCCTACCTGGAGGCCGGTGAGCCGGCCCTGGCGATCCCCCTCCTGGAGCAGGCCCTCGCCGCATACGTCCGCACACTGGGCGAGGAGCATTTCCGGACCCTCAACGCCCTTCACGCCCTCGCTTCCGCCCACCGGGACGCGGGGAACACGGCCGAGGTAATCCCGCTGTACGAACGGATCCTCGCCTCCCACGGACGAACGCTGGGCAATGACGCCCCCCAGACCCTCACGTCGGCGGCCAACCTGGCTCTCGCCCACCTGGAGGCGGGAGACGCGGCACGCGCCCTCCCGCTGCTCAAGACGACCTTCCGCACCCAGAAGCGCACCCTCGGCCCGGGGCACGTCGATTCCCTCACCTCCGGCCACAACCTCGCCCAAGCCCACCACGCGGCGGGCGATCTGGGGAAAGCCATTCGTCTCTACCGGAGAGTCCTCTTCATGTGCGTTCCGCTGCTGGGTGAGGGCGACCCGTTGACGAGATCCACCCAAGCCCATCTGGCGGCAGCCTCCGCCGAAGCGGCAACTCGTCCGCCCAGGTCCGGGGGACGGGGCGCTGGCCGCCAAGCGGAAGATCACGGGCGGCCAGGTCGTGGACCGGGGTAGCAGCGGTAGGCGCAGGAGTTGGTCTCCCGGGTGACGGTGGAGACGGCCGTGGCGTCGGCGATGAGTCCGAATAGTGGGCAGGGGTCGTCGGTGAGCGGGCGGGCGGCCTAGGGTGGTCGGTGCAGCTGGTTCGCCCCGTCCGCCAGGCGGGATGCGTCGTAAGAGGGAACCCGGTGGGAATCCGGGACTGCCCCGCAGCGGTGAGCGGGAACGACCGCCGTCATACGCACTGGGACCGGAACCGGTCCTGGGAAGCGACGGCCAGTAGGTGTCCGCCGGGTACAGCGCCCGGCAGGCGTGCCCGCGAGTCCGAAGACCTGCCCGTTGCCCGCGCGCGGACCCATCCGCATGCGGAGATCCCGGTGACCTCGTGGGCGGGTCGGCGTACATGACGAGCGGCACGTGCGGGCGAACCCGCGACGTGGGCCGCCCGGTCCGTCGTTCCTTCGCGTCCGCGTCCGCGTCCCGTCGCCGGGGCGTCCTGGACACAACTCGCGAAGGAGAGTTCCGTGACAGCGAATCCCGCAGCCACGGCAGCACGAGCCACCGTGTACGGCTACCCCCGCCAGGGTCAGAACCGCGAACTGAAGAAGGCCGTGGAGGGCTACTGGAAGGGCCGCGTCACCGCCGACGGCCTCCGGGAGACCGCGGCCGGCCTGCGCCGTTCGAACTGGCAACAACTGGCCGAGGCCGGTGTCCACGAGGTGCCGACCGGTGACTTCTCGTACTACGACCACGTGCTGGACACCACCGTCATGGTCGGCGCCGTCCCCGAGCGGCACCGCACGGCCGTCGCCGCCGACGCCCTCGACGGCTACTTCGCGATGGCCCGCGGCACCCAGGACGTCGCACCGCTGGAGATGACCAAGTGGTTCGACACGAACTACCACTACCTGGTCCCCGAACTCGGCCCCGATACGGTCTTCACCGCGAACTCCGGCAGGCAGGTCGAAGAGCTGGGGGAAGCCCTCGCGCTCGGCCACGCCGCCCGCCCCGTCCTCGTCGGCCCGGTCACCTACCTGCTGCTCGCCAAGCCCGCTCCCGGCGTGGCGGCGGACTTCGAGCCGCTGACGCTGCTGGACCGGCTGCTCCCGGTCTACGCGGAGGTCCTCGCCGACCTGCGCGCGGCGGGGGCGGAGTGGGTGCAGCTCGACGAGCCCGCCCTGGTCCAGGACCGCACACCGGCCGAGCTGAACGCCGCCGCCCGCGCCTATCGCGAACTGGGCGGCGCCACCGACCGGCCGCAGTTGCTGGTCGCCTCCTACTTCGGGCGGCTGGGCGAGGCCCTGCCCGTCCTGGCCAAGGCGCCGGTCGAAGGCCTGGCACTCGACTTCACCGAGGCGGGCGGTGCGAACCTGGAGGACCTCGCGGCGGTCGGCGGTCTGCCCGGCAAGCGCCTGGTGGCCGGCGTCGTCAACGGCCGCAACATCTGGATCAACGACTACCGGAAGTCCCTGGCCACCCTGGGCACGCTCCTCGGCCTCGCCGCGCGCGTGGACGTCTCCGCGTCCTGCTCCCTCCTGCACGTCCCGCTGGACGCCGCCGCCGAGCGCGACGTCGACCCGCAGGTCCGCCGCTGGCTCGCCTTCGCCCGGCAGAAGACGCAGGAGATCTCCGTCCTGGCCCGGGGACTGGCCCAGGGCACGGACTCCATCGCGGCCGAACTCGCGGCGAACCGGGCCGACCTGGCCTCCCGTGCCGGATCCGCACTCACCCGTGACCCGGCCGTCCGGGCGCGCACCGCGGCCGTCACCGACGCCGACGGGCGCCGCGCGCAGCCGTACGCCGAGCGTGCCGTCGCCCAGCGGGCGCACCTGGGCCTGCCGCTGCTGCCGACCACCACGATCGGGTCGTTCCCGCAGACCGACGAACTGCGCACGGCCCGCGCGGACCTGCGGGCCGGCCGGATCGACACGGCGGGCTACGAGGCACGCATCAAGGGCGAGATCGAGGACGTGGTCTCCTTCCAGGAGAAGACCGGCCTCGACGTGCTGGTGCACGGCGAGCCCGAGCGCAACGACATGGTGCAGTACTTCGCCGAGCAGTTGACGGGCTACCTGGCCACCCGGCACGGCTGGGTCCAGTCGTACGGCACCCGCTACGTGCGCCCGCCGGTGCTGGCCGGCGACGTCTCCCGCCCCGAGCCCATGACCGTCCGCTGGACTTCGTACGCGCAGTCCCTGACGGCCAAGCCGGTCAAGGGCATGCTGACCGGGCCGGTCACCATGCTCGCGTGGTCCTTCGTACGGGACGACCAGCCGCTCGCCGAGACCGCCCGCCAGGTGGCGCTCGCCCTGCGGGACGAGGTGAACGACCTGGAGGCCGCCGGCACCTCCGTCATCCAGGTCGACGAGCCCGCCCTGCGCGAAACCCTGCCGCTGCGGGCCGCCGACCACGCCTCCTACCTGGCCTGGGCCACGGAGGCGTTCCGCCTCACGACCAGCGGGGTCCGGCCGGACACCCAGATCCACACCCACATGTGCTACGCGGAGTTCGGCGACGTCGTCCAGGCCATCGACGACCTCGACGCCGACGTCATCAGCCTGGAGGCCGCCCGTTCCCACATGCAGGTCGCCCGGGAACTCGCCGCCCACGGCTACCCGCGCGAGGCCGGCCCCGGCGTCTGGGACATCCACTCACCCCGTGTCCCCAGCACCGAGGAGGCGGCCGGCCTGCTGCGCACCGGTCTTGGGGCCATCCCGGCCGAGCGGCTGTGGGTCAACCCCGACTGCGGTCTGAAGACCCGCGGCTGGTCCGAGACCCGTGCCTCCCTGGAGCACCTCGTCGCCGCCGCCCGGGAGGTCCGCGCCGGTCTCACCGCCGACAACGCCTGACCCGCACGGTTGCCCCGGGGGCGGCGGCGTGCCGTCCCCGAGGCGCCGCAGCCGGGAGATTTCCTCGACGGGCCAGCTCACTGCGCCGCACGGGGTGACGGTCCGGAGGAACGGTCAGGCGCGGGCGGAGGCGGGAGCGTCCCCGACGGGGTAGGGGACGAAGGTGCTGCTGTTCTCGTCCACCGCCAGGGTGCGGCCGAGGGGCGGGACGGCGCGCTGGGGGCAGTCGAGGCGTTCGCAGAGCCTGCACCCCATGCCGATGGGGGTGGCGGCCGAGGCGTTGTCCAGGTCGAGTCCGTCCGCGTACACGAGCCGGGAGGCGTGCCGGACCTCGCAGCCGAGGCCGATCGCGAAGGTCTTGCCGGGCTCGCCCCAGCCGCCGCGGTGGCGGGTGACCGCGCGGGCGGTCCACAGGTAGCGCTGCCCGTCGGGCATGGCGGCGATCTGGACGTGGATGCGGCCGGGGGAGGCGAAGGACTCGTAGACGTTCCACAGCGGGCAGGTGCCGCCGGCCCGGGAGAAGTGGAATCCGGTGGCGGACTGCCGCTTGGACATGTTTCCGGCCCGGTCGACCCGGACGAAGGAGAACGGGACCCCGCGCAACCTGGGCCGTTGAAGGGTGCTCAGGCGGTGGCAGACGGTCTCGTAGCCGAGCCCGAAGTGGTCGGTGAGCCGCTCGATGTCATAGCGGAACTCCTCGGCGACCGTATGGAAGGCCCGGTACGGGAGGATCAGCGCGGCGGCCAAGTAGTTGGCGACGCCGATCCGGGCCAGGGAGTGGGCGGGGGAGTCCGGCTCGAAGTCCTCGGCGGCCAGGCGGTCCAGTTCGTCGCCGTACTCCAGCAGGGCGAGCTGGGTGGCCATCCGGAACGCCTGCTGACCGGGGCGGAGCCGGTTCGACAGGTGCAGCACCCGGGTGGCGGCGTCGTAGCGGTGCAGTCGATCGCAGTCCGCGGAGATGCGGATCCCGTGCCGCTCGGCCAGCCGGCGGGTCAGCGCACGGATGACGTCCCCGGGGCGGATGCCGATCTCCCGGGCGAGGTCCTCGGCGGCCAGGTCGGTGTCGTGGAGGTAGTTCTGCCGCCGGTAGAAGAACTCGCGGATCTCCTCGTGCGGTGACCGCGGTGCGCCCGGGCCGCCGTCGCGGCCGTCGGCCGTGCCCGCGAGCCGTTCGGCGAGGAGTTGGCTGCGTCGGCCCAGGTCCAGCAGGACGGTGGCGACGGCCGGCATGCGGGTGGCGAGTTCGGTCAGGTCGGAGGCGGAGACGCGGGCCTCGGCGACCTCGCCCGCCAGCGCCTCGCGCAGGTCGGCGACGAGTCGGCTGGTGTCGCGCTCGGAGAAGAAGCCGGGGTCGACGCCGAAGGCCTCGGTCAGCCGCAACAGCACCGGCACGGTGAGCGGGCGCGAGTCGTGCTCCATCTGGTTCAGGTAGCTCGGCGAAATGCCGAGGACCCGGGCCAGTTCGGCCTGGCTCATCCGGCGCTCTTCGCGCAGCCGCCTCAGCCGCGCTCCCGCGTACGTCTTGCTCACCTGGGCTCCTTCGGCCTCGCTCCGGCTTCAGCGTACGCACGATTCTGCCGTTGCCAACCTTCGCAACCTTGGCACATGCGCCGCAGAAGATTCGCAGAAATTGACAGACGTACCTCATTGATGGCACTGCGTGCCGCTGTCAGAGTCAGTCGTGCGGCCCGCCGGACCCCGGCGGCCGAGGCGGACACTCCGGGCACGATTCATGCCCTGACGTCGGAGATCCCGGCAGTCCTGACTCGGCTGCCCTGCACGATCGCTCCGTTCCGCCCCGAAGTGGGCCGGCGGCCGTAACCCGCAACCCTCGATCAAGGCACACGGTGCCAACACCTTGTCGCGCCCGGCGGGAGTGTTGGCAAGTCAAGCGACTCATGGAGACGGTGACGGTCATGGCACAAGCGAAGGCGACCACGGCGGCGGCCCAGCAGCTCGAACAGCGGTGGGCCACGGACCCGCGCTGGACCGGCATCGAGCGCACCTACGGCGCCGAGGACGTGGTCCGGCTCTCCGGCAGCGTCCGAGAGGAGCACACCCTGGCCCGGCGCGGCGCCGAGCGCCTGTGGCGGCAGCTCCACGAACTGGACTACGTCCACGCCCTGGGCGCACTGACGGGCGGTCAGGCCGTGCAGCAGGTCCGGGCCGGGCTGCAGGCGATCTACCTGTCCGGCTGGCAGGTGGCCGCCGACGCCAACCAGGCCGGGCACACCTACCCCGACCAGAGCCTCTACCCGGTCAACTCGGTGCCGCAGGTGGTGCGCCGGATCAACAACGCGCTGCTGCGGGCCGACCAGATCGCCACGGCCGAGGGCGGCGCCGACACCACCGACTGGCTGGCGCCGATCGTCGCCGACGCCGAGGCCGGGTTCGGCGGCCCGCTGAACGCCTTCGAGCTGACCAAGGCGATGATCGCGGCCGGTGCGGCGGGCATCCACTACGAGGACCAGCTCGCCTCGGAGAAGAAGTGCGGCCACCTCGGCGGCAAGGTCCTCGTCCCCACCTCCCAGCACGTCCGCACCCTCAACGCCGCCCGGCTCGCCGCCGACATCGCCGACGTGCCCACCCTCGTCATCGCCCGCACCGATGCCCTCGCGGCGAACCTGCTGACCAGCGACGTCGACGAGCGCGACGCGCAGTTCACCACCGGCGAGCGGACCCCGGAGGGCTTCTTCCGGGTGCAGAACGGCATGGCCCCGGTCATCGCCCGCGGTCTCGCCTACGCCCCGTACGCGGACCTCATCTGGGTGGAGACCGGCACCCCGGACCTGGCCCAGGCCCGCGAGTTCGCCGAGGCGCTGCACGCCGAGTTCCCCGGCAAGATGCTGGCGTACAATTGCTCCCCGTCGTTCAACTGGAAGGCCGCCCTGGACGACGACCAGATCGCCACGTTCCAGCGCGAACTCGGCGCCATGGGCTACAAGTTCCAGTTCATCACCCTGGCCGGCTTCCACTCCCTCAACCACGGCATGTTCGAGCTGGCCCGCGGTTACGCGGAGCACGGCATGACGGCGTACGTCGACCTGCAGGAGCGGGAGTTCGCCGCCCAGCAGCACGGCTTCACCGCGGTCAAGCACCAGCGCGAGGTCGGCACCGGCTACTTCGACCTGGTCTCCACCGCCGTCAACCCCGCCTCCTCCACCACGGCCCTGACCGGCTCCACCGAGGAAGAGCAGTTCCACTAGGCCGACTCCGCTTTACGGCCTGCCTTCGCCCGAAGGCCCGCGGCCAGCGGGAGCCGGACGACCGTCCCCGTCCGGCTCCCGCCCACCCCTCGTCAGGAGACCGCATGACCACCACCGCCACCACGCACCGGGTCCGGGTCCTCGCGGCGCCGGGCGACCGCCACGACGAGATCCTCACGCCGGAGGCCCTCGACTTCGTCGGCCGCCTCGACGCGGCCTTCGCCCACCGCCGCCAGGACGTCCTCAACGAGCGGCTCCGCCGCAAGGACCGCCTCGTCTCGGGAACCCCGCTGGACTTCTCCGTCGCCACGGCCGCCGTCCGCAACGACCCCGACTGGCGGGTGGCGCCGCCCGCACCCGGCCTGGCCGACCGCCGGGTGGAGATCACCGGCCCGCCGGACCGCCGCATGACCGTCAACGCCCTCAACTCCGGCGCCACGGTGTGGATGGCCGACTTCGAGGACGCCACCGCCCCCACCTGGAACAACGTCATCGGCGGCCAGCTCAACCTGCTCGACGCCACAGAGCGCCGCATCGACTTCACCACCCCCGAGGGCAAGGAGTACCGCCTCGGCGAGGACCTCGCGACGATCACGGTCCGCCCCCGGGGCTGGCACCTGCTGGAGGAGCACCTGGAGGTCGACGGCCGGCCCGTCCCCGCTGCCCTGGTGGACTTCGGCCTGTACTTCTTCCACTGCGCGCAGCGGCAGATCGACGCCGGGTACGGCCCGTACTTCTACCTCCCCAAGCTGGAGAACGCGGGCGAGGCCAGGCTCTGGAACGACATCTTCGTCCTCGCGCAGGAGCTCCTCGGCATCCCGCGCGGCACCGTCCGCGCCACCGTCCTGATCGAGACGATCACCGCGGCCTTCGAGATGGAGGAGATCCTCCACGCACTCCGGGAACACAGCGCGGGCCTCAACGCCGGCCGCTGGGACTACCTCTTCAGCATCATCAAGACCTTCGGCCACCGCACCGACTTCCAACTGCCCGACCGCGCCCAGGTCACCATGACCGCCCCCTTCATGCGCGCCTACACCGAACTCCTCGTCCGGACCTGCCACCGGCGCGGCGCCCACGCCATCGGCGGCATGGCCGCCCACGTGCCATCCAAGGACGCGCAGACCCACGCGGCAGCCCGGGCCAAGGTGCGCCTGGACAAGGAGCGGGAGGCCGAGGACGGCTTCGACGGCTCCTGGGTGGCCCACCCGGCCCTCGTCCCCGTCTGTCGGGAAGTCTTCGACGGCGTGCTGGGCTCCCGGCCCCACCAACTCGACCGCACCCGCGAGGACGTCGCCGTCACCGCCGCCGACCTCCTCGCCGTCCGGCGCACCAGCGCGCCGCCGACGGCCGGGGGAGTGCGCGCCAACGTCGCCGTCGCCCTGCGCTACTTCGACGCCTGGCTGCGCGGCCACGGCGCCGTCGCCCTGGACGGCCTGATGGAGGACGCCGCGACCGCCGAGATCGCCCGGGTCCAGCTGTGGCAGTGGCTGCGGCACCGGACCATCGACCGGGAGGACCTGCGCGCCGTGATCGACCGGGAGTGCGCGACCCTCGCCGACGAGCACCCCGATGCGCTCGTGCCGGAGGCCCGGGCCGTGCTGGAACGAGTCGCCCTGGAACGGGAGCTGCCGGCCTTCTTCACCCCCGACGCCTACGGCCGCCACCTGGTCCGCCGTACGGAGGTGCAGCCGTGAGCGCCGACATCCGCCGGGTCGGGGTGGTCGGCGGCGGCCAGATGGGTTCCGGCATCGCAGAGGTCTGCGCCCGCGCCGGACTCGACACCGTCGTCTGCGAGGCCGACGCCACCGCTGCCCGAGCGGCACGCGAACGGGTCGCCGTCTCGCTCGAACGCGCCGTCCAGCGGGGCAAGCTCGACCGGATCTCCGCCGAGGACGCCTTCGCCCGGCTGGTCTTCACCGGCAGTCCGGAGGACCTGGCCGACCGGCAGCTCGTCATCGAGGCCGTGACCGAGAACACGGCCGTCAAGACCGAGACGTTCGCGGCCCTCGACAAGATCGTCGCCGACCGTGACGCGATCCTCGCGACCAACACCTCCTCCCTGCCCGTCATGCGCCTCGGCATGGCCACCGGGCGCGCCGACCGGGTCGTGGGGCTGCACTTCTTCAATCCCGTACCCGTCCTGCCGCTGGTGGAGGTCGTCTCCTCGCTGCACACCTCCCGGGACACCGTGGAGACGGTGGAGGCGTTCGCCCGCGACACGCTGGGCAAGACGGCGATCCGGTCGCAGGACCGGGCCGGGTTCGTGGTCAACGCCCTCCTCGTCCCCTACCTGCTGTCGGCCATCCGGATGGCCGAGTCCGGCTTCGCCACCGCAGCCGGCATCGACGCCGGAATGGAGCTCGGCTGCGCCCATCCGATGGGGCCGCTGAAGTTGGCCGACCTCATCGGACTCGACACGGTCGCCGCCATCGCGGAGTCCCTCTACGACGAGTTCAAGGAACCCCTCTACGCCCCGCCCCCGCTGCTGGCGCGGATGGTGCAGGCGGGGCTGCTGGGCCGGAAGACCGGCCGGGGGTTCCACACGTACGACCGGGGACTGCTGAGGGACCCGGTGCTGCCGCCGGGCTGAGGGGCCCGGCAGCGTGGTGGAACGGGGTGCGGCGGAGTGGTGTCCGCCGCACCCCTCGCACTCCCGGGACGTCGCAGCCCGTGGTCTTCCGCTCGGCAGTCGACGGCGGGTGGAGCGGTTGGGCGGGCAGCCGCACCCCGACTGCCCGCACCCCCTTCATACCGGAAGAACGTCCGCAGGCGGGCGTTCCGCACGGCTCTTTAGCGGAAGTTGCTTAACCGGCTCCGCCCGCGACCGTGAACGCCGAGACTGCCTGCTCATGTACACCGGATCGCCTCCTGCCAGGACGTCACTGACCGTCCTGGCGCTGGTCGCCGCCGTGTTCGCCCTGATCATCGGCGGGGCGGGCACGGCCTTCGCGCATTCCGGCCTCAGCGGCTCCGACCCCGCGGACGGCGCCGTCCTCAAGACGGCACCGCAGCAGGTCGCGCTGACCTTCACCGAATCGGTCGGCCTCTCCGAGGACTCGGTGCGGGTGCTGTCGCCGGACAACGAGCGGGTGAACCCCCGCCCCGCGCAGCACGTGGACGGCAAGGAGAGCACCGCTCGGGTGGAACTGTCCGACGACCTCCCCCAGGGCACCTACACGGTGGCCTGGCGGGTCGCGTCCGCCGATGGGCATCCGATCTCCGGCGCGTTCGTCTTCTCCATCGGCAAGCCGTCCCAGACCGCCGCGGTGGTGCCCACCCGCTCACTGGACGACACGGCGGTCGGCCGCCTGTACGGCTTCTTCCGCTACGCCGCCTACAGCGGGCTCGCCCTCCTCGTCGGCGCTGCCGCGTTCGTCCTCGTGTGCTGGCCCACTGCGGGGGCGGTGCGTCCGGTGCGCGGGCTGCTGGTCGCCGGATGGGTGACGCTGGTGGTGGCCACCGTGGCGCTCTTGCTGCTACGCGGTCCGTACGAGACGGGTGGTCGGCTGACATCGGTGTTCGAGCTGTCCCAGGTGGGACGGACCGCCACCGGGAGGCCCGGGGGAGCACTGATCGTCCGGCTCGTGCTGCTCGCCGTGGCCGCGGGCCTGCTGAGGCGGTGGGCCGTACGGCTGCACGGTCAGGACGGCGGAGCGGAGCCCCGGGGACTCGGTCCCCGGGTCCGCTGGGCCGGGGCGGTGCTCGCCCTGGGGCTGGCGTTCACCTGGGCCGCCGCCGAGCACGCCGCCGCCGGCATCCAGGTGCCGCTCGCCGTGCCCCTCGCCGTGCTGCACCTGCTGGCCATGGGGGTCTGGCTCGGCGGCCTGATCACGCTGGTGATCGTCCTCCGGCGCCGAGGATCCGGGAGCCGCGCCGTCCCGGCGACCGCGATCGGCCGCTTTTCGACGCTGGCCTTCACCGCCGTCGTCGTGCTGGTCGGCACGGGGGCGTACCAGTCCTGGCGGCAGGTCGGCTCCTGGGAGGCGCTGTCCACCACCTCGTACGGAAGGACCCTCCTCGTGAAGATCGCTGCTGTGGTCCTCGTCCTGTGGGTGGCCTCCTTCTCCCGCCGGTGGACCGCCCGCCTCGTGCACGCGGCTCCTGCGGCCACGGAGACGCTGACGGTGCCCGAGCCCGAGCGCGTGAAGGTCGCACAGATGGTCGGCGCGCCGGCTTCACCGGTGCCCACGGACCCGCCCGGTGGAGGCGGGGCGGGCGATGCCCACACCGGGCCGCCGGTCGACGAGGCCGACGGATACCGGCGCAGCCTGCGCCGCACGGTGGCCGTCGAAGCCGCGCTCAGCGCCGTGATCCTGGCGATCACGACCTTGCTCACCGGTACCCAGCCCAGCCGTGCCGCAGGCGAGAGCGCCGCGGCGGCCGCAGCCCAGGCGCCGCAGGTGAAGGTGGTCACCGTCCCCTTCGACATGGGGACGGCCAACCACCAGGGCACGGTCCAGCTCACGTTGACGCCGGGACGCGTCGGTGAGAACACGGTCGAAGCCGTCGTGTACTCCGCGGACGGCGGCCTCGCCACCGTGCGCGAACTCCGACTCAGTCTCACCCAGGAAGACCTGGACATCGGCCCGATCGACGCCCGGCTGAAGGACCAGAAGGGGTACTGGGCCGCCTACGACCTGCGGCTGCCCATGGCGGGGGAGTGGACCATGAACGTCACGGTGCGCACCACGGACATCGACCAGGTCACCGTGCGCGGGAACGTCCGCATCACCTCGTCGTCGCGGTGAGGGTCAGGAGTTCCTCGATCGTGCCGCGCTCCGGGTGCTGCGGGTCGCGTCCCGCCAGCCGCCGGTACAACCGCTGCCAGGCCGCTTCGTCCGCCGCCGGCAGGTGCGTGCGGACCAGTGCCGTGAGCCCTTCCACTGCTTCCACGATCTGCGTGGGCGCGTCCGGCAGGCACCGGGCGTCGCCGAGGCGGCGCAGCACGCACGGGCCCTGTCCCACGTGCCTCAGAAGGTCCTCGGGGGTGATGAGCCCCTTCGCGAGCAGGTCGTCGAGTTGTCCGGTGGCCTGCTCACGATCGGCGCTGTAGCCCAGCCCGGCGCGCAGCGCCCCCTTGTCCGTGATCCACACCTCCGCATACGAGCGGTGGCTGCGGTAGTCGCGGCGTATCGCGTCGATGTGGCGGGCCGCTACGTCGGGCGGTGTCCCGGGGCGGTTGACCATCTGGGGCCAGTACCGGAACGGCTCGCGGGCGTGCTCGGCCTCCAGGTGGTTCCAGTCGACGTTCGCAAAGAGCTCCATCAGCCGGTCGGCGGCATCCGCGCCCGCCCGCGGGCCGAGGCGGCGCAGGCGCGCGGCGAGCTTCTGCGTGGTCAGCTCCTTCTCCACCCGGGCACGGAGGGCCGTGAGCGGATCGGCGGCGCTCAGCGCCTTCGCGCAGATACGGGTGACCGCCGGGCTCACGCGGCCGGTGGCGAGCAGTGCCGACAGCCGGGCCGGACCTGCGTGCCGCAGCAGGGTGAGGCAGCCCGTCAGTTGCTCCGGCATCCTGAACTTCGACAGGTGGCTGCTGGCGAACGCCGCTTCGACGAGTTCCGGTTCGATGGCGTGGAGGCAGTCGGGGAGCGCATTCCACGGAATGCGGTCGACGTGCGGTGCGAGCCGCACCGACGGGTCGGTGACGGCCGCGCGGCGTTCCTCGGCGCAGACGTAGAAGTGGCCGTCCAGCACGGCGAGGTGGATCTCCGGATCGGCGTGTTCCAGGAGCCGCAGCGCGGTGCCCCGGGTCAGGTCGATGCCGCGGGCGATCACCAGCAGGGCCTCCCGGTTCCGGCTGCGCAGGAGGTGCTCCAGGACTCCTGCAGGCGTGCCGCGGCGCACCGCGACGACGTACTGCGCCAGCAGCGTGCCCGTTTCCGGCGGCAGTTCGGGCATCAGGGCGTCCAGGACATCGGCGTCGCACCGCCGCAGGACCTCACCCGTGGGCCACCACCACAGAGCGCGGAACAGCTGGTCCTCGACCTTCCGGCCGGTCGGCGCGCGGTCGGGCAGCAGACGGGCGGGGGCGGCCGCCGCTGCGTCCCGGGACCGCTGCACCAGCGCCGGCCAGCTGAGCAGACGGTCCGGGCCCTTGCTCTCCGGCCGGCACAGCGCGTCCACGGTGGCGAGCAGCTTGAGCCAGGCAGCCGGGTCCGTCCCCAGGGAGGCCGTGAGGTGCGTCCGCACCCGCCGTTCGAATGCGGGACGCGCCCCGCCGCGGTCGGACAGCGTGCGGAGCTGCATCGTCCAGCGCGCCGGGTACGCCTCGACGATGTCCGCGGCCGTGAGCGTCCCGGCCTCGTACGCCGCCGACAACCGGTGGAGGTGGGACGAGCGGCGGTGGGCGGCGGGATGGCCGTCCGCCACGTCGTGCCGCAGCTGCTCCAGTGCCGCGGCCCCGTCGGCCGGGGCCGTCGCGTGGGGCGCACCTCCGTCCGTCGGCAGGCCGCAGCGGCGCCACGCCTCGGCCAGCCACTCGGGGCGGCCGGCCGACTTGGGGTACCGGTTCGGGTGCGTACGCCCCAGGAAGCGCACGACCTCGGCATCGGCGGGCAGCGGAGGCGTGCCCCCGCCGTGCTCGGCCGCCAGGCGGCGCAGCAGGTCGATGGCGGCCACCGCCGCCTGGTGGACTTCCTCATGCGGTGCGTCGTACGGACGGGCTCCCACGGAACACCCCTCCCCATCGTGGTTCTCGGGATCAAGAACAGTGCACCACATGGGTCTGACAGCGCCGTGCCGCGGCCCGGACGGGACGGGTACCGGGCCTCAGCGGGTCGGGGCCAGCTCCCCCAAGCGGTGGTCCCGGCCGATGTCGAGGCAGGAGCCTACGGTCAGGCCGGCGCGGGCGGCCAGTGCGGCGAAGTCGGTCTCGCTGCGCAGTCCCGAGCCGAACGCCGCCTCGAGGCGCAGGTGGTGCAGGGCCGCCCCGACGTCCCGCTCGACCCCTCCGGCCCCTCCACCTGCTCCACCAACAGGAGGGCGCCGCCCTCCGCCACCGCGGCCGCGTTCTCGCGCAAGGCGAGCACCGCGTCCTCGTCGGGCAGCTGGTCCAGCAGCTTGCACAGCAGCACCGTACGGTCGGCGGGCGGCACCGCCCCCGTGCTGGGCACCAGTTCCACCCGGGGCAGTACGTCCGTCTCCAGCACCCGGTCGGCGAGCATGCGCAGCACCGACGGCCACGCGGCGATCCGTACCCGCAGTGCGGGGAAGGCCTTCGCCAGGGTGTTGGCGACCGCCGCGGCGCCGCTGCCGGTCGCCGTCAGCGAGGCCGTCGCCCAGTCCCAGCCGGTGCGCACGCCCGGGGCGATCCACACGGCCTCGTCCTCCACGGCCTCCCGGGCCGCCCCGCCGAGCTGTTCGTCCGCGGCGAGCGCCATGGCCAGCGGCGCCCCGGGCGGGGTCCGGTAGCAGGCCGGCCGGTGTGCAGCGTCTCGTGCAGACCGGACAGCGACAGGTCCAGGGCTGCCTGTGCGCCGGGCAGGTCGTACTCCTGCAACGAGCGCTCGTCCTCGACGAGTTCCTCGCCGACGGGGTGAGCCGGTAGCCGTCGGGTCCGGCCGCCAGTACCTCCAGCTCGGTGAGGTACGCCAGCAGCGCGGCCAGCGTCCGAGGGTCGGACCCGGTACGGGCGGCCAGTTACAGCGCCTCCCGCAGTGCGCGTTCCACTTCCTCCCGGGCAGCGAGCCACGACACGACCCGTGCCGCCTGCTCCGCCCGGTCCCCCTGCCCGGCGAGCCCCGCCGGCGCGGTCGGGGCGGTCCGCCCACCATGTGCTCGTACACCGCAAATCCCCGTTCGAATCGGCTCGTCCACGGTGGAGGATCACGCGTCAGGGGGCGGTGCGGGGGCCTAACCGCCGTGGAAGTCACACGATGGCAGGGCAGTTGGAGAACGTTGGCCCCTCCTTGTCCACCTCCGGCCGCCGCCGGTTTGTGAATTCCGTCGTCGTCGGGCTCCCCGTGGTGCCGGTCCGTTCGGGCCGCCCGGGAGACGCACCCGCCCTCCATGTCCTCTCCCGTACCTTCGTGGCGTCCGGCGAGCTGCGCGCCCGTCCCCTCGGCCACTACCTCGCCCACACCGACGAGTTCCTCCTCGTGGAGGACACGGCCGGCAGGCCGGACGGCTGCGTCGTGGTACGGGACGAGGGTCCGGGCGTGGCCGTGCTCCGCAACTTCCCTGTGGCGCGCGGCGGTCAGGGCCGGGGCCTCGGTCCGGTGTTGCTGCGGGCCGCGCTGGCGCGGGCCCGACGGCTGGGCGCCGCCCGGCTGTTCACGGCGACCGTGGGCTCCGCCGAACTGTTCCTGCGACACGGCTTCGTTCCGGTCGACCCGGAGCGGGCACCGGCGGCCTGGGCGTCCGCCCTGGACCCGGACCGGGGGGCACGGGTCCACCTGCGGAAACCGTGAGGGCGGGAGTCCTCCTCGTCCCCGCCGGGCAGCGTCCGACATCGGAACGGGCGTCAGGTGCGGCGTCCACGAACGGAGGGCGTCAGGCGGCCGGCTTGCCGGGCTGGTCGTGGGTGGAGCAGTGGATGCCGCCGCCGCCCGAGGCGATCGTGTCGATGACGATCGGTACGACGTCGCGCTTGGGGAAGTGTTCCCGGAGGATGCCCCGGGCGCGGTCATCGGCCTTGCGGTCACCGAACCGCGGCATGAACACGGCGTCGTTGGCGATGTAGAAGTTGGCGTAGGTGGAGACGAAGTCGTCGCCCCGGCCCGTGATGCGGTTCAGGTCCGGCTGCGGGAGGTCGATGACCTCGAAGCGCCGGCCCCGGGCGTCCGTCGCCTTCGACAGGACGGACTTCGCCTGGTCGGCGGCGCGGGACCAGGAGTCCGGCGGGGTGCCGGGGTGCGCGCGGTCCAGCAGCACCACGCCGGGTTCGGTGAACCGTACGAGGCTGTCGACGTGGGCGTCGGTGATGTCCTCGCCGCGTACGCCGGCCAGCCAGATCACCTTCTCGACGCCCAGGGCCTGCTTGAGTTCGGCCTCGACGGTGTCGCGCGACTTGCCCTTGTTGCGGTTGTCGTTGACGATCGAGCTCTCGGTGATCAGCAGGGTGCCCTCGCCGTCGGGCTCGAACGAACCGCCCTCCGCGACCAGCGGCGCCTGCACCCGGGGGATCCCGTACTTCTCCAGCAGGGCGCTCCCCACCTTGGCGTCGTTGGTGTGCACCTGCTTGTTGCCCCAGCCGTTGAAGTTGAAGTCGACACCGGTGACCTTGCCGCCCTCCTCGACGAACACGGGGACGGTGTCACGGGCCCAGAGGTCGTCTACGGCCAGCGGGATGACCTCGACCTGCGAGCCGCACGCCCGCTGGGCGGCCGCCGCCTGGTCGGGGCGGGCCATCATGACCACCGCCTCGTACTCTCCGACGGCGCGGGCGATGCGGGCGATGTCCTCGCGGACGTAGCGCAGGTCCTCCTCCCACACGCCCGCGGCCAGGGCGGGCCAGGACATGAACGTCCGGGTGTGGCTCTCCCACTCGGCGCCGAGGCGACGCTTCGGACCGCCGGCCGCCGACGAGGAGGACCCGGCCGGGGATCCGGACCGCAGGGCGGTCTCGGCGGGGCCGCAGGCCGCGGCGCCGAAGGCGAGGGCACCGAGCCCGGCGAGGGTGCGCAGGGTGGTCCGGCGTGTGGGGCGCAGGTTCGACACGGGGGAACTCCGATCGTGGACCGGCGGGACGCGTTCGTCCGGCCGGGGCGGGCGCGGGGCGCGGCCAGGGGCGCACGGACCCCCCCGGGCTCCTACGACAAGGGTGCGCGTCGACCCCGCGATCGGCCGTCCAGCGGGATGCGGAACGACCGCGTGCCGCCACTCTGACACTGACTGAATTTTCAGTCAAACTCGCGGACGAGGGACGTTCGGGCCCCGGGGGAGCGGGCCGGGGGACGTTCGGGCCCTTTCGTGCCAGGTGCGTGCGCGTGTTCACTCGTGCTCCGGTACGTCGCACGAGTGGAGGGCGTCGGATGGCGGGGAAGCGAGCGGGCGGATGATCGCGGCGGTGGGTCATGCCGATCTGCCCCGGGACACGCTCGAACTGGTGGAGTCCGAAGTGGCCGTGCGGCTGGAGCGCTGGGCGGGTGACGCCACCGCGGTGGTCCGCGCGGGGGCGGGGCTGCCGGTGGTGTTCGGACGGGCCGTGCGTGCGGCGGGCCGGCGACTGGTGGTCCTGCTCCCGACCGACGGGACGGCCCCCGCCCCGCTCCCGGAGCGCGACCGAGCGGCGGCCGGCGAACTGCTCGTGCTCGCCGACCGGGCACACCTGTGGCACTTCGACCCGGCCGACCGCGACGCCTGCATCGGCGCCGACGAACGTCTGATCCGGACCAGCAGTCGACTGGTGGCGGTGTGGGACGGCTCGCCGTCCGACGGCCGGGACGCCACCGCGCACCTGGTGGCCTACGCCAGGTCCCGCGGCGTGCCCGTGGACGTCGTCTGGCCCGAGGGGGCGCGCCGGGCTCCGGGCTCCCCCCGGCACCTCCGCAGGGTGGAGAGCGCGCCCCTGGGGACGGCGGCCGGGAAGGAGGGCGGCCGTGTCCGGCACCCTGCGTGACCGCACCCCCGGGACGCGGGACCGCACGGCGGGCGGCTCCCGTTCCGGCGTGATCGGCGCGGGCCGCGGCTTCGCCCGGCTGCTGATCGTCACCGGGGTGGCCGGGCTCCTCGCCTCGTTCGTGATCACCCTCGACAAGTTCGAACTGCTCCGGGACCCGGACTTCGTCCCCTCGTGCAATCTCAGCCCGGTGCTGTCCTGCGCCGACGTGATGCGCAGCGGGCAGGCGTCCGTGTTCGGCTTCCCCAACCCCCTGATCGGTCTCGTCGCGTACGCGGTGGTCGTCGCGATCGGCTTCGGACTGCTCGCGGGCGCCGGCTACCGCCGATGGTTCTGGGCCGGGCTCAACCTCGGCACCCTCCTCGGCGCGGGCTTCTGCATGTGGCTGATGAGCCAGGCCCTGTACGGGATCGGGGCGCTGTGCCTGTGGTGCTGCCTGGCCTGGGCGGCCACCATCGCCATGTTCTGGTACACCACGGTGCACAACCTCCGGCACGGCGTCATCCGCGCTCCCCGCGCGCTGGTCAGCGGCGTGCAGGAGTTCCACTGGGTCGTGCCCCTCACCTGGTACGGGGTCGTCGTCCTGCTCATCGCCACCCGCTTCCAGGCGTACTGGGAGTCGCTGCTGTGACGTTATCCCGATCGACGGCGATACACGGAGGGTGCACGGGGAGGGCCTGCCGGCCTCCGCCCGGACCACGCGGTGACAAGGAGGCAAGCACAACCGGAAGAAGCACACGACGTGAACCAGTACGACACCTACCACGCGCTCCTGGCGCGGCAGGACGCGATGCGGCTGCGGCGGCAGCTGATGGCCCCGACCCGGCAGCCGGCCGCGGCCCGCGCGGACGCGGGCTCCTACGACGGCGCCGCGGACCAGCGGCTGATCACCTTGAACCTGCCGCTGGTGAGTCCCTCCGGGGAGCTCATCGACCGTCTCTACGACGCCATGTTCGAGCACCACCCCTACCTCCGCGGCCTGTTCCCCGACTCGATGGCGTTCCAGCGCGCCCACCTGGAACAGGCACTGCGGTACCTCATCGACCACCTGCACGAGCCGGAGGAGCTGGCCGCCTTCTGTACCCGGCTGGGCCGCGACCACCGCAAGCTTGGCGTGCGGCCGGTGCACTACGAGGTCTTCGAGACGGCCCTCGTCGAGGCGCTGCGCGGGTACGCGGGCGGAGGCTGGAGCGCGGCGCTGGAGCAGGCGTGGCTGCGGATGCTGCGGTTCGCGGTCGCGGCCATGGTGGCGGGTGCCGAGCAGGCGCTGGCCGAACCGCCCTACTGGAACGCGGTGGTGACCGGTCACCGGCTGTGCGGACCGGACCTCGCCGTGGTCCACGTACGCACCGCCGAGCCCTACCCCCACCGGGCCGGGCAGTACGCCCATGTCCAGACGCCGCTCCTGCCGCACGCCTGGCGGCCCTACGCCATCGCCTGCGCACCCCGCCCCGACGGCGAGCTGGAGTTCCACCTGCACGGCGACGGCACCGACGACGTGGGCGAGGCGCTCGTGGCGCACACCGGCGTCGGGGATCCGCTGCGCCTCGGGCCCGCCCAGGGGACCATGACCGTGGACGGGGCCGCCGAACGGGACGTGCTGGTCGTCGCGGCAGGGACCGGCTGGGCCACCGCCAAGGCGCTGCTGGAGGAGCTGGAGCGCGCGCCCCGGCCGCGCCGGACCCACCTGTTCCTCGGTGCCGGCACGCTCGACGACCTGTACGACACGCCGGCCCTGGCCGGGCTGGAGGACCGCTGCCCATGGCTGCGCGTGGTCCCGGTCGTCGGGGAGCGCGCCGCTGCCGCCGACTGCGCATCCCTGGTGGAGGCGGTCTCCCGGGGCGGCGACTGGTCCGGGCACCTCGCCTACCTCAGCGGCCCGCCCGCCATGGTCTCCGCCACGGCGAGGAGGCTGGCCGCCGCGGGCGTACCCTCCGACCGGATCCGCCACGACCCGGTCACCGGTGCGGGAGCCGTACCCCTCGACCAGTGTCCGCCCTCCGCATCCGCGCCGGGCCGTGCCGTACGGCACTCGCAGGGGGCCGTACGGCCCTGATCCCGCAGGGGGCGGAGGGACTGTTCGGCCCTGCCGCGCGCCCTCCCGCTGCGCGGATCATGAGGCGGCGCCCGGGGGTGCCGATTCCCTTTTCGTGCGGCACCTCCCGGTTCGCCACGAGTACGGCTACAGGGAGGGCAGCGTCCGGTGGACGTGACAGGAACGAAGCAGGCGGCGAGCGCGGGGCCGGAGACCGCCGCGCCAGGCGGGACAGCCGGAGGCGGGCAGGTCCGGCGCGCCTCGTGGGTCGAGTGGCTGACGACCACCGACCACAAGCGGATCGGCACGATGTACCTGGTGAGCGCGTTCGCGTTCTTCATCGTCGGCGGCGTCATGGCGTTGATGATGCGCGCGGAGCTGGCGCGCCCGGGCACGCAGATCATGTCGAACGAGCAGTTCAACCAGGCGTTCACCATGCACGGTTCGATCATGCTGCTGATGTTCGCGATGCCACTGTTCACCGGGTTCGCGAACTGGATCATGCCGCTGCAGATCGGGGCGCCGGACGTGGCGTTCCCGCGGCTGAACATGCTGTCCTTCTGGCTCTTCCTGTTCGGATCGCTCATCGCGGCCTTCGGCTTCCTCACCCCGGGCGGCGCCGCCGACTTCGGCTGGTTCCTCTACGCGCCGCTGTCGGACTCGGTGCACTCGCCGGGTCTCGGCGCCGACATGTGGATCATGGGTGTGGCGCTGTCCGGCTTCGGCTCCATCGCGGGCGCCGTCAACTTCATCACCACCATCCTGTGCATGAGGGCCCCGGGCATGACGATGTTCCGAATGCCGATCTTCACCTGGAACGTGCTGCTCACGGCGCTCCTGGTGCTGATGGTCTTCCCGGTGCTGGCCGCGGCCCTCTTCGCCCTCGAAAGCGACCGCAAGTTCGGCTCGCACGTCTTCGACGCCGCCAACGGCGGGGCCCTACTGTGGCAGCACCTGTTCTGGTTCTTCGGCCACCCCGAGGTGTACATCCTGGCGCTGCCGTTCTTCGGCATCGTCAGCGAGGTCGTCCCGGTCTTCTCGCGCAAGCCGATGTTCGGCTACATCGGTCTGATCGCCGCGACGATCGCGATCGCCGGCCTCTCCGTGACGGTGTGGGCGCACCACATGTACGTCACCGGGGGTGTGCTGCTGCCGTTCTTCTCCTTCATGACCTTCCTGATCGCGGTTCCGACCGGGGTGAAGTTCTTCAACTGGATCGGCACGATGTGGAAGGGTTCGCTGTCCTTCGAGACGCCGATGCTGTGGACGGTCGGCTTCCTGGTCACCTTCGTCTTCGGCGGGCTGACCGGCGTCATCCTGGCCTCGCCCCCGATGGACTTCCACCTCTCCGACTCGTACTTCGTCGTCGCGCACTTCCACTACACCGTCTTCGGCACCGTCGTGTACGCGATGTTCGCCGGCTTCCACTTCTGGTGGCCGAAGTTCACGGGCAGGATGCTGGACGAACGCC
Source organism: Streptomyces sp. NPDC127106 (assembly GCF_042677605.1). Taxonomy (NCBI): domain Bacteria; kingdom Bacillati; phylum Actinomycetota; class Actinomycetes; order Kitasatosporales; family Streptomycetaceae; genus Streptomyces; species Streptomyces sp. NPDC127106. The sequence goes on along the minus strand of NZ_JBHXTC010000001.1, from coordinate 419,058 downwards.
TCGGCAAGATCACCTTCTGGACCCTCACGGCCGGCTTCCACCTCACCTTCCTCGTCCAGCACTGGCTGGGAGCCGAGGGCATGCCGCGCCGTTACGCGGACTACCTCGCGGCCGACGGGTTCACCGTCCTCAACTCCCTCTCCACCGCAGGATCGTTCCTGCTTGGGCTGTCGCTCCTCCCCTTCTTCTACAACGTGTGGAAGACCGCGAAGTACGGCAAGGAGATCGAGGTGGACGACCCGTGGGGCTACGGCCGTTCGCTCGAATGGGCGACCTCCTGCCCGCCGCCGCGGCACAACTTCACCTCCCTGCCGCGGATCCGGTCCGAGTCCCCGGCGTTCGACCTCCACCATCCGGAGATCGCCGCCCTCGAACCGGCCCTCCACTGAGGCGGCAGCCGGCAGCCGGCAGCCGCCAGCAAGCAGTCCGCGGACTCCCAGGGAGAGGCGCTCATGTCCCATCCGGTTCCGGCACTCGCCGTCGCGGTCCTCTGCGCCTCCGGCTGTGTCTGGTACGTCCCCGCGATCGCGGACGTACGCGCGGGCGCCGACCGCCCCGCATCCCGCCGGACGGCGGCTGCGGCCTGCCTGACCGGCTGGGGAACCGCGGCGCTCGTCATCCCCCTGCTGCTGGCGTCGGCACCCGGGGCGCTCCTCGCCGCCGTGGTGGGCGCGGGAGCCGCATCGTCGGCGGCCCTGCTCCTCCACGGCCGGGCCCAGCACGGCGACGAACAGCGGGAAGAGGCCCGGCGCTGGGCGGAACTGGGCTGCGTGCGACGGGTGGCCGTGGGCCGCCGACCGGGGCGCGCACGGGTTGCCTGGGCCCTGGCCGCGGCCACCGCCGTACCCGGTACGGCGGCCGCGCTGCTCCTGGCGGGCCGCTGACGACGCGGCACCTCCGGCTGGCGGGCGTCGGTCAGACCAGCGCCCGCCAGCGGGTCGGGGCGTTCCTCGGCCCGGAGGTGCCGGGCGTCTCGGCCCGCGGCCCGCGGCCCGCGGTCAGGCGGGCGAGCCCCAGGCCGTGGTCAGGCCCTCGAGCCAGGCGGGCGGCAGCTCGGCGGCGTCCCACTCCTCCCGCAAGGCCGACGGCGCCGTGAGGAGCCGCTCCAGCACGGCGATGCTGGTGGGGGAGTGGAGGAGGGAGTAGCGGCCGTGGATCGCGATGGTGCTGCCGGGCCCGTACTCCGCGTACATCCGGTCCAGGCGGATGCGGTGGGCGTCGGCGAACCGCGTCAGCTGTCCCGCGTACCCCGTGCGCTGCCTGGTGCTCATCGTGCCGAGCACGGCGGTGAGCACCTGCTCGGAAACCTCGGGATCGAGGTCGGAGACCGTGGTGAACGAGAGGTACAGCGGCAGCACGGCCACCTTCGCCCGCTCCAGCTCCATCCTCCCGGCGGGGGGACGGGCGTCCAGGGCGTCCCCCGACGCATCCGCGCCGACCGCGTCCCTTAGCGCCCGTTCCGCGATGCCGCCCAGTTCGTCGGCGGCGGCTCGGGCCCCGTCGAGCCAGCCGGACGCGTAGCGCTCGCCCTTCTCCGTCGGCGCGGTACCGCCGCGCCCGCTGATCCGGGTGTGGGCGACCGCGAGCGTACCGGCCTCGACGAGCCCGATCAGCTCCCCCGCGTCACCGGGGTGGACCCCCGCCCGGACGAGGAGCTGCACGAGTGTCGTCTTCGCGTTGAGGACGCTGATCGCGTCCAACTGCTGTAGCCCTTCCCCGGCGGGGTTCATGGGGTCCTCCTCGTTCATAGGGGCGCCGGAGCGAGCCTATGCAAAGGTCCCGTGCCTTCTGACGCGGTGCCGACACCCGCCGTGCCGATCGGACGCCCCCCGGGGTCCCGCGGTCGGCCGGCGGTGCGCGCTCCAGACCGCCGTGATCGGCTCCCGGCCGTTCGACCGGCCCGAGGAGAGGGCCCGGCCCGGACCCGTCGGCTGCTCAGCCGCCCGCCGTCATGGCCTGCGGCCGGGCGGGACCGCCGGGGTCTGCGCCGGCCGAGGCGATGAGCAGGTCCAGCAGGGCGAGCAGGACGCCCCGGACGTCCTCGCGTTCGCGGGCGTCGAGCATCAGGACGGGCGTGTCCGGGTTGCGCAGGTGGAGGGCCGCGGCGATCTCCTCCGCGGTGTAGGGCTGTTCGCCGTGGAAGCAGTTGGCGCCGACCACGAACGGCAGGCCCCGGCTCTCGAAGAAGTCGACGGCCGCGAAGCTGCGGTCCAGGCGGCGGGTGTCCACCAGGACGATCGCGCCGAGCGCCCCGCTCAGCAGGTCGTCCCACATGAACCAGAAGCGCTCCTGGCCCGGCGTGCCGAACAGGTACAGCACCACCTCGGCCTCGGTGAGCGTGATCCGGCCGAAGTCCATCGCCACGGTGGTGACCGCCTTGGACTCGATGCCGTCGAGGTCGTCGACGCCGACCCCCGCGGCCGTCAGCCGTTCCTCCGTACGCAGCGGCTCGATCTCGGAGATCGTCTCGACGAGGGTGGTCTTGCCGACCCCGAACCCCCCGGCAATGAGGATCTTCATGGCGGCCGCCTGCCGCGCAGGGTGGTCATATCCGGGCAAGGTTGTCCCTGATTCTCATGAGCAGGTGGACATTGGTGGTCTCGGCGCCTTCCAGCGGCGGCTGGTGGTGGATCAGCCCGCGGTCCGCGAGTTCGCCGAGGAGCATCGTCATCGGGGTGAGACGGATGTGCATCCGCGCCGCGATCTCGGCGACCGCCCGCCCGTCCGGCGGCACGCACATGGCCAGAACGGCACGCCACTCGCTCGGCAGCCCGCTCCAGGCGTGCTCGGCGACCGCCGCCGTGATCGTGGTGTCCATCGTGAGGACGGTGCACGAGGCGGCGGTACGGCCGTCGGTGAGCGCGTACAGCCGCGTCCGCCGGCGGCCCCGGGGCCGCCGCTCGCGCGGCTGCTCCCCGGGTTCCGCGGGCCCGTCCGGCTCGTCCGGCCCGGGCGCCTCCGCCGGTCCGGCCGTCTCCGCCGGCTCGCGCGGTGCGTCGTCCGCCGCCGGGTCCGTCACGTCGTCGGGCATTACGAGGCCGGAGGCTGCGCCTGCTCGCGCTCCGGGGTGCCCAGCCACTCGCCGAGCGCCTGGGCGGTCCGCACGGCCTCGCCGCCCAGCTCTCCCAGGCGCGCCTTGCGGGAGGTCACGACGATGAGGGTGCTGCCCTCCCCGCACCCGACGATGCAGAGGTAGCGGTCGTCCATCTCGACGAGCTGGCGGATCACCCGGCCGCCGTCGATCTCTCTGGAAATCGCCTTCATCGTGGACGCGATGCCGGAGCAGGCGGCGGCGATGCGCTCCGCCTGGTCCCGCTCGAGCAGGTAGGCGCTCAGTCCGATCCCGTCGTTGGACAGGAGCACGGCGCCCTGGATGCCGGCGATCCTGCTCAGGTTGTTGTCCAGGACGCTGTAGATCATGTCGTTCTGTGTCGTCGTCATGGCTGATCCTGTCGGAGCTCTTCTTCCACTGTCTGGGTCCCGTGTTCGTAGTCCGCCCAGGCGTCGGCCACCTCTTCGGGCGTGGCCGGGTCCGGTGCGGGGGCCGTCTCCGGCGCCCGCGGCCCGCGCAGTTGTTCCGTCATGTGGGTCTGCGGGACGCGCTCGGGGAGGGCGGGGCGCCCCTCCCGCCCGGGCAGGGCGGGGCGCGGCTCGCCGCCGCTCCGGGCGGCCGGCGGCTCGGGCCGGCGGCGGCTCGGCAGCCCGGCGGCGGTGGGCAGCGGGGCCGGCTCGGCCGCCCGCGGCCCGGTCACCGACGCCGGTACGGATGCCGGTGCCGGTGCCGACGTCAGGGCGGGGGCCGGTACGGGGGCGGGGGCAAGCTCCGGAGCCCGGTCCGGAGCCCGGTCCGGAGCCCGGTCCGAGGCCCGCTCTGGGGCCCGCTCCTGGGCGGCGGCGGGCTCGGGCCCACGCACCGCCGCCGGCTCCGGGGCGGGAGCGGCCGCCGGGACCAGGAGCTTGCCCGGCAGCACCACGACCGCCGAGGTGCCCCCGTACACCGAGCGCCGCAGCGTGACCGTGGCTCCGAGCTGGTCGGCGAGGTGCCCGACCACGAACAGGCCGAGCCGGTGAGCGTTCTCGGCGAGGACGGCGTACGGCGGTGCGGTGTGCAGGCGCCGGTTCATCTCCTCGTAGAGATAGCCGGCGACGCGCGGCCCGCGGTCCTCGATCTCCACCGAGAGCCCGTCCGTGACCAGTTCGGCGCGGATCACCACCTTCGAGCGGGGCGGGGAGAAACGGGTGGCGTTGTCCAGCAGCTCCGCCAGCAGGTGGCTGATCTGGCTGATGAACTGCGGTTCCACACTCGCCTCGTCCAGCGCCTGCCGCTCGACCCGCCGGAAGTCCTCCACCTCCGCCGCGGCTTCGCGCAGCAGGTCCGCGATGCGCATGGGCTCGGTGTGCGGGTCGGGGATCTCGCCGTCCGCCAGGATGAGCAGGTTCTCGGTCTGGCGGCGCATGCCCACCGTCAGCTGGTCGGACCGCATCAGCTGGGCGAGCAGCGCCTCGTCGTGGCCGAAGGCGTCCTGGATGTCCTCGGTGAGGGCGAGCTGGCGGCTCACCAGGTTCCCCGTGCGCGAGGCGATGCCGGAGGCGAACGCGCCGAAGCCGTGCCGCTCGGCCGCGAGCTGCCGGTGCCCGTCCACGGACACGGCGACGACCCGGGCGAACGCGTCGTTGATCCGCCCGACCTCGTCCCGGTGCCCGCGGACCGTCGGCAGCGCGGACTCGTCGACGGGCCTGCCGCTGTCGAGGCGGGCCACGACGTCCGGGAGGATCCGCTCGGCGACGGCCACCGTACGCCGGTGCAGGCCGTCCAGCCGGCGCAGCACCGACCGGGTGGTCAGCACGACGACGGTCGCGACCAGCAGCAGCCCGGCGCCGCTTCCGCCGACCAGCCAGGCGACCTCGGTCTGCAACGCGTCGGCCTTCGCCTCGCCCAGGGCGAGGACGCCCTTCGCGCGGTCGATGTTGAGGGTGGCCATCTGCACCGAGACGTTGCTGTGCGCCGCGCTCCAGCCGCTGACCTCGCCGGGCAGTTTGATGCCGGTGTCGGTGTCCTTGTTCTCGTGGATGATCGCGTTCTCGATGCGGACCTTCGTCTGCCAGTCCGGTGAGGTGACGATGCGCTCGTAGAACTGCCGGTCCCGCTCGGGCAGGTACGGCTCGACCCACGTCTCGTACAGGTAGCGCTGGGCCCCGACGGAGCTGGTGAACTGGTCGAACCCGGTGGCGCTCAGTTCCCGGGAGGGACCGGCCAGGGCCAGGGCCGCGTCTTCGCGCGCCACCATCTCGGAGGCCGAGAGCATCGACACCACGGGCCGGCTCGCCTGCGTGAGTTCGGCGTCCTCCGTGTGGCTGAACTCGTGCTGGTACACGCGGATGATCTCGTTGATCGCCCCGGTGTAGTAGCCGAGCAGGCGGTCGGGGGTTCCGGTGCGGACGTCCGAGCGCTCCCGGTAGCCGGCCAGGTCGGCGAGGCGCTTGGTCACGTCCTCGAGGGACGCGGTCGATTCGGCGGCCACCCGGCGGAGGTTGGCCGCGGCCCGGTCCGTGGCCAGCCGCCGCTGCCGCAGCTCCTGCTCGGAGCCGGAGGTGCCCGCCCACCGGGCGGCCGTCGCGGTGCGCTCGGCCTGTAGGTCGACCAGGAGCGTGTACAGCGGTATGCCGATCTGCTCACTGGCCTCCACTTCGGCCCGCAGGTGCGCCGACTGCTCCAGCAGCCGATCGGCGTTCAGTACGGTCTGGGTGCCCATGGCCACGGTGGGGGCCACCGCCAGCAGGATGAGCAGGGTGCGCAGCCGCACCGTCCGCCGCCGCGGCCGCCGCTGCCGGGACGTCACGGGTGCGGCCGGTCCTTCGGGTTCTGTGGAAGACATCGTTCCTCGGGGGCGGCCGGGCAGTGGGCAGGAAGCGGGGACAACCTGTCGGTGGCGCTGATCATAACCAGCCACGCGACGCGAACGAATACGTTGAATCCGTTACCTACACGTGCTATGAGCTGCGCATTTGTTGCCGTCCGGAGTCCTGATCGGAACCCAACCGCGATGTGCCCGTGCCCCGTCAGGACAGCAGGCCCCGCTCCAGGGCCGTGATCACCGCCGCGGTACGGTCGGACACCGACAGCTTCTTGAACGACCGCAGCAGATGCGTCTTCACCGTCGCCTCGCTGATGAACAGTCGGCGCCCGATGTCCGCGTTGGTCAGGCCCTGCCGGACCAGTTGCAGCACCTCGCGCTCCCGCTCGGACAGCACCGGCGCCTCCGGCACCCGGGCCCGGAACAGCTTCGGGGCCAGCGACGGCGTCAGCACCGTCTCACCGCGCGCCGCCGCCTTCACCGCGTGCACCAACTCCTCCCGGGAGCTGCCCTTGAGCAGGTAGCCCGCCGCGCCGGCCTCCACCGCGCGCAGGATGTCCGCGTCGTCCTCGTACGTGGTCACGATGACCACCTTCGTCCGCGGCGACTCCCGCAGGATGTGCCCGGTCGCGGCCACCCCGTCCATGGCACCCATCCGCAGGTCGAGCAGGACGATGTCGGGCCGCAACCGGGCGGCCTGCAGCACCGCTTCCTCCCCGGAGCCGGCCTGCCCCACGACCCGGATGCCCTCGTCCAGCTCCAGCATGGCGGACAGACCCTCCCGGACCACCGGGTGGTCGTCGACGAGCAGCACTCCGATCGGCTCGCGTTCACTCATCGGCCGACCCCTGTGCCACCGGGGCCAGAGGCACCGTCACCTCGATGACCGTGCCCGCCCCCGGGCTGCTGCTGACCTCTGCCATTCCGCCGATCTCCTCCACCCGGGCCCGCATCCCGCGCAGCCCGAAACCGTTCCGCTCGCCGCTGTCCCGGCCTCCGCCGTCCCGGCCGGTGTCCGGCCCGTCGGCGGCGGCCGGGACGGCGTCCGCGTCGAAGCCCGCGCCGTCATCGCGGACCACGAGCCGTACCGCATCCGGTGCGTACGTCACCAGCACCTCCACCCTACGGGCGTCCCGCGCGTGTTTGCGCACGTTGGCGAACGCCTCCTGCGCCGAGCGCAGCAGGACCACGCTGACCGCCATCGGCAGCGGCTGCTCCTCGCCCCGGGACGCGCACCGCACCGTCAGCCCCGTCTCCTCCTTCAGCAGGTCGGCCTGCCGGCGCACGGCCTGCACGAGGGAACTCTCCCGCAGCGCGGGCGGGGTGAGCGCGGAGACGAAGGTGCGGGCCTCGGCCAGGCTGTCCTGGGCGACCCGGCCGGCCAGGCCGAGCCGGGAGCGGGCCCGCTCGGGATTCGCCACCACCTCCGACTCGGCCGCCTGCACCAGGCTGATGATGCTGGTCAGGCTCTGCGCCAGGGTGTCGTGGATCTCCCGGGCCAGCCGTTCCCGCTCGGCCGAGATGCCGGCCTGGTGGGACAGCCGCGCCTCGCGTTCCCGGCTGCGCCGGAGTTCGTCGATGAGCGCGGCCCGGTCGGCGCTCTGCTGCACCACCCGTGTGATCCACAGGCCGAGCAGCACCGACAGGGCGATGCCCAGCAGCGAGATGGGCAGCACCGACAGGATGTGGGGATCGAACTGCCCGCCCCGCAGCCACACCACGATCACCGGCCACAGGTTGGCCAGGACGACCAGCGCGATCGCGGAGGGCATCGGCAGGCTCATCATGAGCATGGGGACCACCGCGAACAGCGCGAAGGAACCGCCGAGGTCGAGCGTGCTGGAAGAGGTGAACAGCAGGAACAGCCCGGCGGAGAAGACCGTGTTCCGCCGGCTCTTCGTCCGGAGGATCATGGGTCGACGACCGAGACCCGCGTACCAGGGCACGATCAGGGTCAGCGCGCCGATGGCGAACGCCCGGTGGACCTGGTCCTCGTCAGAGGTGAACAGCAGCATGACGGTGACGAGGTAGGAGATGGCGAAGTAGCCGTCCCACAGGCCGAACCAGCGGCTCCCCGACTCGGGGCCGTACTGCGCGGTCGCCTGCGGGGACCGGGGGGCCTCCTCCTGAGTTTGTATGTGCACGGCACCAGTCCTACCACGCGTGGTGCGGCTGTCCGTCGATCGGTTGACAGCCGGTCCCACCGATCGGTCGTCCCGGCGGCCGGGTCGCCCCTCCTACGGTGGAACAGCGAGGGAGAACCGCGGCAAGGGTTGTCGGGGGATATGCGGAAAGGGCAGGTCCGGTCAGGTGGGTCAGTTCACGACGGCGGTCATCATCTGCGGAACGGTCCTGGCCGTCATCCTCGCGGCCGACTCCGGGAGCCGGCGCATCACCGCCGGACGGATAGCCGCCCCCGCACTGGCGGCCGTCGCCGTCATCGCCGCCTGCGTGCGCTCCTTCCCGACGGCGGGCAACGACCCCTCGCTGCACCTCGCCGCCCTCGGTGTGGGGGGCATCTGCGGGCTCGTCGCGGCCTCCTTGCTCTCCGCCCACCGGGACCGTGCGGGGGACGTCCGCAGCACCGGCGGCGTCGGCCACGCGGCGGTCTGGATCCTTCTGACCGGTCTCCAGATCCTCTTCGCGTACGGCTGCGAGCATTGGTACGGCGCACGCATGACCCGGCTCACCACCGACTACCAGCTCAGTGGCAGCGAGGTGCTCGTCAGTGCCCTCGCCGTGATGTCCCTGTCGATGATGGTGGCCCGGACGGCGGTCGTGGTGTCCCGGCTGCGCGCCGTACGGGCCGCGACGGGGCCGGTGGTGGATGAGGACGGGAGGGTCAACCGATAACAGTGAGACGTGAGTTGACCGAGGACCGTTGTCCCCCGACGTTTTGTGATCGTTCAGGAATTTGGGTGAAGCAGTGCTAGACAACCATGAATTGAGGCTCCGACCGCCTCGCAACCGGGTCGAGAGCCGGGCGATCGGTTGGTGGACCCTCCAGTCCTCCCTGTTCGCCCTGCCGCTTCCGCTCGTCTTCGGTGTGCTCTACCTCTGCATCCCGCCCGCCCGGACGGTGTTCGGCTGGCTCTTCCTCTGCACCCTCGTGCCCGGCCTCCTGTACATGGCCGTCATGCCCGTCTGGCGCTACCGGGTGCACCGCTGGGAGATGACGGAGGAGGCCGTCTACGCCGCCTCCGGGTGGCTCTGGCAGCGCTGGCGGGTGGTCCCGCTGTCCCGCGTGCAGACCGTGGACATGCTCCGCGGCCCGCTCCAGCAGCTGTTCGGGCTCTCCGGGATCACCGTCACCAGCGCCTCCTCCGCAGGCGCCGTCAAGATCAAGGGACTGGACCACCGGGTCGCCACCGAGCTCGTCGAGCACCTGACCCGGTCCACCCAGGCCGTGCCGGGAGACGCCACATGACGCAGGACGCCTCGCCGCGACGCCCGGACGAGGACGCCGGGCCGGACGCGTGGGGGCGGCTCAGCCCCCGCCTGATCCTCGTCAACCTGAGCGTGATGGCCGCTCCGGTGGCCATGTTCGGCGCCACCTCCGTCCTCACCGGCGGTGACCTGAACCTCCAGGCTCTGATCACGCTGCTCTCGTTCTTCATCACCTGCGTCGTCATCGCCGGCATCAGCATCATGCGGCTCATCACGACCCGCTACCGGATCACCGAGGACCGGGTGGAGCTCCACAAGGGGCTGCTGTTCCGCAGCCAGCGCTCGGTGCCCGTCGACCGCATCCGCAGCGTCGACCTGACCGCCAACCCCCTGCACCGGATCTTCGGCCTCACCTCGCTCAAGGTCGGCACCGGAGAGCAAGGCGGCTCCGAGGCCGGCGGGCTGTCCCTGGACGGCCTCAGCGCCCGCGACGCCGCCGCGCTCAGCCGGCAGCTGACCGAGCTCCGGCAGGCACGCCGCGGCCCGTCGTCCGCCGGAACCGACACCGACGCCGCCATAGCCGAACTCGACTGGGCATGGCTGCGGTACGCGCCGCTGACGGTCTGGGGCGTCGGCGGTGTCTTCATCGCCGTCGCGAGCACCTACCGCACGCTGCACGAGATGAAGATCGACCCGCTGGAACTCGGCATCGTCAAGGACCTCACGGACCGCTTCGGCTCCGTGCCCCTCTGGTTCGGCCTCCTCGTGACCCTCGCCGTCATCGTCGTGATCGGCGTCATCGGATCGACGGTCACCTTCATCGAGGGCTGGGGCGGCTACCGTCTCGAACGCGCCGAGGCGGGCATGCTCCGCATCCGCCGCGGCCTGCTGATCACCCGCTCCGTCAGCATCGAGGAGCAGCGCCTGCGCGGTGCCGAGGTGGCCGAGCCGCTGCTGCTGCGCTGGGCCGGCGGAGCCCGTCTCAAGGCCGTCGCCAGCGGCCTCGGCGACGCCGACGAGAACAGCAGCCGCAGCAAGCTCACCCCGCCCGTACCCCTGGCCCTGTCCGGCCGGATCGCGGCCGACGTCCTGGGCGAGGCCGCCTCCCCGACGGTCGAGGCGGTGCTCGTACCGCACCCCCGGGCCGCCCTGCGGCGCAGGCTCAACCGCGCCCTGGTGTACGCGGCCCTGGTCGCCGCGCCGTTCATCGGCCTCGGCCTGTGGCTGACGCCGGTCCTCGTCCACACCGGCTGGATCACCGGCCTGGCCCTGCTGGCCATCGGCACTGCCTTCGCCTTCGACGCCTACCGCAGCCTCGGGCACGCCGTCCACGGCCGCTATGTGGTCACCCGTTCCGGCACCTTCAACCGCCGTACCGTCGCCCTCCAGCGGGACGGCGTCATCGGCTGGTCCATCACCCGGTCGTTCTTCCAGCGCCGAGCCGGCCTGCTCACCCTCGGTGCCGCCACGGCCGCCGGGAACGGCGTCTACAAGGTCCGCGACGTATCGGTGTCGGAGGGCCTCGCCCTCGCCGAGGAGGCGGTGCCCGGCCTGCTCGCCCCGTTCATCGAACAGCGCCGCCGCCACGCCACCGACTCCCGCTAGAGCGCGGGGGCCGGTACGGAGAACAGCACTGCACACGACGGGCCTGTCGTGTGCAGTGCTGTTTCGCCGGGGGAGGCAACGGTCAGGGGGTGCGCTGCCTCAGCGGGCCGGGGAGGCCTCGGTGTTCTGCGGCTGGGACGGCGGTCGGCCGGGCCCGCCGCCGGGGGGACCCTGCGGGACGAAGTCCTTGGCGCGGATGAGGGCGAAGGCCAGGACGCCGCCCACGAGCGCCAGGATGCCGCTGACGAGCAGCAGGTCGTTCAGGGACGCTGCGAAGCCGGCGTGGACCGCGCTCTCCACCTGCGCGCGGAACTCCGCGGGAGCCGAGGCGATCGCCTGCTCGGGAGCGCCCGTGCGGATCGCGTCCGCGATCTGGTCGGTACGCCCCGCGAGCGCGGGGACGTCCGAGAGCCGCTCCCGCAGGGAGTCGTGCAGCGACGCGGTGAAGATCGAGCCGTACAGGGCGATGCCGACGGCGATGCCGATCTGACGGAAGGTCTGGTTCACACCGGAGGCCATGCCGGCGCGCCAGACCTGGACGACGCCGACCGCGGTCGAGGCCAGTGGCGGGTTGACCATGCCGGCGCCGATGCCCGTGACGATGAAGCCGGGGATGAGGTGCGTCCAGCCCGACTCGGCGGTCACGCCCCTCATCAGCAGCAGGCCGATGCCCACGACGACCAGGCCCGGGCCGATCAGCCACTTGGTCGGGACACGGCTCATGACCCGGCCCGTCACCATGGCCGCGACGAGGGTGAAGCCGGAGCTGACCAGCAGGCGGATGCCGGTGCCCATGGCGCTGAAGCCGAGGCCGTTCTGCAGGTAGAGCACGATGTAGATGAACATCGCGAACAGGGAGGCGTTCATCGCGAACGCCGCGATCGAGCCGCCGAGGAACGTCGGGGTCTTCAGCAGCGACAGGTCGAACATCGGATCGGAGACCCGCGACTCGATGATGACGAACGCCACGAGGAACATCGCCGCCAGACCGAAGCAGATCAGCACGCCCTGCTCGTCCCACGCCGTGTCGCTGGCCCTGATCAGCGCGTACACCAGGCTGAACAGTCCCACGGTGAGCGGCACGATGCCCATCCAGTCGACCCGGGAGGCGCGCGGTGGCCGGGACTCGTCCACCAGGCGCAGGGCGATCGCGATCGCGGCGATGCCGATGGGCAGGTTCACCAGGAAGATGCCGCGCCAGCTGATGCCGCTGGTGATCACACCGCCGAGGACCGGGCCGAGCGCGGTCGCACCACCCGCGACGCCACCCCAGATGCCGAGGGCCACGCCGCGCTCCCTGCCCTGGAAGGTGCCGGCGAGCAGGGCGAGCGAGGTGGCGAACAGGGTCGCGCCGCCGACTCCCTGCACCGCGCGGGACAGCACGAGCGTCATCTGGTCCTGCGCGATGCCGCAGAGCAGCGACCCCGCCGTGAAGACCGTCAGGCCGATGAGGAACAGCCGCCGCCTGCCGTACAGGTCGGCGAGGGACCCGGAGGTGAGCAGCAGCGCCGCCAGGCTTAACGCGTAGGCGTCCGTGGTCCATTGCAGGCCGCTGAAGCTCGCCTGGAGCGACTGCTGGATGTCGGGCAGTGCGACGGCGACGATCGTGACGTCGAGCAGCAGCATGAAGGTAGCGGCGCACACCACGATCAGCGTCCACCATTGGCGTTTCATTGTCCGGAGCCCTCCTCGGCTCGTAACTCGCGTTCTTTCACACGTGGTTCAATGAATCGGCGCATGCTAGCATGCTAGCATGCGTGCAGAAGTCAAGCAGTTCAACGTCTACTTGCCGGTGGATCTGATCCGGCAGATAAAGCACCATGCCATTGAGAACGAGCAATCGCTCTCGGCTCTGGTAGCCGAGGCGTTGCGCACGTATCTCGCCGACCGCGACCAGGAACCACCGAAGGGAAAGCCGGCATGACCACCGAAGGCATCGAAGGCGTCTACCTCGAGACCCACAACTGGGGCAAGGCGGCCAAGTTCCTCCAGGCGCTGGGCTATGACGTCGAATTCTCGACCGAGGAGGGGTCGGGCATGCTCCGCAACGGCAACGGCGCCTACGTCCTGCTCGCCGAAATCCCCGAGGGTCAGAAGCCCGAGGCCCAGGTCGTGCTCCGGGTCGCCGACGCGGCCGAGTTCGAGGCCGACCCGTCCCTCGACGTGGTCCAGCCGTTCGAGGACACCCACTACGGCACCCAGGAGATGAAGGTCCGCGACCCCGACGGTCGCATCTGGAGCCTGCAGGCGCCGAAGAAGTGACGCCGCAACAGCAGTGATCAGCCGCGGCGGCCTGTGCCGCCGCGGCTTTCCGGACGGTCCTCCCGTGGCCCCGGTCGGTCGATCGACGACGGCTGCCCTCATGCGCCCCATGCTCCGCCCCTCCGGGCGAGGGGACCGAGCCGTGACGGATGATCCGTCAACTCACCGCGCACGCCCGCCGACCTGACGCATTCCCGCCGGATTTCTGTGGCCGGTTCACAGCGGCTCCCCATGCTTTCGGCTGATTCATGCCATCGGCCGAACGAACACCCCCGTACCCGCCGCGGTTTCGGAGTGCGGGCCGACGCGGGCAGGCCACGTTACGGGAGACAGCGCATGTCCGATCAGAAGAACACCGCAGAATTGGTCGTCATCGGCAGCGGCGTGATCGCTGCCTCCATCGCCTATCACTGCGCGGAGGCGGGTGTCGACGTCCTTCTGCTGGAGCGGGACCAGGCCGGCGCCACCGCGACCCAGACCGCCGGCGCTTTTCGTACGTATTTCCCCGGCCGGGTGTACGACTCCGAGCTGGTGGTCCGGAGTCTGGCCGATTTCCGATCGTTCGGCGCCACCCTGGGAGCCGACCTCGAAGTGACCGAAACCGGAATGCTCGTGGTGGCGACGACCCCGGAGCAGGCGGCCGAACTCGAAGCGGAGGTGCCCGCGCAGCGCGATGCCGGCGTGCAGCTGGAACTGCTGACCGTCGCCCGGGCCGTCGAGCGGAACCCCTGGCTGGACCCGGCCGGTGTCGAGTTCGCCGTCTGGTGCCCGCAGATGATCCGCCTCAGGGCGGACGAGGTGCTCCGGGGCTACCGGGAGGGCGCGCGCAAGCACGGGGCGCGCGTGGTCACCGGCGTCACCGTGACCGGTCTGGACGCGTCCACGGGCCATGTCGCCACCTCGGTAGGTGACGTCACCGCCGGGGCCGTCGTCGTCGCGGACGCGCAGGGCAGCGGGGAGGTGGCCGCGCTGGCCGGCCTGAAGCTGCCGGTGTGGGGCCAGTTCGCCGAACTGTTCCGTACCGACCCGGTCGGCCAGGACGCCGTCACGACGCCGTTCACCTTCCATCCCGGGGCCGGGCTGAAGACGATGGGGGCGGGGCCGTCCTTCCTGGTCGGCCTGGAGCGCTTCTCCACGGAGCCGGGCATGCGGGACATCTGGCTCCAGGAGGCCACCGACGAGGTGGGGCGCTGGTACCCGCGGCTGCGGGGCGTCACGCTGCACAGCGCGTGGACCGGAACCCTCGACATCACGCCGTCGAGGTCGGGGATCATCGGCCGGGCGGACGGCGCACACGAACGCATCCTGTTCGCCACCGGGTTCACCGGCCACGAGCTCAGTCAGGCGCCCGCCACCGGCAAGATCATCCGCGACCTCCACCTCGGCCGCCACCCCGGCGTCGACATCACGCCGTTCTCGCTGGCCGCCAACGGGGTGTGACCGCGCGAACTCCGGGCTGACCACAGGCGGGGCCGCACGGCCACAGGGCCGCTCACTGGCAACAGTGGGCGGCCCTGCGGCGTTTCGCGGCCCCGCCGCGGAGGCGTCGCGTCGGTGCGGGCTCCGCAGCGCGACCAGTGGTGATGGGGAGTCCTTTACTTTTCGTTTCCCTGAACTAATAATTCCGGCATCACCGCGACGGTCGCCGGAATTCGAAATTCCCTGAATGTGGCCGAGCCGAAGTGACAGAGAATCTTCGATTTGACAAAGAATTCAACCCTGTCGGTCGATTGAACGGCCGTTATCCCTATATTCGATTCGCGACGGCACCGTGCCCGTTGTCGGTATCCAATCCCCTGGAACCTGTCACGCGCTCTCCCCTGGGCGACAGGGGCCGAAGAGCAGGAGATAGGAGTACAATGCGACAAATTGAGATTGCCTGGGAGCCCATCGGCGCCAAGGTTCGCATCACTCTCGACGAGGGGCGCAACTCCGACCTCGTCGAGCCGCTGTGGGCGTCATTGCCGTACAAGACCCTGCAGGGTCACGCCCTGGTGGCCGGCGACTGTTTCTACCACGTGCCGCCTGCCCACGATCTGCTGCACGCGGTCCCGGATTACAAGGTGAACCGCAAGATCCAGGCCGACGGCACGGTTTTCCTTTCCGCGGTGCAGCACCTGACCATCAAGTACGGCGAGCTCACCGAGCCCATGCCGACCTCGCCCATCGGGCAGGTCGTGCCGGAGGACGTCGACCAGCTGCCCAAGATCGGGCAGATGATCTGGGAGGCCGTGTACGGCAACGGCGAGCCGATCATCGCCCACGTCCGCCGCGTGGACGGCCCGGCCGGCCACGCCGTGAAGCGGCTCGACGTCGGCTCCGAGCGGCTTCGGGAGCTGATCGAGCGGATCGCCGCCGAGACCGAGCGGGTCCTGGTCGACCCGACCGACGAGCTCCTCGACATCCACGAGGGCAAGTCCCGCGGCACCTCCGGCGCCGGCACGAAGAAGTCGGTCCTCACGACCCTGGTCGCCGTGAACGGCGAGACCCGTCCGCTGGGCTACGTGAACTACACGACCCTGGTGCGGGCCGGCCGGAACATCGAGATGCCGCTCTCGTCCCTGATCGAGCTGGCGAAGATCCTGCTCGTGAAGCCGACCGAGTTCCTCGGCTACACCGGAATGAACACCCTTTGGGACATCACCAAGGAAGTGGTCGCCGCATTCGACGTCATCACCACGCGCGAGGACTTCGTCGCCCTCATGGCGCAGATGGCGACGTACGTGAATGCCCTCGGGGCGTGGAACCTGCAGCTGTTCCCGTGGGACATCGAAGGCGACAACTGGGCCTACCGGCCGACCATCACGAGGGGTGCGAATGTCTGAGCAGAAGAACACGGCGGAAATGCTGGTCATCGGCGGAGGTGTGATCGGCACGTCCATCGCCTACCACGCCGCGAAGGCGGGCGTTGACGTCGTCCTCGTCGAGAAGAACCAGTTCGGGTCCCGGACCACATCCCAGACCGCCCGTGCCTTCCGCACCTATTTCCCCCGGAAGCCGCACGACTCCGAGCTGGCGTCGCGCAGCCTCGCGGATTTCCGGCAGTTCGCCGCGACCACGGGCGTCGACGTCGGCCTGGAGAACCTGGGCCTGCTGACGATCCTCACCAGCCCGCAGCAGGCGGCCGAGCTGGAGGCCGATCTGGCGGACCACCGCGAGGCCGGCGCCGCGGTGGAGATGCTGACGGCCGAGCAGGCGGTCGAGCTCAACCCGTGGCTGGACAAGGACACCATCGAGGCCGCGGTCTGGAACCCGGAGACGTACCGCATCAAGCCGGAGGCGATCGTCCAGGGGTACGCCGAGGCCGCGCGCCAGCACGGCGCCCGCCTGTACTCCCACGTCTCCGTCACCGGGATCGACAGCGACAGCGGCGTCGTCACCACGACGATGGGCGACTTCACGGCCGGCGCGATCGTCATCGCGGCCGGACCGTGGAGCGGCGACGTCGCCAAGCTCGCCGGCCTGGACCTGCCGGTGTGGGGGCAGTTCGCCGAACTGCTGCACAGCGACCCCATCCGCACCGACCGCGACATCCACAACCTGCCGTTCACCTTCCACCCCGTGTCCGGGCTGAAGACGATGGGCATGGGCAAGTCGATCCTCGTCGGCCTGGAGCGCATCTCGAAGCAGGACGGCCTGCGCGACATCTGGTACCAGGCCGCCGTCGACGAGCTGCCGAAGTGGTACCCGGAGCTGGAGGGCCTCACGCTGCACAGCGCCTGGACCGGCACCCTGGACGTCACGCCCACCAAGTCTGCCGTCATCGGCAAGGGGAGCGGCAAGCACGACCGGATCTTCTTCGCCGGCGGCTTCACCGGCCACGGCCTGGCGCAGGCCCCCCTCGCCGGCCAGATCATCCGGGACCTCTACCTCGGCCACGCGCCGAGCGTCGACCTCACCCCGTACTCCCTCGCCACCAATCTGGCCCGGCTCGAGGCCTTCTGAGCAGGCCACTTCACGCGGCGGGCGGTGCCTTCGCGGCCCGCCCGCCGCATTCCTGAGAGGTGTAGACGATTGACGCCGGTACACGCTTCGACTGAACAGTGGCAGGGCGAGGCACCCACGCCGCTGAACCCCGACACCGCCTTCAACGGCTTCATCTGCGCCCACGTGCTCCACGCACTGGAGCGCCTCGGACTGTTCCAGCGACTCCAGGACGACGGCTCCGTCGAGATCGCCGCGTTCTGCCGGGAGAACCACCTCGATCCCGCCGTCGTCCGCTCCCTGGTGAGCGGCGCCGAATCCTTCGGATACGTCAACGTCCGCGGCGACCGCGTCGAGACGACCCGCAGCGGCGAGGACGCACGCCAGACCATCGGCTTCTTCACCTGGGGCGTCGGCGGCTACCACGACGTCTTCGCGAACGCCGCCTCCGTCGCCCGCGGGGACCGCCGCTTCGGCGTCGACCTGCACCGCGACGAGGGCATGGTGGCCCTCGGCTCGGCCCAGGCGGACAGTGCGCTCATGCGGCACCTCCTGGACCAGGAGATCGCCCGGCTCGACTTCACCACCCTCGTCGACCTCGGCGCCGGCGTCAGCGAGCGGGTCTCCCGACTGGTCGAGGCACGCCCCGGCAGCCGCGGGATCGGCATCGACATCAGCAAGTCCGCCACCGAACTCGGAGCCGAGACCGTCGAGCGGTACGGGCTGCGCGGCACCGTCGAGCCCGTCTGCGCGGACGTGCTCGACATCCTGTTCAACGACCACCGCGTCGAGGGCGCCGACCAGGCCGACGTCGTCATGAGCTTCATGTTCCTGCACGACCTGCTGGTCGACCCGCAGCGCCGCGACCAGGTGATCCCCCGCCTGCGCGCCGCGTTCCCCAAGGCCAACACCTTCCTGCTGGGCGACACCACCGTCCGGCCCGGGAACGGCGACGGCACCCTGCCGATCTTCTCCAGCGGCTTCGAGCTGGCGCACGCCCTCATGGGCGTCCCGATCTACACCCGCGAGCAGTACGAGGAGCTCTTCGACAAGGGAGGCATGCGCCTGCGCAACGCGGTGCCCTTCGGCGCGCCCCACACCTACCTCTTCGTCCTGGAGGCGGCGTGAGCGAGACGACCACCGCCGAGATCGTGTCCGAGCTGCCGATCCCGCTCGCGGTCGCAGGACACCACCAGCCCGCCCCCTTCTACCTGACCGGCGACATGTTCGGCGGCATGCCAGTGCAGATCGCCGGCGGCGAGCTCAGCACGCTCGTCGACAAGCCGGTCGCCGCGCCGCACACCCACGAGGTCGACGAGATATACCTCCTCGTCTCGCCGCTCCCGGGCCAGGCCCGCATCGAGGTCCACCTCGACGGCGTGCTCCACGAGCTGACCTCCCCAGCCGTCATGCGGATCCCCGCCGGCAGCGAGCACCACTTCGTCACCAGGGAAGCGGCGGTGGGGAGCTACTGCTTCGGCATCCTGTTGGGATCCGACCTGTGACTGCGCCCGCCCGGCCGGAGCCGAAGGTCTACAACACCAGCGTGCCCGACGCGGACTCGATGGTGCGGCTGCACCTGAGCGAGAGTCCGTACGGCGCGAGCCCCGCCGCCGTCGCCGCCGCGACCGCGGCACTGGAACGGGTCAGCCGCTACCCCTCCCCGCAGCGGGACGCACTCGTCACGGCGCTCGCCGCGCACTGGGGCGTCTCCGAGGAGCAGATCGCCGTGGCCAACGGCAGCGACGAGCTGGTGCTGGCGACCGCGCTGACCCTCGGGGACCTCACACGGCCCGGCCTGGTCACCGCGGGCACCTTCCCCGGCTACCGCGAGGCCCTCGAACGCATCGGCCGCGGAGCCGTCGCACGGCCCCTGCGGGACGGGGCCATCGACATCGGGGACTTCGCGGCCGCACTGCCCGAGCACGGCATCGGGTACGTATGCAACCCGCACAACCCCTCGGGGACGGCCCTGGCGCAGGAGGACTTCGCCGCCCTGGTCGCCGCGGCGCGGTCGAGCGGTGTGCCGCTCGTCTTCGACGAGGCCTACCAGGAGTTCGGCGACCCGGGCCTGCCCCAGACCCGGGACTTCCTCGACGGGGACGCCCCGGTGCTCGCGCTGCGCACCTTCTCGAAGGCGTACGGCCTGGCGGCCCTGCGGATCGGCTACGCCGTCGGCCCCGCCGACCTCATCGCCGAGGTCCGCCGGACCCTGACCGTCCTTCCGTTCAGCGTCAACCGGGTCGCCCAGGCGGCCGCCCTGGCCGCCCTCGCGGACCAGCCGTTCCTGGACGGCATCCGCAAGGGCGCCGCGGAACGCCGGGAGTGGTTCTACGCGGAGCTGGAGCGGCGCGGCTACCGGTACGTGCCCTCGGAGACCAATTTCGTCGCCGTCCGCGTCGAGGCCTCCGGGGAGGCGCAGGACACCCTCGCCAAGGAGCACGGCATCCTCGTCCGGGACACCGGCATGTTCGGCTACCCCGGCCACCTGCGCGTCTCGCTCGGCACCGAGGACGAGCTGCGCACCTTCCTCGGGGCACTCGACCGGATCAGCGCCGCATAGCACGCGGTCCCTCACCCCCACCCGAACAACCAAGGAGGTCAAGAATGGTCCAACCGATTCCGGACGGCTACGCGGAGCTGACGGCCTACCTGTCCGTCGACGGCGCGAGCGAGGCGATCGCCTTCTACACCGAGGCCTTCGGGGCGAGGGAGCTGGCCCGCTCCACCGCACCCAACGGCAAGATCATGCACGCGCAGATCAAGATGGGCAGCACGATCGTCATGCTGTCCGACGAGCTCCGGGAGGCCGGCCTGCTCGGCCCCCGCGCCATCGGCGGAACCCCCGTCACCCTGTACTTGTTCGTCGAAGACGTCGATGCCACCTTCGCCCGGGCCGTCAAGGCCGGGGCGACGCCGCAGCGAGAGGTCCAGGACCACTTCTTCGGCGACCGGACGGGACAGGTGCTCGACCCGTTCGGGCACAGGTGGACGATCGCCACCCACATCGAGGACGTGCCGCATGAGGAGTTCGAGCGGCGCGCCGAGGAGCACATGCGCAAGACGGCCGGCGGCTGACGCGGCCGTCCCGTCGTGCCGACGGCCCGGGCCCGGGCGTGCGCGTCCGCGCCGCGCCCGGGCCCCACCGCCGGGGCGGGCGGGGGAAATCCGGCCACCCACCTGGATCCGGCGGACGCCGGATTGACATGATCTCCGTGGTTTCCGCTCCCACGTGACCAGAGGTCAGATCCATGACGACACCGTCCCCGGCCCGCCCCTCCCGGCGGTGCGCCGGCTGGGCCGCCGCGCTCGCCGCGGTCCTCCTCGCGATACCCCTCCTCGGCGGTCCGGCACACGCCGCGCCCGGCGACCCGGCCACCGCCTCCTCCTTCAACCTCAAGCCCGGGCCCGATCTGCACGGCCACGTCGCCGACTTGAAGGCGGCCCTGCCCGCCCAGGGCGTCCAGGACCTGCTCGACCAGGGCAACCGGGTCGCGAAGACCGGCGCTTCCTGCACCGCCGACCCCTTCGGCACCGGCGACAACGGCACCGTGCTCGCCCCGGCGAAGAAGTTCTGCTGGGACGGCGGCGACGCCGACACCCAGGAGTGGATCCCGCAGGGCATCACCGGCGTCTCCGACGCCCAGGCCGACGAACTCTGGGGCACCCGCAAGCCGTTGATCACGGCCTGGTACGACAAGACCGGAGCGAAGGGCGTACGGCTGTCCTTCCTGGACCCGGAGACAGCGGTGCCGGGCGACCCCGACGGGCGCCGCTACCGCCACGTGCTGCTGGTGGAGCCGTACGACAACGCGTACGGCAACGCGTCCTACCGGGCGGTCGACGTCCACGCCGGGGGCATCGCCTGGTACAAGTACCACCTCTACGTCGCGGACACGCTGAACGGCCTGCGCGTCTTCGACCTGCGCAACATCCTCGACCTCAACCCGGACCGGGACGCCTCGGTCGACGACGCCACGCTCGACGGCCTGAAGAGCAACGTCCGGGACGAGACCAAGATCGGCCGGCAGAGCAACGTCTACTACAGCCACACCTACCGGTACGTCCTGCCGCAGGTGGCCTCGTACAAGTTCGCCGCAGCCCAGGGCAACACCTCCGCCGGGACCTGCGTCGCCACCGGCGCGCCCAAGGCCTCGTACATCTCGATCGACCGCAGCAACACCGCGGCCCCCGCGCTGATCACGGGCGAGTACTGCGACTCAGACACCGACCACCCGGAGAAGGGCCGGGTCGGGGCGCTGCCCATCGACGACGCCACGGGCCTGCTGAAGACGACCGGCGGGGTGGTGGCCGCGACGTCGGCGTACCACCTGCCGCGGGACCTCACCCAGGGCGCCGTCCGCTACGACGGCACGTACTACTTCAACCGCAGCTGGACGGACCACAGCGGAAGCCTGCGCCGGGCCACGGTCAGCGGCGGCCGCCTGGTGGACCTCGGCGGCAACATCACCAACGCGGTCGGCCCGGAGGACCTGTACCTCGAACACGGACAGAGCGTGCCGGGCGGCGGCACCCAGTACCTGTGGTCGTTGACCGAGCACCGGGCGGACGGGACACCGGGCTGCACCGACACCGGCTCGCCCTGCGGCCGCGTGGTCTACGCCCACCGGCTGAGCGACGTCCTGGCCCGCCCGTAGCCGGAACCTCCCCGTCCGCGGCTGGTCGGGCATAGCCTCGTGGCATGACCGCGACCAAGGAAACGACGTACGAGTTCCGCACCGCCCGCCCCGAGGACGCGGAGGCCATCGTGGCCCTCGACGGGTCCTTCACCACCTCCACCGTCTTCGAAGTGGCCGTCACCGACGGCGGGTTCGCACTCCGCGAGGTGCCCGTGGACCCGCCGCTGGTCAAGGTCTTCCCCGACGACGGCTTCGACGACGACAGCGGTGACGACGGCCGCCCGGACGACGACCGCACGTTCGTCGCGGTCGGCGCCGACGGGGCCCTCGCCGGCTTCGCCGCCGTCTCCTACTCCGCGTGGAACCGGCGGCTGACCATCGAGGACATCGAGGTCGCCCCGGACCACCGGGGCCGCGGCGTCGGCCGCGCGCTCATCGGTCACGCCGCCGACTTCGCCCGCGAGCGGGGCGCCGGGCACATCTGGCTGGAGGTGACCAACGTCAACGCCCCCGCCATCCACGCCTACCGCCGGATGGGCTTCGCCTTCTGCGGCCTGGACACCAGCCTGTACCAGGGCACCGCGTCCGAAGGGGAGCAGGCGCTCTACATGAGCATGCCCTGCCCCTGACGCCGTGCCGCCCGCCGACCCGGAGAACGGGGAGCGGGGAGCGGGGGAACGGGGGAGTGCCGAGCCTGGGACCGGCAGGGCCTGGTTGCCGGGGGGCGCGCCGACGAGAGTGGGGGCATGGACGAGAACACCACCACCAGCACCACCACCAGCACCACCACCAGCACCCGCACGGGCGACGTGACGGGATTCCAGGACCGGATCGTCCTGGTGACCGGCGGGACCAGCGGCATGGGCTTCGCCACCGCCCGCCTCCTGCTCGACGGCGGGGCCCACGTCGTCATCACCGGCCGAGACGAGAAGCGGCTCGCCCGCGCAGCCGAGCGGCTCGACGGCGGGGACCGGCTGGTCACCGTACGCGGTGACGTAGCCGACGAGGCGGACACGGAGCGGGTGGCCGAGGAGGTCCGGCGGCGGCACGGACGGCTCGACGGGGTCTTCGCCAACGCCGGCATCGCCGACTTCAAGCCGGCCGCCGAAGCGGACGTACGGCACCTCGACCGCCTCGTCGACGTCAACTTCAAGGGCGTGTTCCTGACGGTGCAGAAGGCCCTGCCGCTGCTGGACGCCGCCGGGGGCGGAGCCGTCGTCCTCAACGCCTCCTGGACCCTGCACCGGGGCATGGCCGTCGCGCCCGTCTACGCCGCCACCAAGGCCGCCGTCCACAGCCTCGCCCGGACCCTCGGCAGCGACCTCGCGCCCCGCAACATCCGGGTGAACTCGGTGAGCCCCGGCTACATCGAGACCGAGATGTTCCACGGGGCCGTCCCCGACCCCGCCGACCACGAGCCGATCCGGGCCGGTATCCCCCTCGGGCGGCTCGGGACCGCCGAGGACGTCGCCCACGCCGTGGCGTTCCTGCTCTCCCCGCACTCCTCCTACATCACCGCGCAGGACCTCGTCATCGACGGCGGACTCGTGGGCGCCCTCCCCGCCGCCTGAGGGGGTCCCGCAGGGCCAGGCTGCGCGCCCTCCTGCCGGAGAGAATCGTGGGCATGAGCACCACAGCCACCCCCACCGGCGGCCTCGGCGAGTTCTTGCGCACCCGCCGCGCCCTCCTGCACCCCGGCGACGTGGCGCTGCCCGACTTCGGCGGCGTACGCCGCGTCGCCGGGCTGCGCCGCGAGGAGATCGCCCAACTCGCCGGCGTCAGCGTCGACTACTACACGCGGATGGAACAGGGCCGCGTGCCCAACCCGTCCGACGCGGTCCTGGACGCACTCGCCCGCGCGCTGCGCCTGGACGAGGACGAGACCCGCCACCTCCACCGGCTGGCCCGCCCCGCGCGGCCCGCCCGTCCCGCGCCCCCGGCGGACGGCGAGGCCCCCGCGGCGCAGCGCGTCCGCCCCGTGCTCCGCCGGCTGCTGGACGAACTCCACGACCTGCCCGCCCTCGTGATGGGGGAGCGGATGGACATCCTCGCCTGGAACCGGGCGGCGGTCGCGCTCTTCGGCGACTACGGCGCCCTGGATCCCGCTGAGCGCAACATCGCCCGCATCACCTTCCTCGACCCGGCGTCGCGCAGCCTGTACGGGGACTGGGA
Source organism: Streptomyces sp. NPDC127106 (assembly GCF_042677605.1). Classification (NCBI taxonomy): domain Bacteria; kingdom Bacillati; phylum Actinomycetota; class Actinomycetes; order Kitasatosporales; family Streptomycetaceae; genus Streptomyces; species Streptomyces sp. NPDC127106. Next base: position 395,213 of record NZ_JBHXTC010000001.1, on the reverse strand, counting down.
GTCCTGCGCCCGCGAGAACGCCGCCTTCCTGCGGCTGGAGGCGGGCCGCCGGCCCGACGACCACCGGCTCGCCCGGCTCGTCGCGGAACTGGCCGAGCGCAGCGAGGACTTCCGCCGGTGGTGGGCGGAACACCCCGTCCGGGACAAGACCTCCGGCACGAAGCACTACCACCACCCGGTCGCCGGAGACCTGGTCCTCTCCTACGAGACCCTGCGCGCCGCCGACGACCCGGGCCAGGCACTGATCACGTACGCCGCCGAACCGGGCAGCCCCTCCCACGACGCCCTGCGCATGCTGCTCTCCTGGACCGCGACCGCCGGCGGTTAGACCGGCGGTGGACCGGCCCGGGACGAACGAACCGAAGGGCCACGACGTCGGCACCGCGCCGCTGCTCAGGCGGGCGGCCCTGCCACCGCCTGGAGTTCTGCCGGGACGCCGCCGGCCGGGACCGCGGCGCCCTTGTCGCAAGGCCGGTCGGGCCGGGCCGGGTGCGGGGCCCGGGCCAGCGCGGCCTCCACCTCGTCCAGGGCCCGCCGGGCCTCCGCCAGGCGGGCCCGGAGCTCGGCGGAGGTGGGACCGACCGGCTCGGGGCGACCTTGCTGCTTCAGGTCGAGCCGAGCCTGCCGCTCCTGCTCCCGAGCCTCCTCCAGGGAGCCCAGCACCACCCCGATCAACACGTTGACCAGGACGAACGACGCCAGCAGCACGTACGAGGCGTAGTACAGCAAGGTCAGCCGCGACAACTCCAGCCCGGCCCGCACCGCGTCCGCGAAGCCGTCCATCGTCGTCAGCAGGAACAGGGTGAGGCAGGCCCGGCCCACCGACCCGAAGTGCACCGGGTCGCTGTCGGCGAAGCACATCCAGCCGACCATCGCGTACACGTACACCACGAGCGCGCCCACGCACAGGAAGCTGAGCGTGCCCGGCACGGCCCGCCCCACCGCGATCAGCAGCACCCGCAGCTGGGGCAGGAACCGGGCGGTGCGCAGCACCCGGCTGAGCCGCAGCAGCCGCAGCACGCTCGTGTTCTCCCGGACCACCGGCAGGAACGCGGCCAGGAGCACGGCCAGGTCGAAGAGGTTCCAAGGGTCCCGGAGGAAAGCTTTCGGCCGGTCGGCGCAGGCGGCGGCGCGCACCGCCAGCTCCACCCCGAACAGGGTCAGGAAGAGGTTCTCTGCGCCTGCCAGCAGCTCCCGGTGCGCGGCGGCGAACCCGCTGTAGGTCTCCGCACCCAGCAGCACCGCGTTGCACAGGATCAGCGCGAGGACACCGGCCCCGAAGGCGGGGGAGTCGACGAGGGCCCGGCAGCGCGCGGCCAGACGGATGCGGGGCGGGGCGGAAGGGGCGATGACAGTCACGGGCGGTCCTCGAACGATCGGGGAGCGAGTGGTCGCGGCGACGCGGACCCGGCGGTGATCGTGACACCCCGGACGGTCCGGCCCGCCTCAAGATCACTCGCATGAGTGGCGTATCCGCGCTTTCTCACGCCATCGGGTGACCGGGCGGGAGCCGGTCGCCCGCCGCCCCGAGGCCCGCCGCCCGAGGCCGGCCGCCCCGAGGTCCGCCGCCCGAGGCCGGCCGCCCCGAGGCCCGGCGGCCGGCGGCCGGGGGCGGTCCGCGCATCACCCGGCAGGGGTGATCCGAAAGGTGCCCCGCCGACGTGCGACGTACGATCATGCCGAAAGGGATCCGCACGCGCGGCCGCCCCGTCCTCCTGGTGATAGGCATGGGTGAGACAGCAGCCTCCCGCTCCACACCCCGCACGGCAGCACGGGAGCCCCGTGGCACCCGGGCCTTCGGTGTCCCGGTCCTGCCCACCCGCTTCGCGATCCCCTCCGTCCCGCACACCTTCGTCCGCCGCCCCCGCCTCACGCAGCGGCTGGCCGACGGCGTCAGCCGCCCCCTGGTGCTGGTGAACGGCCCGGCCGGCGCCGGAAAGACCCTCCTCGTCGCCGACTGGCTCGCCCGGCACCCCCTCCCGTGGCCCGTCGCCTGGCTGACCACCGAGGCCGACGACAACGCCCCGGGCATGTTCTGGGCCTACGTCCTGGAGGCGCTGCGCCACCACGGGCTGCCCCTGCCCGACGACGTCGGCACACCGGCCCGTGCCGAAGAGGTCGACCACGCGCTGCTCGTCCGCTTCGCCGCGCACCTGAGCGGGCTCCGCGACCCGGTCCTGCTCGTCCTGGACGAGTTCGACCGCGTCACCGCGCCGGTGATCGCGGAGCAGGTCGCCTTCGTCCTCCAGCACTCCCGCCCCGCGCTGCACCTGGTCCTCATCAGCCGCACGGAGCCGCTGCTGCCGCTCCACCGGTACCGCGCCGGCGACGAGATGGCCGACATCCGCGGCGCGGACCTGGCCTTCAGCCAGGACGAGACGGCCGCCCTCCTGGACCGCCACGGCCTGGACGGCGGCGCCGAGGCGGCGCGGCTGCTGACCGAGCGGACGGAGGGCTGGGCAGCCGGGGTGCGGCTGTGCGCCCTGGCCATGCACGAGACCGACGACCCGGCCCGCTTCCTCAAGGAGTTCGAGGCCGGCCGCAGCACCGTCGCCGACTACCTCCTCGGCGAGGTCCTGGCCACCCAGCCCTTCGAGACCCAGGACCTGCTGCTGCGCACGAGCATCCTGGAGCAGACCCACCCCGACCTGGCGAACGCCCTGACCGGCCGCGAGGACGGCGCCGCCATCCTGGCCTCGCTGGAGCGGGCGAACGCCTTCGTCACTGCGGTCGGCCACTCCTGGTACCGGCACCATCCCCTGTTCGCCGAGATCCTGCGGGTCCACCTGCGGTCCGGGCAACCCGGGCTGCCACGGGAACTGCACGGGAGGGCGGCCCGCTGGCTCTGCGACGCCGGACAGCTCGTGACCGCCCTGCCGCACGCCGCCGCGGCCGGCGACTGGGAGTTCGCCGCCTCCCAGTTCGTCGGCCGCCTGGCCATCGGCCGCCTCTTCACCGGGCTCGACGCGGACCGGCTGGCCGAGGTCTTCTCCGCGTTGCCCCCCGGCACGCCGGGCCCCGCCCCCGAACTGGTGCGGGCCGCGCTCGACTTCGCCCGGTACGACGTCACCGGCGGCCTGGCCCGCCTGCGCGCGGCCGAGGAGCGGCCGGCACGGGACCCGAAGGACCCGCAGAACGCGCGGGAGCTGCCCGCGGTGCAGCTGACCCGCGCGGTCCTGCGCGTGGTGGCGGGCCGGCTGGCCGGCTCGGTGGCCATGGCCGAGGAGGCCGCCGCGGACGCAGCGGAGCCGGCCCGGCAGGTGCCGTCCGAGTACCTCGCACAGCATCCCGAACTGTCCGCGCTGCTGCTGACCGGCCTGGGAGCCGCACGGCTGTGGGCCGGGCAGCTCGATACCGCAGCGGAGGCGCTGTCCGCCGCCGTCGACGCCTCCGAAGGCCCGGACCTGGCCGGCCCGCGGCACGAAGCCCTGGCCCGGCTCGCCCTGACCGACCTCCTGCGCGGGCAGCCCGGCCGGGCCGGGGCCCGGGCCCGCGAGGCGGCAGCCGAGGCGACGCGGAACGGCCTCCTGCCGGCCCACTGCAGCGGGGCGGCCGACCTGGTGCCGGCCGCGGTCGCCATCGAGCAGGACGACCTGGCAGCCGCGGGCGCGGCTCTGGAGCGGGCCGCGCAGTCCGCGGGGGCCCGCGACGACCCCGTCGTCGCCGCCGGTCTCGTGATCCTGGGCGCACGTGTGCTGACGGCCGGGGGCGACCCGGCGGGATCCCTGGAACTGCTGACCGGAGCCGTTGCCCGCCCGGCGGCGGGGGAGCCCTCCCCCTGGGTGGACGCCCACCTCGCCCTGGCCGCATCGGCCGCGCACCTGGCTCTGGGGGACCCGAAGGCCGCGCGCGAAGCCCTCGGCGACGCGGCCCGGTTCCTCGCCGCGGAAAGCGCCGTCGCCGCCGCGCGCGCCTGGATCGCGGACGGCGAGAGCGCGCGGGCGATCGAGGTCCTGGACCCCCTCGTCACGGGCGACGCCGCCGGCCCCGCCGTGACCGTACGCGCCCTCCTGGCCCGCGCGGAGGCCGCGGACGGCCTGGGCGACACGACGGCGGCACGACGCCTGGTCGTGCGCGCCCTGGGCCTGGCCCGCCCCGAGCGACTGCGCCGCCCGTTCCTCGACGCCGGCCCGTGGCTGCGCCGGGCCCTGCGTGCCCGCCCGGTTCCCGGACACGACTGGCTCGCGCCCGGACCAGCCGGGGCGGGGGCCGGGGCCGCAGCAGGAGCCCGGGCCGGTACCGGGGCCGCGGTACGGCCCGCGGGGCCTGCCGCGGCGGGTACGGTCCTCGTGGTCGAACCGCTCAGCGAACGCGAGCACGACGTCCTCGCCTGCGCGGCGCAGATGCTGTCCACCGAGGAGATCGCCGCCGAGTTGAGCCTCTCCGTCAACACGGTCAAGACCCACCTCAAGAGCATCTACCGCAAGCTCTCGGCGAACCGCCGCGGCGAAGCGGTCCGGCGGGCCCGCGAGCTGGAGCTGCTCTGACCCCGCAGCCGTAGCCGTACCGGTGCACGACGCTGCCCGCGCACGCAGCGCGTCGGGGCGCGCTCACCTCCACCGGGTGATGCCTGCCGGCCGCGACGCGCCCAGCATGGAGGAACGAGCCTTCCCAGCAGGGAAAAGAGAGCGCTCATGCGATACGAGATCCGCATCGACGGGCAGATGTCGGAGACGCTCAGCGGGGCCTTCCCCGAGCTGAAGAACTTCGTCATCACCGACGAGACGGTCCTGTTCGGCCCCGTCACCGACGAGGCCCACCTGTACGGCCTGCTCGCCCGGTTCCAGGCCCTCGGCCTGCACGTGGTGGAGATGCGCAGGCTCCCGGAGTGACCGGGAGCGCCCCCCGCCCCCCGCCCCCCGCCGCCCGGCGCGGGCTGCGCGGCGGCGGGGGCGGACGCCGGCTCACCCGGCGTCCGGGGGTGGTCCCGCCGGGCGTTCCGCGCCACCGTTCCCGTTCACCCGGCCGCTCGCGGCGAGCAGCGCGATCAGGGCGAGCAGCACGAGCAGGATGAGGACCAGCAGCAGGATGGTCAGCACCGTCGGGTGGTTCCACAGCGCGAAGACCAGCACCACCACGAGCATGGCGCCCAGCGTGATCCACCGGCGGTTGGCCTCGACCCAGGTCCCGGCCCTGCCCGTGTGGATCCGGTGCCGGTCCGCCCACAGGGCGGCGGAGTCCGCGGTGCGGTCGGACGCGCCCCGCACCGCCTTCGGCAGCCGGCCGGGGCCGATCAGGTAGGCGCCGAGGGCGACGACGATGCCCAGGGCGATCGTGGTGCGCAGGCTGACCCGCAGGAAGCGCACGAGCGTGTCGAAGATCGCCGCGGCCGCGGCCGGGGACTGCACCTGGGCGGGCAGGTGGTCGAGGTAGTAGCGGCGGCCGATGACCAGGGCGACGGCCACGATCAGGCAGGCGAAGGCGGCGCCCAGCGCCGTCCAGGCGAGCGCGCGGCGCCGGTGCCGGGCCATCAGCACCCCGCCCGCGCCGAGCAGCACGGTGATGACGGGCAGCCAGTTCCCGAGGACGTCCAGCAGGTGGGCGGCGTTGCGGATCTTGCCCAGCTCCTCGGACTGGAACAGCACCATCTGCTTGTGCACTTCGGGGATCTTGCTCGCCGGGGACAGCCCGGCGTTCACGAGGGCGTCCTTGATCTGCTCCACCAGCGTGCCGATGTTCAGGGTGACCGTTCCGTCGGACACGCCGACCGCGCCGCGTCCCTGGCCGGTGAGCGCGTGCACGACGGCCGCGTGCGCGACCCGGTTCGCACCCGTCCAGACGTCGGCGAACTGGTCGCTCTCCACGAAGCGGGTGGCCACCTTGGTGACCGCCCCGTCGATGGCGGAGTCCACCTGCGGGGCCAGCCCGCGCACCGCGTCCGCGGCCCGGGGCGGCAGGCCCTGCGACTCCAGCCAGTCGGCCACGTCGTCGGTGACCGCCCGGGAGTCGACGTGCACGGCGACGGCCTCGGTGGCGCGGTGGACCGCGGCGGCCTGGACGGCCTCGTTCCGGGCGAGGGGTGCCATGGTGGCCACGTACCGGTCGGTGTCGAGCACGATGTCGTGCACCCACACGGTGAGCACCGAGACGGGCACCAGGATGCAGGTCAGGACCAGGATGACCGCCGAGACCGTGCTTTGGACGATGCGGCCCGCCGGCGATCCGCGCGCCGCGCCGTTCGCCGCCTCGCGCGCCGCGCTCCCGGAGCGCGGCGGTTCCGGAGCGGACGGTTCGTTCGGAGAGGACATGGCAGCTCCAGGGCAGAGGGGTGCTCTGCCTCCATTGGCGCCCGCCCGGAAGCGCCCGGCACGCCTGATGGGTCCGTCCGGGTCAGCGGTACGCGCCGTCCGGCCCGTCCGAGGGCCAGATGTGGTGCTGCGGAGTCTGCGCGTACGGGTGCGGGCCCCAGGCGGGGTCCGTGTCGTGGCCGCCGTCGGGCGCGTACGCGTACGCCGGCCCCGGTCCGGGCTGCGGTGCCGGCCCCGGTGCGGTCTGCGGTGCGGTCGGAGCCGTGTCCGCCGGGGCGACCGGGACCTGGAGGCTGCCGTAGCGCTCCATCCGCTGCCAGCGCAGCCGGGAGCCCGCGACCGCGGTGAACACGGACTGGATGACGACCAGGTACATGAGCTGGCGGTAGACGAATTGCTGGAGGGGCAGGCTCCACAGCGGTCCCGGTCGCTCGCCGTCGAGCCGGAAAGCGTAGAGGCCCATCAGGACCTGGAGGACCAGGAACGCCGTCCACAGCCCCAGGATGCGGACGGGATCGAGGAAGACCAAGCCGTAGACGGCGAACACGTCGACGACCGGAGCGAGGAGCGGCAGCAGGACCTGGAACGTCAGCAGGTAGAGCAGGCCGCGGCGGCCCAGCTTGCCGGCCTGGCCCCGCTGGGTGAGGGCGCCGCGGTGCTTCCACATCGCCTGCAGGGTTCCGTAGCACCAGCGGTAGCGCTGCTTCCACAGCGCGCCGAGAGAGGCGGGCGCTTCGGTCCAGGCCTTGGCGCGCTCCTCGTAGACCACCCGCCAACCGTCCCGGCACAGCGCCATGGTCAGGTCGGTGTCCTCGGCCAGGGTGATGTCGCTGACGCCGCCCACCCGCAGCAGCGCCTCGCGGCGGAAGGCGCCGACGGCACCGGGCACGGTGGGCATGCATTCCGCGAGGTCGAACAGGCGCCGGTCGAGGTTGAAGCCGACGACGTACTCGATGTGCTGCCAGCGGCCGAGCAGCCCGCCCCGGTTGACCACCTTGGCGTTGCCGGAGACGGCGCCGACGCGGCGGTTCGCGAACGGCTGGACGATCATGCGGACGGCGTCCGGCTCGAAGACGGTGTCGCCGTCGACCATGACGAGCAGGTTGCAGGAGGCCGCGGCGATACCCGTGTTGAGGGCGGCGGGCTTGCCCGCGTTCTGCTGCCTGATGACCCGGACACCGGGCAGCCGCAGGGCCTCGACGATGTCGGCCGTGCCGTCCGTGGAGCCGTCGTCGACGACGATGACCTCGACGGGGTGGTCGGAGGCCAGCAGGGAGCGGACCGCGGCCTCGATGCCGGCACTCTCGTTGTAGGCGGGGACGATGACGCTCACCGGTTCGGTGACGGGAGGGCCCCAGGGCTTGCGGCGCATCCGTACGTGGCGCCGGGCGGCGACGAAGACGGCGACCGCGCGCAGCAGGCTGACCGCGCCCGCGGCCCACAGCAGCCAGGAGAGCCCTTCGAGGATCCAGTCGCTGGTACGGATCGCGGTGATCAGGGCGAGCCCCTGCCACCGGTCCGCCGTCGCGGCGGGCCGGACCGCCCCGGGCAGGGCGACGGCGTCGCCGACGGTGGCGAACGTCCAGCCGGACGCCTTCAGCCGCGGCACCAGCTGCTCCAGTGCGGCGACCGTTTGCGCGCGGTCCCCGCCGGCGTCGTGCAGCAGCAGGATCTGCCCGCCGGTGTCCTTCGGCGTGGCGTCGGCGACGATCCGCTCGACGCCCGGACGGCGCCAGTCCTCGCTGTCGAGCGTCGTCAGGACGGTCAGGTAGCCCTCCTGACCCGCCTGGACGACGGCGTCCCAGTCGGCGTCGCCGAGCGCCTTGGCCGTGGAGGAGTACGGGGGCCGCAGCAGCGGAGTGGTGACCCCGGTGGCGCCGGCGATGACGAGCTGGGTCTCGCGCAGCTCCAGGGAGCGCCGCCAGGCGGACGCCGCGCCGAGGTCGGTGTGGGTGAAGCTGTGCAGGCCGATCTGGTGGCCCTCGTCGACGATCCGGCGGGCGAGGCCGGGGTTCTCGGCGACCTTGGTGCCGACGGTGAAGAACGTGGCACGGACGCCGTTGCGGCGCAGCACGTCGAGGATCTTCGGGGTCCAGACGGGGTCCGGGCCGTCGTCGAAGGTCAGCGCCATGGTGCGGGGTGCCGGGCCGGCGGTGCGGCCGGCCGCCCCCTCGATCACCGGGCCGCCGGAGCGGATCTGCTCCGGCACGGACGTCACCGACCCCCGGTCCCGGGGCTCCGCGTCCGGCCTGGAGTCGAACAGGTGCTGGGTGTAGCCCTGTAGGAGCAGCGCTGCCGAAAGCGTCAGCACGAGGGTGGTCAGCAGCAGCCAGTGGGTGCGCAGGGGAACGGTGCGTACGGTGCTGTGCCGGCCGCGGGCCGGGCGGCGACGGTTCTTCGACAAGGGGAGGGGTTCCTGACTGCTGTGCGGCGCGATGCCTGCGGGGGTGCCCGGTGTCTGGCGTGCTGCGCTCAGGGGTGGGCGGTGGGCTTGCCTCCGCCCTGGCCGGGCGGGGCGGTCCTGCCGCGGCCGTGCCCGCCGGGCTGTGTCGGGGCGGTGTCTCCCGGCTCCGCCGCGGCCTTCGTCGGGTCCGGCCCGGTGCCGGGCCTCGGGCTGTCGGTCCCGCCGGAGGCGGGCGGCGTACTGCTGCGCGCGGCGGCCGGGGCCGGGCGGGGGCTGCCGCTCGTGGCACTGCGGGTGGGTCCGGGCGTGCCGGCCGTCGGGTCGCCGGGGGCGGGGGAGTGCGGGGCCTGGGCGGAGGGAAGCAGCGGCGATTCGATCGTGGGGCCGCCCAGCAGGGTGCTGACGAGCAGCACGACGTATGCGGCGGCGGGTACGACCAGCACGTAGCCCACGCGGCGTACCCGGAGCTGTCTGCGCCCCGAGGAGTCCACGAAGACCGGACGCTCCTCCTGGGTGGCCGCCGCCGGCAGGGCCGTCACTTCCGCGCGTGCGTCCACGTCGGGGAGGAAGAGTTCGATGGTGTCCTCGTCCGGGACGCCGGGTGGTCGGTGCATCGGCTGGGGCCTCGGGGGTCGGTGGTGGGGGTCCGTCTCATGCCCTTCAGCGTGGGAAGCGGCTCCCGCGTCACTCCCCGGGGAATTCCCGGCTCAAAGGGTGCAGAACGAGATGTCTCGGCCGGCACCCCGTGGCGCCGTCAGACGCTGCCGCGGCGGGCCCGTCAGTCGAGGCGCGTCACCCGCTGGCTGCTGAGCTCGTAGCGGGCCCCGACCACGGCCAGGCGGCCCGAGGCGACCCGGCCCACGAGGTCCGGTTCGGCGGCCAGACTCGCCGTGACCCGGCGGACGTGAGCGGTGACGGCCGCGTCCACCCGGGCGTGCCGGGGCAGGCCGGGATCCACCGCGGGGCGGATCTGGTCGGCCAGGTAGCGGAGGTGGGCCGGCAGCGGGGCATGGGTCGCGTCCGCGTCCACGGCGGCAGCGACCGCCCCGCACCCCTGGTGGCCGAGGACGACGACCAGCGGAACGTCCAGCTCCAGCACGCCGTACGCGATGCTGCCCAGGACGGCCTCGTCCAGGACCTGGCCCGCCGAACGCACCGTCAGCAGATCGCCCAGCCCCTGGTCGACCACCAGCTCCGGCGGCACCCGGGAGTCGACGCAGCCCAGGACCACGGCGAACGGATGCTGCCCGCCCATCAGCACCCGCCGCACGGTGCGGCTCTCGTCCGGGTGGCGCTCGTGGAGCGTGCGCCAGCGCAGGTTCCCCGCCGCGAGCTCCCGCCACGCGGGCCCGGGCCCGGTCGGCCGGGGACCGCCCACGCCGGGCTCCGGGCGCGTCCCCGATGCCGTTGACGCCACGCAGAGCAGCCCGGTCCCCAGGAGGGCGGCGCCGCCCAGCCCGGCCCGTACCAGCCCGCGCCGCGCGACCGAAGGTGCGGGCCCGCCCGCGTCGTCGTCGACACTCATGTGCGCTGAAGCTAGACGCCGCGGACCCGGTGGCCCCGCCGCCACCGCGGGCGCGGCACTCCCTTGGGCAACATGTGGCTGAGAGCGTCGGCCACCCCGGGGTGCCCCGGGCGGGCGGCCGTCGCCGGGGTCAGTCCCCGCCCGGTTCCACGGCCGGCCTGCACGCCCTCGTAGAGCCGGAACAGCCGGCGCCGCCCGGGGTCCGCTCCGTCCTCGGTCGCGAGCGCCTCCCAGCACTGCGCCGACAACGCCCGGGCCCGGGTGCCGGGCCAGGGCTGCGGGAGCAACTCGGGACCTGCTTGGTCCGTCATGCCGAGTGCTTTCGGCGACGGCGTACCGCTCACCTGCGTCGACGGTGCCGGCCTCGCCGACGAGGGCGTGCACGAGGGTCCGGGCTCCCGGGGTCAGCCACCGCCCCCGCCGGAGCCGCACCCGTAGCCTCCGGTGCTGCCGCCGGAGCCGCCGTGGCCGCTCCGGCCGCCGCCGGGCCTGCTGCCGCCGCGCCCCTCCGCCGCGGCCATGGCCGTACCGGTCACCACGAGCACCCCGAGGAAGGCGGCCACCACCAGCGGCCAGGGCCCGCCGGACGCCCCCACGACCAAGGCGGTGATCGCGAGGATCCAGCCCAGGCACCCGACCGCCGTTGCGAGGCCGTCAGGGTCCCGCGACCCTCCGGACCGCGCGGGCCCCGCCGCCCCGCGGTCCGTCCCGTCGTCCTGGTCCATGCGGCATCCGCCCCCTCCGCTCGTGCCGTATGGAGGGTTATTCCCGACCCGCGTACTCGAACACCCCCGCCCGGAAACCCGGACGGGGGTGTTCGAGGGTGTCACCGGGCGGCCGTCACATGCCGAGCGCCCGGCGGAGTCCGACCCGGTCGGTGCCCAACTTGGTGAAGACCGCCGACAGCAGCTCCGACACCGCCGGAACCTCGACGTGCAGCTCCTTGGCGATGGCCGCGTTGTCGAGGCCGAGGGCGGCGTGCCGGGCCGCCGCGTGTTCCGCGACCGTCAGCGTGTCCTGCTCGGAGGTGTGCAGCCGGCGCGGGCGCAGACCGGCGGACGCGAGCTGGGAGCGGGCCCGGTCGGCGAGGGCGTCCGCGCCGCAGGCGACGGCGCTCTCCATGCCCCGGTAGAGCTGCTGGGCCGCCCGGTGCGGATCGCCGATGGTCTGCAGGGCCGTGCCGTGGTCGATGAGCGCGTGCGCGAACTCGTACGCGGCCGGGGACTGTTCCAGGTGGGAGACGGCCTCCTGGAGCAGGACCGTCGCCTGCACCGGGTCCGTGGTCGCCGCCGCGACGCGCAGCGCCTGGCCGATCACACTGGGCGCGCCGAACGCGCGGGCCCGTGCCACGGCCTCGGCCGCCGTGGCCCGCGCCAGCTCCGGGTTGTGCGTCGCCTGGGCGAGGGCCAGGTCGAGCTGCCACGGACTCCACGAGGGGTTCCGCGTACCGCGCAGGTCGAGGCGCCGGCCCACGGCGGCCAGTTCCTGCTCGGCCTCCTCGATCCGGCCCTGGGCCAGCAGGAGCCTGCCCCACACGGCCTGCGGGTCGGGATAGACGATGGCCCGCGGGAACCCGTCCGCCAGCCGGTACGTGCGGGCGACCTTCTCGGCCTGGGCGAGGTGGCCGCGGGCGAGCAGCGTCTCGATGAGGGTGCCGATGGCGTACCACTGCGCCGGGATGTCGTGACCGATGCGGTTGGCGATCTCCAGGCCGTTGCGGACGAAGTCCTCGGCCTCGGCGAGCCGCCCGCGCCGGTAGCGGACGTAGCCGAGCAGGGTGTACACGAACGACAGGTGCGCTCCGCGCCATCCCTTCGACTCGAAGTCGATGATGCCCTCGTTGAACAACTCCTCGGCGCGACCCGGCTGGTCGCAGTACATGAGGGTGACCGCGATGACGGCGGGCACCTCGAACCCGAAGTCCTGGTCGGTCCAGCTCATGCCGCCGTTGAGGGCCTGCTCCGCGAAGTCCAGGGAGGTGGCGACGGGCTCGCCGCGCATGGCGGCGTCCCAGGCGCGCAGTCCCAGGATGTGCCGCTCGGCCAGGCCGCGGCCGGCCAGCCGCTTGGCGAACTGGGCGAGCAGCCGTGACCTGGCGGGCGAGTTCTCCTCGTCGACCCGGACCGCGTTCCACTTGAACTGCTCGGCCTGCATGCGCAGCCGCGTGCGGGAACTCGTGGCGTGCTTGGCCTCGTCGGCCAGCAGCCCGGCCGCTTCCGCCAGCTGGCCCGTGTGCGCCAGCGCCTGCGCGAGCCGGTACGTGATCGACTCCCGGAGGCCCTGGGCGATCTGTGGCTCCTCCAGCGCCGTCCGGAGCTGGTTGATGGTCGTCACGGGGTCGTGCAGGAGGTTCGCCGAACCGAGTTCGAACAGTACCTCGGCCCGGTCCTCGGCCTCGGGCGGTTCGCGCAGCGCGCGGGCCAGATAGCGGCGCGCGGCGTCGGGAGCGCCCGCGGCGAAGCTGTCGCGCGCGGCCTGGCGCAGCTGTTGCACCACCCACGGATCACCCTCGGGGTGCATTTCCAGCAAGTGGCGGGCGGCGGCGGACGTCCCGTGCCCGTCGTCGATCAGGGCCTGGGCGGCCATGCCGTGCATCGCGACGCGCACGCCCGGCGGGATCGACCGGTAGACCGCCGTGGCGATGAGGGGGTGGAAGAACTCCACGACCTCCTTGCGCCGCAGGCTGGTCAGGACGGTCAGGATACGGGCGGCGCGCAGTTGCTCGATGGCATCGGCGGCCTGCGCCTCGCCGAGCGCCGCGACACTGCCGACGATGTGGGTCGGGACCGCTGTGCCCAGCACCGCGGCGGCCCAGGCGAACCGGACGGTCGACGTCCCGAGCTGCTCCAGGCGTTCGATGAGACCGCTGCCCTTGACGGCGGAGGCCAGATCGCGCAGCTGCGCGATGTTGTCCTGGTGCGGCTTGACTCCCCGGTCGCGGCCCTTCATCGCCAACTCGACGACTTCGAAGGGGTTGCCGCCGGTGATCGCCCAGCACTCGCGGCAGAACACGTCGTCGGCGCTCGATCCGAGGGCGTCCCGGACGATCTGCGCGACCGCGCTCGTGGTGAGGGGCGCCAGCTCGTGCGGCCGGGTCCCGCGCCGCCCCATCAGGTTGCGCAGGCCGGCGGCATCCGTGGGGATCTCGTCCGGACGGCAGGCCACCATGATCAGCATGGCCAGTTCCTCGGCGCGGGCCGCGAACGCGGTCAGCCATGCCAGGGACTCCGCGTCCGCCCAGTGCGCGTCGTCGAGGATGAGGACGACCGGCGCGCTGCGCACCGTCAGCTGGGTGACGACCCAGTCCAGACCGTCGCGCACGCCCTGTGGGTCCGGTGCCGTCGGGCGTTTCCGGGCCGCGGTCAGACCGAGCGCCGGGGCGACGATGGCGTACCAGTTGCCGAGCGCGGCACGCCGGTCCTCCTCGGCCATGGCCGCGAAGGTCGGTTGGATGAGTTGCCGCATCACGTGGAACGGCACCTGCCGCTCCTGTTCGCCGCCGCGTGCGAACAGCACCGTGCAGCCGTGGTCCACGGCGTACCGGCGGGCCTCACCCAGCAGCGTGGTCTTGCCTATGCCGGCCGATCCCGCGAAGGTCAGCACACCTCCGCGGCGGGTGGCCGCGCCCGCACCCTGATCCGACACGCCGCGCACATCGTCCACTGCGCGTCGGATCGCCAGCAATTCGGACTCCCGCTCGAGCAGGGGCTTGTCCGCCCCTCCTCTGGGTTCCATGGCATACGACATTCCTGCCCCCTCCTGCGCGTGCGGCCGAGTGTATGGCCCTGGGGACGAGACGTTGCCGAATCACGTTGCATTCTCCGTATCCCGCCACCCGTGCGAGTGCCATGCTGTACCCTCCGCGCACTTCCTCGCGGTGGATTGATCGAGAAATGGCGGGAAGCGACCGGCGGGAGAACGTAAACGATCGGACCGCGCCGGGGGTCCCGGCGGGGTCGGCGGCTGGCGGTTACGTGGAGTGCGGTCGGACCGGCCCGGTCAGCGGCGCGCGACCGGGATCATGGGGAGTGCGCTGGGCTGCGGGATCCCCGCGGGGACCTCGCGCACGGAGACCCCCGGGGCGGGCTGGAGGTGCCACCGGGAGGCCACGCTCGCCACCGCGGTCAGGATCTCCGCCACCGCGAACGAGTCCCCGATGCACTTGTGCTGGCCGGCCCCGAACGGGATGTACCGGTGGGCGCGCGGGCGTTCGCCCTCGTCCCGCTGCCAGCGGTCCGGGTCGAAGACCTCCGGGTCGCGGAACAGCGAAGGGTCCCGGTGCAGCGCGTACGGGCTGTAGGCCAGCTCGGCCCCTTCCGGGACGGACACGCCGCCGAGGGTGATCGGGACCAGGGCGCGGCGGGTGAACAGCAGCGGCGAGTGCAGCCGCAGCGCCTCCTGGAAGACGCGCTGCGTGTACGTCAGCCCGGCGAGGTCCGAAGGGCGGACGGGCCGGGTGCCCACCACCGCGTCGACCTCGGCGTGCAGCCGTTCCTCGACCTCCGGGTGGCGGCCGATCTCGTGGAACATCCAGGCCAGCGTGGTCGCGGAGGTCTCCGTACCGGAGAACATGATGGCGATCACCTCGTCCCGTACCTGCTCCGGGTCCATCGTCCGGCCCGTCTCCGGGTCCGTGCTCGACAGCAGCAGCGAGAGCAGGTCGTGGCGGCCCTGAGGGTCCCGGTCCCGGTACTGAGCGATCACCTCGTCGATGATCCCGCGGAGGCGCTCGGCGGCCGTGTCGAACCGGCGGTTGAGCGGTAGCGGCAGCCGGTCCAGGGACTTGGGCATGACCGCGCGCAGCAGCATGCCCTCCAGGACGACCGGCAGGGAGCGGTGCACCTCGGCGACGGCGGGGCGGCTCAGCTCCCCCGAGAAGATCATCTCGGCGACCGAGGACATCGCGTAGCGGCGGGTCTCGGTGACGATCGACACCTCGCGCCCGGCCGTCCACGACGCGGACATGGCCTCGGCCTGCCGGCACATGGCCTCGGCGTACTCGGTGATGTGGTTCCGGTGGAACGCCGGCTGGATCATCCGCCGCTGCCCGCGGTGGAAGTCGCCGTCGGTCGTCACGATCCCGTTGCCGAACACGGGGCGGAGCCGGTCGAAGATCCGCCCGCGGCCGAAGCGCTGCGCCTGCTGCACCAGTACGGAGTGGACGTGCTCGGGGGTGGTCAGGACGTGGACCGGCCAGGTGCCGATGTCGATCCGTACGACTTCACCGTGGTCCCGCAGCGACTCCAGGAAGGGGATCGGCTGCCGCCACAGCTGGAGGGCGTGTCCGAGGAGCGGTAACCGCCCCGGTGCCGCGGGGGCACCGGCCGTGCGGCCCCCCGGTTCCACGTGTGCCACGGGCGGACCCCCTCGTCATGCCACCGATACCAGGTCCGGGCGGGTGTACGCAGACTCCAGCCCGGCCGCGAACCGTTCGTCGCTGTACCGCGTGCACTCGTAACGCTGCCACAGATCCGCACCGATCATCCAGTCTTCATAACTGCGTACGCATCGGGAGACCGCCTCGCGCAGGGCCGGCTCGGTCCCTTCCCCGGCGTCCAGGACCTGGAACAGGCGCCGCTCGCACTCCAGGTACTCCTCTATGCGGGCGTGGATGCGGCCCTCCACCGTCCGCAGCGCGTCGGCCAGCGAGCACCGGTCCCAGGAGGCGATGAGGGAGACGAGGTTGTTGTTGTCCCCGCAGGAGTGCTCCTTCGGCAGCGAGAACACGTCGTTCTCCCACCCGATGATGTCCAGGGCGCTCGCGACGACCTCCCGGAACGCGGGCAGGTCGTGGATGCGCTGCGGCAGGTCGATGCCCAGTCCTGCCTCCACCATGTCCAGCATGGGCAGCAGTTGGGAGCTGTGCCGGCGCAGGAAGACGTAGTCCTCGACCGTCGGGCGGCCGCCGGCCCGCCTGTTGCCCGCCTCCTGGTCCAACGAGCGCAGGACGAGCCGGAAATGGGCCCGGAAGCGGGCCGCAGCCGGCTCGGACAGGCCGGCCAGGATCCGGTCGCAGAGCTCGGTGAACCCGCGCACGAGCGGGTTCCCGTGCGCGGGTGCGCTGTTGATCCGCCCCGTGCCCAGGTACTCGGCGATGGCGCCGACGACGGGCTGCCATGCGGCGAGTTGGCCGTTCCTGATGAGGTGGTCGTGCTGGTCGTCCAGGACGAACGACCACGCCATCCACTCGGCCAGCAGGACGACCGTCTCGTACGGAACCTCGCCGCTCACCCGGCCCGCGAGGTGGCCGAATCCGATGCCCGCGAACTGGTCCACGGCATCGGTCACCAGTTCGTGTTCCACCGCCCAGGCCGTGGCCTCCGCATTGGCTCGCGCCGCGTGCGGGTGCTTCGCGTTCCCGAAAGGAAGATGGAAATCCGGAACGGTGAAATCGGTGAGCCCGGCCATTTGGTCCCCCCCATGGAGAAGTTTCGTCCGTCAGTACTCGCTCACTGTGAAACATGAGCACTGCGACCTGGAACGTTCCCCCTTCGCTGCGGAATTTTCATGGGGATGTGTGATGTTTGTGGGGAGGAATCGGTCGTATGTCGAACGGATCCGGCCATCTGCAAAGCAATTAACCCCCAGGGGGGACAGGGCTGTCAACGTGGGGCGACGGAACATGGTGAATTGGTCCCGAAAACCCATGCTGTCTATTCGTACAGAATATGTGGATGGCATAGTCGCCGACCCCTGCGGCCCGGTCGCGTACCGCCGGGGCCGGTTGGCCGGGATGCTGCGGGGGAGCGGGCAAGTGGTCGAAGAGCGCCTTGGAGACAGGGGGTTCTGCCTAGACTGCGCGTGGACATGGCCGTCCGGGAGGGGTGGGAACGTGGTCGAGAACCGTCCGGCCGAACGGGATGACGGCGGCCCCGAAGCCGAGGTCCTGGGCTCCTACTTGGAAGGGGTACGGGCCCGCCTGAGCGGGGAGCGGTTCGAAGTGCTCATCCGCGCCGTCCAGACCACCTGCGCCCTGCTCGGGGAGGGCCGGTACCAGGCCGTGGTCGAGGTGCCCGGCGGGGGCGAGCTCGGCCCCGACCTGCAGCGCGAGTACGTCTCCCTGCTCGCGGTGATGATCACCGGGCGACTCGACCACCACCTGGTGGAACTCGCGGCCCCCGAGGGCGACAAGGGCTGGGCGGTCGTCGAGAACACCGGCCCGCGGTACGGCGACGCCGAGCGGACGTGGATCCAGGCGGAACTCGACGGCATCCTGCGCGCCGGCAACCCGGCATCTCCCTGACCGCCGCGCGTGGCGGGCGGGGAAGCCGTTCTGCGGAACCCGGACGGCAGCGGGTCGCTGCCGACGGGCTTCCGGGGTGCGGCCCTGACGAAGTTCCGGTGCTCCGGGCGGGGGGCCGCGGGGGCGGTCACCCGGCCAGGTCCCGCAGCTGCTGTACGCACAACACCACGAACAGCAGCCCGGCGGCCCCCAGCATCGCGTTGCTCAGCAGCCCGTTGCGCCAGGCGGCGGGCGTGCGCGCGGAGTTGAGCAGCCGGAGCAGGGTCAGCGCCAGGAACGGCATGAAGAGCGCGCCGATCACCCCGTACACGACGACGAGCCCGAAGGGCTGGTCCAGGAAGAGCAGGCTGACGGGCGGGAAGGTGAGCCAGAGCAGGTAGGCCCGGAAGGGCAGCGACCGCTCGGGGCTGGTCCCCGCGGGGACGAGGGACGGCCGGTATGTGGCCGCGAAGTCGGCGAACATCAGGCTGACGCCGTGCCAGACGCCGATCAGCGAGGTGTAGGACGTGGCGAAGAAACCGACCAGGAACAGCTTGGCGGTCGCCGCCCCGTAGCGCTCCTCCAGGACGCCGCTCAGGTCGAGCAGCCCCTTGTCGCCCTTCGCCAGCGCCACCCCGGACGCGTACAGCAGCTCGGCCCCGACGAACAGCATGGCCACCACGAAGACGCCGGTGGTGAGGTAGGCGATGCGGTTGTCGAGCCGCATCACCCTCATCCAGCCGGCGTCCGTCCAACCCTTGGCGTTGACCCAGTAGCCGTACGCGGCGAGCGTGATCGTCCCGCCCACTCCGCCGATCAGGCCGAGCGTGTAGACCAGCGAACCGTCCGGCAGGACCGGCACGAGGCCGGCGAGCGCCGAGCCGAGGTGGGGCGTGACCCGGATGGCGAGATAGACGGTCACCGTGAACATCACGCCGACGAGGCCCGTCATGACCTTCTCGAAGACGGCGTACCGGTTGAACCACACGAACACCAGGCCGGACAGGCCGCACAGCACCGCCCACACCTTCAGGTCCGTCACGCCCGGGAAGAGCGCGGCCAGCGGGAGCGCACTCGAGGACATCGCGGCGGCGCCGTAGACGAACCCCCAGACGACGACGTACCCCGCGAAGTAGACGCTGGTCCAGGAGCCGAGGCTGCGCCAGCCGTCGAACAGGGTGCGGCCGGTGGCGAGGTGCCAGCGGCCGGCGGCCTCCGCGAGGGAGATCTTGACCAGGCAGCCGATCACCGCGGCCCACAGCAGGGTGTAGCCGAACTTGCTGCCCGCGATGAGGGTGGCGACGAGGTCTCCGGCGCCGACACCGGTCGCCGCGACGACCATCCCCGGGCCGATGGACCGCCAACTCGGCGTGCGCGGGGCGAGGTTCTCGCCCGCTTCGGTGCCGGTCTGGGTGGTGTCCGCCATCCGTGGCCGCCTTCCCGTTGCCCCGTGGGTGATCCGGATCACCAAAGCGGCTCGGCGGCGCCCACGCAAGAGGACCTCCCCCGCCAGAGCATCGCCCGCACCGGTCGCTGACCGCCGCGGGCCCGGGAGGAGCGGAAGGAACGAGAGAAGTGGAAGGAGCGGAAGGAGCGGAAGGAAGGGGAGAACGTAAGACGTCGTCCGCGTGGCCCGTGCAGCCCGTGTGGCCCGCGTGGCGTACGGGGCGGCGGGTCCGCCCCGTCTACCGTGGGCCGGTGCGCCTCGCCCCCCTCGCCGTCGCCGTGGTCGTCGTGCTCGGCGTCGCCGCCCCGTCGTGTACGCGGACCGTGTCGCTCCCGCCGCCCGGCCTGCGGGCGGAGGCCCGGACCCGCGAACTGGCCGCCCGGGTGACGACGGTTCCGCCGGCAGCGCTCGGCGCCACGTACCGCCCCGGCTGCCCGGTCGGCCCCGATCGGCTGCGGCTGATCCGGATGAACCACTGGGGCTTCGACGGCAAGGTCCACCGGGGGGAGCTCGTCGTCCACGAACGCGTGGTCCGCCCGCTGCTGTACGTCTTCGGCGAGGCCTTCCGGGCCCGCTTCCCGATCCGCCGGATACGACCCGTCTCGGCGTACGGCGGCGACGACGCGAAGTCGATGGCCGACGACAACACCTCCGCCTTCAACTGCCGCCGGGTCACCGGGGACGCCTCCCGGCTCTCCCGGCACGCCTACGGGGACGCCGTCGACATCAACCCGCTGGAGAACCCCTACGTGGACCGTTCCGGCACCGCCCACCCGCCCGCAAGCCGCCCCTACCTCCGCCGCGACCGCGCCGCTCCGGGCATGATCGGCCCCGGCGTCGTCACCCGGGCCTTCGAGGAGGTGGGCTGGCGCTGGGGCGGCCGCTGGTCGAACCCCGACTACCAGCACTTCTCGGCCACGGGTGGCTAGGTGTGCACCGGATCACCGCTGCCGCCGTGACACGGGGGCTCGGAGTTGACCCCTGGCCGGGCGTGCGGGCTCGCGCTCCGGCGACAATCGCCGCTCAGCGGCCGGGACCGAACGTCGCCCGCGTGCACCGGAAGGGGCGGCCTGGGTCGGAACCGGCACGGGGGCCGGCGCGGCCCGGCCGGCCGGGGGTCATGCGGCCTCCACCCAGGCTCGGGCGCGGGCCAGACGGCGCAGTGCGACCAGGTCGGCGTACGAGTGTGCGGCGTCGGTCCAGTACGGATGGGCGTACAGGAGCCGGAGCTCGTGGATCAGTGCGCGTCGCAGTCGGGTGCTGCCTCCCCCGGACTGCCGGGCGAGGGAGGCGTAAGTCTGGATCACACTGATCTGGATGAGGAGGAGGTCATCGGGGAACTCGGTTCGCGTCATGCCTGAATTAGGCCACTTGTTCGATTTTGCGGGCAAGTGGAATCCGCCTGCCAAGGTCCTCGTACGTTCGTGCGACCGTTCGCTCGTGCGGTACCCCCGCAACTGGCCCACCGCGCGTGCAGGGGACCAGCGCGCCTGCGGGAGCGGTTCGGCGGCCCGCGCATGAGCGGTCATCCGGGGCGGGCGCGACGGGGCGACGCCTTTTCCGTGGATCGGGGCGGGACACCTCACGGGCGCGGCGGTACCCTCGCGCCGGCCCTCCCGGTCGTCTCGGGGTCCGGCAGCGGCCGTCCCCGCGACACCCGGCGTTGGCACGGGCGCAACACCCGGGCCCTAGCTTCCTCAGCGCTCCCCCCGCTCCCCCGCTCTCCCCCTCATCGAGGAGTGATCGTGGAACGTCGTACCTTCCTGCGCGGCGCTGCCGTCGGCACCTCCGCCGCCGCCTTCGGCGGCACGCTCATGCGCGGCGCCGCCTATGCCGCCCCCGCCCAGCCGGGCCCCGGCCCGTACGGGGCGCTCGACCCGGCCGACGCGAACGGGATCATGCTGCCCAGCGGCTTCACCAGCCGCGTCGTCGCCCGCTCCGGCCAGACCGTCTCGGGTACCTCGTACAAGTGGCACAGCGCCCCCGACGGCGGTGCGTGTTATGCCGACGGCACGGGCTGGATCTACGTGTCCAACTCGGAGATCAACCCGTCCGGCGGAGCGAGCGCGGTCCGCTTCAACGCATCGGGCGCCGTCACCTCCGCGTACCGGATCCTCTCCAGCACCCGCCAGAACTGCGCGGGCGGCAAGACGCCCTGGAACACCTGGCTGTCCTGCGAGGAGGTCAGCCTCGGCTACGTCTACGAGACCGACCCGTGGGGCGTGAACGCGGCCGTGCGGCGGCCCGCGATGGGCCGCTTCAAGCACGAGGCGGCTGCGGCCGACCCGGTCCGGCGAGCGGTCTACCTGACCGAGGACGAGTCGGACGGCTGCTTCTACCGCTTCCTGCCCGCCACCTGGGGCAACCTCTCCTCCGGCACCCTCCAGGTCCTCGTCGCCGGCTCCGGCACCTCGGGATCCTTCAGCTGGCAGAACGTGCCGGATCCGGACGGCTCGCCCACCACCACCCGCAACCAGGTGTCCGGCGCCAAGCGCTTCAACGGCGGCGAAGGCTGCCACTACGCCAACGACACGGTCTGGTTCACCACCAAGGGCGACAACCGCGTCTGGCAGCTCAACCTCGCCGGCAGCACCTACGAGCTGGCCTACGACGACTCGCTCGTGGTCGGCGGCGGCGCCCCGCTCACCGGCGTCGACAACGTCACCGGGTCCTCGTTCGGCGACCTGTACGTCGCCGAGGACGGCGGCACCATGGAGATCTGCGTGATCACCCCGGACGACGTCGTCGCGCCGTTCCTGCGGATCAACGGTCAGTCGGCCTCCGAGATCACCGGGCCCGCCTTCTCGCCCGCCGGCAACCGGCTGTACTTCTCCAGCCAGCGCGGCACCAGCGGCAGCTCCTCCGGCGGCATCACCTACGAGGTGACGGGCCCCTTCCGCACCTGACCCCACCGCCTCCTCCCGCGCTTCGTCTCTTCCCGCACACTGCGGCCGCGGCCCCGCCAAACACCCCCGGCGGGGCCGTACCGGCCGGGGAGGCGGCGGCCCGCGGCCCGCCCGGGTCTGTGTGGAGTCGCGCCCAGTGGGTAGGCGACCGGATGACCCCGTCCGGGCCGGACGGCGCTCGCCCTCGGCCGGGCGGGTGGACGGGGGACGCCCCCAGCCCAACAGGAGAGGTGAGGACGTATGGCCGCTGACATGGCCGACCTCATCGGTTACAAGGTCGAGGCCTCCGACGGGGCCATCGGCAAGGTGGACCGGCACAGCGAGTACGTCGGACGGCAGTTCATGGTGGTGGACACCGGCCCGTGGATCTTCGGGCGGCACGTCCTGGTCCCGGCTTCCGTCGTCACCCGGGTGGACGAAGAGAACGAGACCGTCCACTTGTCCGCCACACGGGCCGAGGTCAAGGACGCCCCCGAGTTCGAGCGCGGCCAGCACGCCGACGACATGGCGGCCATCCAGATCATCGAGCACTACGCGTCGAAGAACAGCCACACCTGAGCCCGCGCCCCGCGCTCCCGCACCGCCGCTCAGCGGCGCGGCGGGTGCTCGGCGGTCGACTTCAGGTACCGGCGGAGGGCTGCCCCGTCGTCCATGACATCGCGGTCGTCCTCCGTCACGGGCCACCCGTTGACCTCCATCGACGGGGTCCCGCGCACCCAGGACCTGCCGAGGGCCTCGTCGGCGGCCTCGACGAACTCTCGGTGCCGGGCCGTGCGCACCGCGTCGTCGAAGTCGCCGCTGCGCAGCCCCTCGACCGTGCCGGCCAGCTCGAGCAGGGTGTTCGTGCTGAAGCCGCCGCGCCGCTTGGCCGATGCCTGTCCGTCGTAGACCGCCTGGTGCAGGTCGACGAACTTGCCCTTGTCCAGTGCCGCACGCAGGGCGTTGACCGCCCGCTTGGACCCGGAGCCGAGGAACGATCCCAGCGCGAAGTGCAGCTGGAGCTCGCCTGCGGCCGCCATACGGAGCAGGCGGGGCCCGGTACCGGTGGTCTCGAAATCGGCGCAGGCGGGGCAGCTCGGATCCTCGAAGAGCTTGACGGTCAGCTTCGCCGACGGGTCACCGACCACGATGGTGGTCCCGTCCGGGCCCAGTGCCTGTGCCACCGGGCCGATCGGTCCGGTCTCGCGCTCCTCGCCCAGCCCTCCCAGCGGCAGGCACCCGGCGGTCGCCGGCGCCAGCGCGGCCGCCCCGATCGCTGCGAGTATCTGTCGTCTGGACCTGACCTGCATGTATGTCTCCTCCCCTGGTCTGGAGAGGTGAGCGTACGCACCCCGGCCCGGCCTCCCGACAACGGGGGGCCACTCGGCAGCACGGGAGGCCGCGGCGCGCCCCGTCGCCGCGCCGCGGTCCCCTGATCGGCTCCGGCGGGGCGGTCAGCCGGCTGCCGGTATGGGGCCCGCTGCCGGACCCCCTACCCGGGTCGACCAGTCCGCCAGGTCGGCCGCTTCCGACGCGGAGGACCCCGCCCAGGCCGTGTAACCGTCGGGGCGGATCAGGAACAGGCCGCGGCCGTACCCCTCGTAGGCGCCGATGCGGGCCGTGCGCAGCTGCGGCAGCGGCGGGAGCCGCTCCGGCAGCTCGGTGTCGACGGCGAGCAGGGTGAAGTGCGGCCCCCGGAAGAGGTCGAACAGCCGCAGCCCGTCGCGCCGGCCGTCGGGGGCACGGTCGCCCGCGGTGAGGGCGTCCTCCGGCAGGCCGGACCGGGTCTCGCGGGACAGCGACGAGTCCCGGTGGTGGATGCCGAGCTGGCGGGTGGCGGCCCCGCGGCGCGCCTCGCCGCGGTGGATGCGCGTGGACAGTCCCAGCACGGCGGCCGCCTCGGGCAGGCGCTCCTCCTCGTACGTGTCGAGCAGGCTCTCGGGTGCGCCGTCGCACAGCACGGCGGCGAGCTTCCAGCCCAGGTTGTAGGCGTCCTGGACGCTGGTGTTGAGGCCCTGGCCGCCGGCCGGGGAGTGGATGTGCGCCGCGTCCCCGGCCAGAAAGACCCGCCCCTCCCGGAACCGGTCCGCGAGCGCCGCGTTCACCGTGAAGTCCGAGGCCCAGCGGACCTCCCGGACGTCCTCGGCCCGGATGTGGGTGAGCTCGGCCACCAGGGCGCGGACGTCGTCGGCGGAGAGGTCGGCCCGCACCTCGCGGTACTGGCTGACGTATTGGAACTCCTGCGTGTGGGGCAGCGGGCACAGGGCGGCGAAGCCCCGGCTGCCGTCCTCGGCCGGCGGGAAGAGGTGCCAGTTGTCGCGGTCCAGGTGGTCGACCACCACATCTGCCACGACGAGCGGGGTGGGGTCGATGCGTTCGCCGGTCATCTTGATGCCGGTGAGCCGGCGGACCGTGGACCGGCCGCCGTCGGCGCCGACGACGTACCGCGCACGGAACGCGGCAGCCGGGCCCCCGTCCGGCGAAAGAAGGGCCTCGACGCCGTTGGCGTCTTGAGCGAGAGCGGTGAGCTCCGTGCCGAACCGCACGTCACCGCCCAGTTCTCGCAGGCGGGCCAGCAGGATTTCCTGCGTCCGCCACTGCGGCAGTATCCAGGGGCCCGTGTACGGGTCCTGCTCGGTGGGCTCCGTCTCGTCGAACATGTGGTGCTCGCCCAGCCGTACGCCGTCCTTCCACGCCATTCCCACCGGGGCCGGGCCGCCCCAGCGCAGCACCTCCTCCAGCACACCGAGATCGTCGAAGACCTCCAGCGTCCGCGGCTGGATCCCCTTGCCGCGCGAGCCCGGGAACAGCCCTGCCGCCCGCTCCACCACCAGCGGGCGCACCCCCCGCCGCGCCAGGCAACACGCCAGGGCCAGGCCGGTCGGGCCCGCGCCGACCACCAGCACGTCCGTCACGCCGTCGGCCCCGATCTGGTTCATACGTGCGCTCATCGTCATCCCCGTTCGTCGTCCGGGCGCAGCGCGCCCGCCACACTTCCCCACCGCTCCTTAACGTCGTTAAGGAGCTCATGGCACGAGGATGCACTTAACGTTGTTAAGCTGTCAACCCCGATGTCCCGGACGCGGCGTGGCCGCGTGATCACAGGAGAGAGGCCGGCGATGACCCCCGAGCCCGACCGCACGCCGCCCCGCGTCCCGCCGCTGAGCCGCCTGACCGTCGCCGAGGCCGCCCTGCGCCTGCTGAACGAGACGGGGCTCGAGAAGCTCACGCTGCGGGCCATCGCGGCCGAACTGGACGTCAAGGCCCCCGCGCTGTACTGGCACTTCAAGAACAAGCAAGAGCTCATCGACGAGATGGCCACCGAGATGCACCGGCGCATGACCGCCGACCCGGCTGCCGTGCCGCCGCCGCACGGGGCCGGGGCGGAGGGGCCCGAGTGGCGCGCGATGTTGCTGGCCAGCAACCGCCACCTGCGGCGCACGCTGCTTTCCTACCGGGACGGCGCGCGAGTCTTCAGCGGCTCCCGTTTCACCGGCACCGGGCACGGCGAACACGTGGAGGCCCACCTCCGGGCCCTTCAGGAGGCCGGCCTCGACCTGCCCCAGGCCGTCCGCGCCCTCGCGACCGCCTTCGTGTACACCCTGGGCTTCGTCACGGAGGAGCAGGGCGTCCACCCCGTCCCGGGCGAGCGGCGGGAGGGCTTCGACGTGGCCGAGCGCGGCGAGCGCCTGGCCGACTACCCGCTCGCAGCTGCCGCCGGGACGCACCTCTTCGATGACTACGACGCCCAGTTCGAGGAGGGGCTCCAGCTCATCCTCGACGGCATCGGCGCCCGCTACGGCGCCAGCTGACCCCCGCGCGCGGCCCCGGTCGCAGCCCCGCCCCCGGTCGCAGCCCCGCCCCCGGCCGCACCCGGCACCGGCACGGGCGCCGCTTGCTGCCGGACGCGCTGCGCCCAGCGGACGGCGTAGGGCGCGGCCAGCCCGGTGAGGGCGAACACCGCACCGACGACGTACCAGCCCGGGCGGCCCCACGTGATGCACAGGGCGATGAGCCGCCCCGGCCCGAGGGTCTCCGACAGGCCGGCGCCCAAGCCGAACACGCCCAGGTACTGGCCGGTCGCCCGCTCCGGTGCGAGGGCGAACGACACCTCGAAGCCGGCTGCCGCGTGCCACAGCTCGCCGAGCGTGTGCACCACGACCGCGCCCGCCAGGAGTCCGGCAGCGGCCCACGCCGGCACCCCGGCGGCCAGGGAGGCCAGCGCGCAGGAGGCGAGGAAGGCCACGCCCGAGCGGCGGTAGGCGCTGCCGCCCGCTTCGAGGGAGTCGATGCTGCGGCTGGCCGCACCTGGAAGACGACCACGATGACCGTGTTGACCAGCATGGTGCCCGAGACCATCCGGTGCGGTGCGGTGGTCGCCTCCACCAGCCACAGCGGAATCGCCACGGTCAGCACCTTGAACTGGATGGCCATGATGCCGTCGAGCGCGGTGACCAGGAGGTAGGGGCGGTCCCCCAGTGCAGCCCAGCGGGGCCCGTCGGCCACCGGACCGGGCCCGTCGCCCGGCAGCAGGAAGAACAGGATCGCCGCCGCGGCCGCGAAGGAGACGGCATTGCCGAGGACGAGGACCCGTACGCGGAGTAGGTGCCGACCTGGACCGCCCAGCCGGCCAAGAGGGCGCCGAGGGAGATGCCGATGTTGGTCGCGGCCCGCAGGTAGGCGCGGAACTCCTGGGGCCGGATCCCGCCGTGGCGCCTGATGATCGGGCTGCGCGCCGCCTGCCCGGCGGCATGCGCCGCCGTGGCCAGGGTGACTGCGAGGACGAACGGCCAGAAGGTGTGCGGAAGGAGTTCAGCCCTCCCCGCCGTCCGGTAGCTGCTGCTCCGACCAGATGACCTTCCCCTCCGGCGTGTACCGCGCCCCCCACCGCCGGCTGAGCTGGGCCACCAGGAAGAGCCCGCGGCCCCCCTCGTCGGTGGTCGTCGCGTAGTGCAGCCGCGGCGAACTGCTGCTGCCGTCGAAGACCTCGCAGGTCAGCACCCGGTCGCGGAGCAGGCGTACGCGCACCGGCTCCGCGCCGTGCCGGATCGCGTTGGTGATGAGCTCGCTGAGCACCAGCTCGGTGCTGAACGAGAGCTCCGACAGCCCCCACTCGTCCAGCTTCTCCACGGCGACCGCGCGCAGCGTCGCGACCGCGCTGGGCTCGAACGGGACCTCCCACTCGGCGATCCGGTCTGCCGCCAGCACCGAGGTCCGCGCGACGAGAAGGGCCACGTCGTCGCGGGCGCGGACCGGCAGCAGCTCCTGCAGCACCGCCGCCACCGTGTCCTCCGGCTTGCGGTCGGCGTGGGCGAGTGCGGACCGCAGCAGGTCGAGCCCCTCGTCGATGTCCCGGGCGCGGTCCTCGATCAGCCCGTCCGTGTACAGCACCAGCTGGCTGCCCTCCGGGAGCTCCAGTTCCGCCGCCTCGAAGGGGAACCCGCCGAGCCCCAGCGGCGCGCCGGCGGGGAGGTCGGGCGTCTCGACCCGGCCGTCCGGGTACACCACCGCCGGCGGCACGTGGCCCGCGCGGGCCAGCGTGCAGCGCCGGGCCACGGCGTCGTAGACGGCGTACATGCAGGTGGCGCCGAGCAGGCCGCCCTCGGCTCCACCGCCTTCCCCGTTCTGGTCGGTGTACTGCACGAGGTCGTCGAGGCGGGCCAGTAGCTCGTCGGGCGGCAGGTCGAGGGAGGTGAAGTTCAGTACGGCGGTCCGCAGCCGGCCCATGGCCGCGGCCGCGTGCAGCCCGTGGCCGACCACGTCGCCGACGACGAGCGCGACCCGGCCGCCGGGGAGCGGGATCACGTCGAACCAGTCGCCGCCCACGCCGGACTGCGCGGGCAGGTAGTAGTGGGCGACCTCGACGGCGTCCTGTTCGGGCAGGTCGCGCGGCAGCAGGCTGTGCTGGAGGGCGACGGCGAGGGCGTGTTCGCGGGTGTAACGGCGGGCGTTGTCGATGCTGACCCCGGCCCGGGCGACGAGCTCCTCGGCGAGGGAGAGGTCCTCCTCGTCGAACGGCTCCGGCTTCTCGGAGCGCCAGAAGTTGACCACGCCGAGGACGACGCCGCGGGCCTTGAGCGGCGCCGTGATCAGGGAGTGGACGCCGTAGTCGATGATGGCCCGGGCGCGCGGCGGGTCCTGCGCGTGCCAGCCGGGGGCGTCGGCCAGGTCGGTGATCACCTCGGCCCGGCCGCTGCTGAGGCCGCGCGCCTGCGGGGTGGAGGGCAGGAAGTCGATCAGCCGGCCGCGGGGGTAGAGGGGGACGTCGTCGCGGATGCCGCCCACGCCGGTGCGGCGCAGGTCGACGGCGGCTGCGGTGGGCTCGTCGCCGAGCAGGACCGGTTCTGCGAGGTCGACGGTGACGAAGTCGGCGAAGCGGGGCACGGCGACGTCGGCGAGCTCCTGGGCGGTCCGCTCCACGTCGAGGGTGGTGCCGACGCCGACCCCGGCGTCGTAGAGCAGCCTGAGCCGCCTGCGGGCGGCCTCGGCCCGGGTGGTCAGGACCTGCATCTCGGTCGAGTCCCGGATGGTGACGGCCATGCCTTCGGTCCTGCTGCCCGACGGCCGGGTCGACCGCTGGTTGATGACCAGCAGCCGCTCTCCCGCCTCCATCACCTCGTCGGTGGCTTCCCGCCCGGAGAGCAGCAGGTCGGCCAGGTGCCCGTCGAGCTCCGGGAGCTCGCGGATGTGCCGGCCCTCGGCGCCGGGCGGCAGGCTGAGCAGTCGTTTCGCCTCGTCGTTCGCGAGGAGCAGCCGTCCGCCGCCGTCGGTGATCAGCACCCCTTCGCGTACGGAGTGCAACACCGCGTCGTGGTGCTCGTACATCCGGGTCATTTCGAGCGGGCCGAGACCGTGGGTCTGCCGGCGCAGGCGCCAGCTGATCAGCGCGGCGCCGGCGGTGCCGAGGGCCAGGCCGGCCGCGCTGGTGGTGAGGATCACCGGGAGCTGCTGGTCGACGGCGCCGCTCGCGTTCTCCACGGTGAGCCCCGCCGACACCAGCGCTTCGACCTTGCCCTTGTCGCCCTCCGCGAAGACGGGCACCACCGCCTGGATCTCCTTGCCCAGCGGTCCCTCCACGCTCTCGGTGTGCACGCGGCCCTGCAGCGAGGGCTCGATCGTTCCGACGAAGCGTTTGCCGATCCGGTCGGGCAGCGGATGGGAGTACCGGATGCCGTTGGTGTCCATCGCCACGATGAAATCGACCCCGGCGGCCTTCCGCGTCTGCTCCGCCAGCGGCTGGAGGGACTTGGACGGATCCGAGGAGCGCAGCGCCTCGCGCAGCGCGGGGGAGTGCGCGAAGGTTTCGGCGACGGCCACGGAACGGTTGCGGGCCTCCCGCTCGACGTCGTGGCGCGACTGGAGGAGGAGGGCCAGCACCGCGCCGGCGGAGAGCAGCACCACGATCGCCACCTGAAGGACGAATACCTGTCTGGCGACGCTCCGCGGGCGTTTCCCGCTCAGTGACCGCACCGACGTCCCCGGCACGGGTTGCAAGGATGGGCCACGAGACCATTTGTAGCACTGTCTATGGCTGTCGGCCGGGAGTGCCGGACGGGCACGTCGGCGCCGGCGCCCCCGAGGCCGCCACCCCTGGGCTGCGCGTCAGCCCGTGCGTTGCGCGCGCCAGGCCGCGAGGACCTCGTCGACGTCGAAGACGGACAGGAGCAGCGGGGGCCCGGGCGGAGGCATGCGCAGGGCCTCGCGGATCTTCTCGTTGACCTCCGCGAGGATGGCGCGCACCTGCCGCTCCGACCGGGCCGCGTGCACGGCCTCCAGCGCGTCCTCGGCCTCCTTGCGCAGGGCGAGGCTCGGCGGCAGGGCGGCGAAGCCCTCGCGGTGCAGCTTCTCCTTGACCCACCACATCTCGTCGTACGGGGTGTCGGCGGAGGCCAGCGGCTTGCCCAGGCCCTCCAGCTGTTCGAACGCGCCGCGCTCGGCGGCCTCGCGGATCTGCCGGTCCACCCAGGACTCGAAGCTGACGCCCGGTGGCTTGCGCTCGGTCACGGTTCCTCCCTCGGCTCCGGGCCTCCGGCCCCGGTCCCCCGCCCGGTCTCCCGGCCCCGACTCCCCGGGCCCGCTGCGGCCTCTGGCGTCAGCGTAGCGCCGCGATAAGCATCTTGACATCGAGATACCTTTGCGGGGGCGCCGCGCTCCTACCGTGAACCCGCCCCCCGGCGAATGTTCTCGGCCCGGCCGGGTAGGCGGCTCTCGGCAGGTCGCACGGCAAGGAGGAACGGGGAACCATGCCATGAGCGAGGAGATCCGGAGGCTGGCTCTCGGCCGCGGAGCCCGAGGTGTCGTGGCGCGTTGCCGCGACTTCACCCTGGACGCCCTCACCGCCTGGCAGTGGATCCCCGTGCCGGCCGGTGACGCGCGGCGGGACGCCGACGGGCAGTACGGCGACGAGGCGGACGACGAGGAGTCGGGCCGGTCCGAGGCCGTCGAGGAGGTCCTGCTGGCCGAGGACGTCCTGCTGATGGTCTCCGAACTGGTGAGCAACGCCTGTGTGCACGCCGGCGGCCCCAGCGAACTGGTGCTGCGCCGCACCGCCGACCGGCTCCGCATGGAGGTCGGCGACGGGAGCCCCGAGCACCCCCGCCGCCGGAGGGCCACGGACCCCGCCCTCCCCGGCGGGCACGGCCTGCTGGTGGTGGACCGGCTCGCCCGGGACTGGGGCTGGGAGCCCCGCCCGGACGGCACCGGCAAGACGGTCTGGGCCGAGGTCGCGTCACCGCTTTCGAGGCGACGGCGCTAGGTGCCAGCGCCAGGTGCTAGACGGCGCTGGGTCCCGTGTCCGGGTCCCGACGTCGCGAAGTTGCTGGGTCCCGTGTCCGGTCCCGAAGTGAGGCCCAGAAGCGTCACGTCTCCTCGAGCAGGCTCGCCCGCAGCGTGGCCAGCGTCCGGCTGAGCAGCCGCGAGACGTGCATCTGGGACAGTCCCAGCCGCTCGCCGATCTCGGACTGGGTCAGCTCGTCCCCGAACCGCAGCGACAGCAACGTGCGCTCGCGCTCCGGCAACGCGGCCAGAACCGGCTTGAGGGACTCCAGGCACTCGATGCGCTCGTACGCCGTCTCCTCCTCGCCCAGCGAGGGCCGGTCGGATCCGGGCTGCCGGTCGCCGTCCTCGCGCACCGGCGCGTCCAGGGACCGCGCCGAGTACGCGTGCGCCGCCTTCTGCCCCTCGGTGAACTCCTCCTCGCTCACCTTCAGGTGCTCGGCGATCTCACCGTCGGTCGGCTCGCGGCCGAGGTCCTGCTCCAGCGCGTCGTGCGCCTTCGCGGCGCCGATCCGCAGCTCTTGCAGCCTCCGGGGCACCCGGACGGCCCAGCTGGTGTCGCGGAAGAACCGCTTCATCTCCCCGGTGATGGTCGGCAGGGCGAACGTGGTGAACTCCACGCCCCGCGCCGGGTCGAACCTGTTGATGGCCTTGATCAGGCCGATCGTCCCGACCTGGACGATGTCCTCCATGGGCTCGCTGCGGCCGCGGAAGCGGCGCGCGGCGTACTTCACCAGGCTGAGGTTGAGTTCCACGAGGGTGTTGCGCACGTAGGAGTACTCGGCCGTCCCTTCTTCCAGGGCCCGCAATCTGCGGAAAAGGGTCTCCGACAGGGCTCGGGCCTCGCCGGTGCTCACACTCAACGGGTCCTGCGGGATTCCTTCGGTGACCTCTGCATGCAGCATGTCGGCTCCTCCGACGGGTGGTCGCGCCGCACAGCTGTGCGACCCGGCCGTCTCGTGAGCTGTCCTGAGGGATATACCCGCGGCGGACCGCCGCGAAAGCAGCCCGCCGGATCGGTCCCCGGATCGGTCCCCGGATCGGTCCCCGGATCGGTCCCCGGATCAGCCCCCGCCGGCCCGGTGCCGCAGCGCCAGCCGCACCGCCCACAGCACCGACACCAGGGGTACGGCCACCACCGCGCCGACCAGCCCCGCGGCAATGGTCCCCGCGGCCACCGACAGCGCCACCACGACCGGGTGCAGCCGCACCGCCCAGCTCATCACCAGCGGGTGCAGCACGTGCCCCTCCAGCTGCCCGATGAGCACGATCAGCGCGACCACGAGGGCGGCGACCAGCGGACCCTTGGTCGCCAGCGCGACGACCACGGCGACCGCGAGGGCGATCGGGGACCCGATGAGCGGGATGAACGCGAGGAAGAACTCCAGCAGGGCCAGCGGCACCGCCAGCGGAACCCCCAGGGCGTACAGCGCGACGCCCACGAGCACGGCGTTCGTCGCGGCGACGAGCACGATCCCGTGGGTGTACCCGGTGAACGCCCGCCACGCCGCCCGGCCGGCGACCTGGGCCCGGTCCCGCCCGCCCCGCGGGAGCTGGCCGCACAGCCAGTTCCACTGCCGCTCGCCCGACGCGATGAAGAACACCGCGCAGAACAGCCCCAGCGCGCCCACGGTCAGCGCGTGCGCCACCCGGCCCGCGCTGTCCCAGGCCGTGCTGAGCAGCGAGGTGCGGTGGCTGGTGAGGTACGAGCCGATCCGCTCCCGCAGGTCGGTCAGCGCGCCGGGGGCCATCCCGAACGGCGCCCGGTCCAGCCACCCCTGCAGCCGGCCCAGGCCGACCCGGAACTCCGTGACCAGCGACTGCCACTGCACGGCCACTGTCTCCCCGATGCCCGCCAGCACCGCCATCAGGACCACGATGCTCCCGACGACCGCGCACGCCACCGCCAGCGGGCGCGGCATCCACCGGTCCAGCAGGTCCGCCGGCGGACGCAGCAGCGCGGCCCCGACCAGCCCGAGGAAGACGGCCACGGCCACCTCGTGGAACCGGCCCAGGACCACGAAGACCGCGTACACGGCCGCGCCGACCACCAGCAGCCGCCAGGCGTACGCGGCGGCCGTCCGCAGCAGCGGCGACACCGCGCCCGGGCCCCCGCCCGACCCGGTCGGCGGCCTGCGGCCGCGCACCCCGGTCTGGGTCCCCGGACCGGCCCCGTACCGGGCGCGGGTGCGGCGGGCCGCCACCCGGATGGAGGAGCGCGGGCCGTCCCCGCGCGGCCCCGCCGGGTGGCGGTCCGGCCGTGCCGCGGATCGCCTGCTCATCTACGCGTGTACCGCCTCTGCCGGTGGCGAAGGTCCGTCGCCGTACGAAGTCCCACGCAGGACCGGACGGCGCACGCACCCGCCGGCGGATTCGCCCGAAGGAGGCGGGCGGCCGCCGGATGCCCGGGTTTCCCGGAGTTCCGCGGACGGGCATCCCTGCCATGCTTGAGGTGAGTCCTAGCGGGCAGACGCGGAACCCACCTGGGGCACCGCCGGCCCGGGCCCCGGACCGAAGGAAGTGAGCCTGGTGCGCATCGCCTTTCTGACCGCGCCCGCGGGCGTCGAGGAGATCGAGCTCATCGAGCCCTGGAAAGCCGTGCTCGACGCCGGTTGGGAACCGCGGCTGGTCTCCACGAAGCCGGGGGAGGTTCGCGCCTTCCGGCACCTGGAGAAGGCCGGCCGCCACCACGTCGACGACGTGCTCGGGCAGGACGCGGTCGCGGCCGCGGACGGCTTCGACGCGCTCGTCCTGCCCGGTGGCCTGGCCAACCCGGACGCCCTGCGCCTGCACGAGGGCGCCGTCCGGTTCGTCCGGCGCTTCTTCGACGCGGCAAGACCGGTCGCGGCGATCTGCCACGCGCCCTGGACCCTGGTCGAGGCCGACGTCGTACGGGGCCGCACGCTGACCTCGTGGCCCAGCCTGGCGACCGACATCCGCAACGCCGGCGGCACCTGGGTGGACGAGGAGGTCCACGTGTGCCGCGCCGCCCCCGCCACCTTGGTCACCAGCCGGAAACCGGCGGACCTGGAAGCCTTCTGCGGGGCACTCGTCAAGGAGTTCGACAGGGAGTTCGACACGGGGGTCGGCACGGGTATCTCGGCGAGGAGTACGGCGGGACATGACCACGGTCGGGGTTGAGGAAGAGTACGTACTGCTGGACCCCGCCACCCACCTCCCGGTGGCCTGCGCCGAGGAGGTGCGGGCCCGGGCGGGTCTCGGGGCCTGGGCGGACGAGGGCGAGGTCCAGCACGAGCTGCTCCAGGCGCAGGTGGAGGTCGCCACCCCCGTCTGCACGGACCTGGAGGAGGTCGGCGGCCACCTGCTGCGGCTGCGGCACGCGGTGGCGGCCGCCGCCGAGCAGGAGGGGTGCGTGGTCGCCAAGACCGCCACGGTGCCGCTCCGGGACGGGATCCCGGTACCGGTCACCCGGGAGACGCGGTACCTCAAGATGCGCGAGGAGGCCGGCCGACTGGTCGACGAGCAACTGATCAACGGGATGCACGTGCACGTCGCGATCCCCGACCGGGACACCGGCGTGGCCGCCATGAACCGGCTGCGGGTCTGGCTGCCGACCCTCCTCGCGATGTCCGCCAACTCGCCCATGTGGGACGGGCGCGACACCGGCTTCGCGAGTTGGCGCACCATCGTCTTCGGCCGGTGGCCGGTCAGCGGCCTCCCCCCGCACTTCGACTCGCTCGCGGACTACGAGCAGCGGATCGACGCGCTCGTGGAGTCCGGGATGATCGCCGACCGGGGCCAGCTGTACTGGCAGGCGCGGCTGTCCGAGCGCTACCCCACGATCGAGATCCGGTGCCTGGACGTGCAGCTGGAGGCCGACGACGCCGTCCTGCTCGCCGGAATCGCCCGGGCCCTGATCACCACCGCGGTCAACGAGGAGAAGGCCGGCGCCCCGCCGCCCGTCTGCGCCCCCGAACTGCTCCAGGCCTCCCTGTGGCACGCGGCCCGGTACGGCCTGAGCGGCACCCTCCTCGACCCGAACGGGCACCGGCAGAGCGCCGGGGACGTGCTGTACATGCTGGTCCAGCACATCACACCCGCCCTGGAGGAGGCCGGCGACCTGCGGGAGGTCAGTGCGCTCCTGCACCGGCTGCTCCAGCAGGGCACCCCCGCGGACCGGCAGCGCCGTGCCTTCACCGACGGCGGGATCCAGGCCCTGACCGACCTCATCACCACCAAGGACGCCGCGGACTGACCCGGCGCCCGCGGCGTCACGCCCCGCCCGCGGGGCCCGGCCGGACCGGTCCGACCGGGCCACATTGCGGCGCGCCGTCGCACCGCCGCGCCCCCGCAGCTGTAGCAGAGAGGGGTACCGGTACGGCGGCCGCCGGGCCGCGGTGCGGTGGCGAGGCTCGGGAGGCCGGATGACGTCAGTGGACCCCTCGCCCCACGGCGCACCGCCCTCCGGTTCCGAGGGGTCCGCCCGGACGGAGGCCGGACAGCGCACCGAACGCCGCGCCGGCCAGGGCGCGGCGCTGCTGCGCTGGCTGTCGACCACCGACCACAAGGTGATCGGCAACCTCTACCTCGTGACGGCGTTCGCCTTCTTCCTGTTCGCCGGGGTCCTGGCCCTGCTCATGCGGGCCGAACTCGCCCGCCCCGGCACCCAGATCCTCTCGAACCAGCAGTACAACGAGCTGTTCACCGTGCACGGCACCGTGATGATGCTGCTGTTCGCCACCCCCACCTTCACCGGCTTCGCCAACGCGGTCATGCCCCTGCAGATCGGCGCGCCCGACGTCGCCTTCCCCCGGCTCAACGCGTTCACCTACTGGGTGTACCTCTTCGGCGCTCTGATGGTCGTGTCCGGGTTCCTCACCGAACAAGGGGCGGCCGCGTTCGGCTGGTTCGCGTACGCCCCGCTCAACGGGGCGGTGTACTCGCCCGGTCCCGGCTCCGACCTGTGGGTGATGGGGCTGGCGGTCTCCGGGGTGAGCACCATCCTCGGCGCGGTCAACTTCATCACCACCATCGTCTGCCTGCGCGCGCCCGGGATGACCCTGTTCCGCATGCCGATCTTCACCTGGAACGTGCTGTTCACGTCGATCCTGGCGCTGCTGGCCTTCCCCGTACTCGCCGCCGCCCTGCTGGCCCTCGAAGCGGACCGGAAGCTCGGCGCGCACGTCTTCGACGCGGCCTACGGGGGCGCCCTGTTGTGGCAGCACCTCTTCTGGTTCTTCGGCCACCCGGAGGTCTACATCGTGGCCCTGCCGTTCTTCGGGGTGGTCAGCGAGATCCTGCCCGTCTTCAGCCGCAAGCCCATGTTCGGCTACGCCTCCCTGATCGGCGCCACCATCGCCATCACCGGGCTGTCCGCGACCGTGTGGGCGCACCACATGTTCGCGACGGGCGCGGTGCTGCTGCCGTTCTTCGCCCTCCTGTCCTTCCTGATCGCCGTACCGACCGGGGTGAAGTTCTTCAACTGGATCGGGACCATGTGGAGCGGTTCCCTCTCCTTCGAGACCCCGATGCTGTGGTCGGTCGGCTTCCTCGTCACCTTCCTCCTCGGCGGGCTGACGGGCGTCCTCGTGGCCTCGCCGCCGCTGGACTTCCAGCTGACGGACAGCTACTTCGTCGTCGCCCACCTGCACTACGTCCTGTTCGGCACGATCGTCTTCGCGACCTTCGCCGGCTTCTACTTCTGGTGGCCCAAGCTCACCGGCCGGATGCTGGACGAGCGGCTCGGCCGGATCCACTTCTGGACCCTCTTCATCGGCTTCCAGACCACCTTCCTCGTCCAGCACTGGCTCGGCGAGGCCGGCATGCCCCGCCGGTACGCCGACTACCTGGCCGGAGACGGGTTCACCGTCCTCAACTCGGTCTCCACCATCGGGGCCTTCCTGCTGGGGCTGTCCACCCTGCCGTTCCTCTACAACGTGTGGAGGACACAGACCCGCGGCGAGCGGGTGACCGTCGACGACCCCTGGGGCTGGGGGCGCTCGCTCGAATGGGCGACCGGCTGTCCGCCGCCCCGGCACAACTTCCACGCCCTGCCGCGGATCCGCTCCGAATCCCCCGCCTTCGACCTGCACCACCCGGAGGTGACCCGTGAAGGGTGAGGCCTGGCTGTTCACCGGCACCGCCCTGTTCTTCGGGGCCACCATGGCCGTCTACGCCTGGTTCTCGGGGGAGCCGGCGGGAACCGCCGCGCTGGCCGTGTCGTTCCTCATGACGGCCCTCGTCGCCGCGTTCCTGTGGCGGCAGTACCGGCGCGGCGGCAGCCGGCCGGAGGACCGGGGGACGGCCGAGGTGCAGGAGGCGGGCGGGCGGCGCGAGTTCTTCCCGGCCCGCACCTACCTGCCGGTCACGGCGGCCGCGGGCAGCGCCCTGATCGGCCTGGGCGTGGTCCAGGGGCTGTGGCTGTGCCTGATCGGGTTCGGCATCCTGCTGCCCGCGGTGGTCGGCTTCGCCTTCCGGACCCTCGACCACCCCCGGTAGCGGGGGCGGGCGGTCCGGGGCCCTGGGCCCCGGGCCCCGGGTCCCGGGTCGGGCCGCGGGCGCGGCCCGGGGCGCGAGCCCCGGTCCCTCAGGCCCCGTCCGCGGGTGGCCGCCGGTCCGGACCGGCCAGGATGTCCTCGACCGTGCGGCGCTGCCCGGGGGGCAGCGGGTAGTGGACCCGGTCGGCGTAGTACCAGGCGCTGAGTGCGGACCGCGTACGCCGCGCCAGACGCCGCAACCGCCCCGCACCGGCCGCGGGCTCCGGGCCCGCCGCCGGCAGGGGCTGGGGGCGCTCCCGTACGAGGATCCCGTGCCGTTCGTCGGCCGACAGCGCCCGGTGCTGCGGGTGGAAGCCGCCCTCCACCCCCTGGACCACCAGCCCCGACTCGGAGCCCCCGGCCAGCTCCGCGGCCTCCCGCGCCTGGAGCGCCAGGCACAGCCGCCGGGTGGTCCAGAACGCGGCCGCCGGTAGGACGAAGAACGCCACCCGCAGCGTCCAGGTCACCGCGGCGACCGGCACGTCGAAGACGAACGCCGCGATGTCCTGGGCGCCCGCGACGAGCAGTACGGCGTAGCAGGACAGCGCACCGACCGCCAGCCCCGTGCGCACCGGCCGGTCGCGCGGCCGGTCGCACAGGTGCCGCTCGCCCGGCCCGGGCGTGATCCAGCGTTCGAAGTAGGGGTACGCGTACAGCACCGCGAACAGCAGTCCCGGCAGGACCACCGCGGTGAGCAGGGGGTTCCAGTTCACGGTGTGGCCCGCGATACGGGTCTCCACGCCCGGCATCAGCCGCAGCGCGCCCTCCAGGAAGCCGATGTACCAGTCCGGCTGGGAGCCCGTGGAGACCAGGTCCGGCCGGTAGGGGCCGTACACCCAGATCGGGTTGACCTGCGCGGCGCCCCCGAGGACCGCGAGCACGCCGGCCACGGCGAGGAACAGCCCGCCGGACTTGGCCACGTAGTTCGGGAAGAAGGGCAGGCCGACGGCGTTGCGGCCGGTCCTGCCGCGGCCGGGCCACTGGGTGTGCTTCAGTGCGAAGACCAGCAGCACGTGCACGGTGACCAGGGCCACCAGCAGGCCCGGGACGAGCAGGATGTGCAGGGCGTACAGCCGCGCCACGATGTCCTCGCCGGGGAACTCGCCGCCGAAGACGAGCATGCTCAGGTACGTGCCGACGACCGGGACCGACAGCATGATCCCCTGGGCGATGCGCAGACCGGTGCCCGACAGCAGGTCGTCGGGGAGCGAGTAGCCGGCGAACCCCTCCAGGAGCGCCAGCAGGAAGAGCGTGACGCCGATCGTCCAGTTGAGCTCGCGCGGCCTGCGGAACGCGCCCGTGAGGAAGACGCGCAGCAGGTGCACCCCGATCGCGGCGACGAACACGATGGCCGCCCAGTGGTGCATCTGGCGAACCAGCAGCCCGCCCCGCACGTCGAAGCTGATCGTCAGGGTGGAGTCGAACGCCCGGCTCATCCGCACGCCCTGCAGCGGCTCGTACGAGCCCCGGTAGACCTCCTCGGCCATCGACGGGTCGAAGAAGAAGGTGAGGTACACCCCGGTCAGCAGCAGCAGTACGAAGCTGTACAGGGCGATCTCGCCCAGCAGGAACGACCAGTGGTCGGGGAAGACCTTGCGCAGTACCGAACGGGTGAGCTCCGCCAGCGGCAGCCGCGCGTCCAGCCACTCCGCCCCGCGCACCGCCGGGTGCCGGGCCGCCCTGCCCTTCCGTCCTGTCGTCCGCGTCGCCGCCGGCACCCGCTGCACCTCCTGTCGGAGCCCTCGCCGTCGCAGGGAGGGGGAGGGGAGGGCCGGGCGAGCCGCCCGGAGTAGCCGCCACGCTACAGAAAGTGGTCAACGGGGATCAATTCAGACACGGCGCTCCGGTGCGGGGCGCATGATGGTGGTACCACCACCGGATGGGCGCGCGGACAGGCGTCTCCGTGTCGCTGCGCCCGACGTGCGGGCCACCTCCCCTGACGCGAGGATGGGGGCGGGACAAGGACGGAGCGTGAACCGTGGAGATTTCTACGAGAGAGGTCTTCGGCGCCCCGTGCTGGGTGAGCCTGATGGCCCGCGATCTGCAGCAGGCCCAGGAGTTCTACGGCGCGGTCCTCGGCTGGAAGTTCCGGCCCGCCCGCCTGAGCGACGCGTTCACCATCGCCGAGCTGGACGGCGTCGCCGTCGCCGGCATCGGAGCGCTGGCCGGAGACCTGGCCGTCGCCCCGACCTGGACGCCCTACTTCGCCGTCGACGACGCCGACGTCGCCACGGACCGGATCCGCGAGCGCAGCGGCACGATCGCGGTCGGCCCCGTCACCTTCGCCGGCGGCGGCCGGGGCGCCGTCGCGGCCGACCGGGACGGCGCGGTCTTCGGCATCTGGGAGGGCCGGGTCTCCTCCGAATGGCGCGTGGGCCGCGGCCGCGCGCCGGCCTGGCTGGAACTGCGCACCCGCGACGCCTTCGAGTCCGCGATGTTCTACGGCGAGATCTTGGAATGGGCGACCGGCCGCGTCGGGTGCTGCGAGGTCTCCTACGAGGACGACCAGGTCGTGCTGCGGCAGGCCGGCGAGCCCGTCGCCCGGCTGAACGGCGGACTCGGCCCCGACGCCGCCTCGCACGCCCCGGAGTCGAGGCCCCGCTGGCACGTCTACTTCGGCGTCGCGGACCTCGACGAGGCCATCGACGCGGCCATCGCGGCCGGGGGGACCACCCTGTCGACGATCGTCTCCAGCGCCACCGAGCGCTGGGTCACCGTCCGCGATCCCGAGGGGGCCATGCTCACCCTGACGGCCGCGCGGGCCCAGGAGGGCTGACGCGGGCGGCCGGCGTGCGGGTGGTGGAGCGGCTGCGCCGCCTGCCCGGCCTCGCATGGTGCAGGGAACTGCCCCCCGCCGCGGGCGGCGCCGTCCTGGCCCCCGGCATCCTCTCCGTCGGCCTGCACCTGATCGGCCGGGAGGCGCTCTCCCTGGCCGCACTGGCCGTCGCCGGGGCGCTCTGGCTGCTCCTCGCCTTCGCCTTCACCTGCCGGCTGGTCTGTGACCGGCCGCGGTTCCGGGCCGCCGCCTACACCCCGGCGGCGCTGACCGCCGTGGCCGCCACCGCCGTGCTCGGCTCGCGGATCTCGATGCTGGGCCGACAGACGGCCGCGGCCGCCCTGCTGGCGCTGGCCGCGGCACTGTGGCCGGGGTTGACGTTCGCCGTCATGCGCCACTGGAAGCGGCAGATGGCCGGAGCGGTGTTCCTCGTCTGCGTGGCCACCCAGGGGCTCGCCGTCCTGGCCGCGACCCTGGCCCTCGCCGGCCTCGGCGACTGGCTCGCCCGGGCGGCGCTGGCCGCCTTCTGTCTCGGACTGTTCTTCTACGGGGACGCCTTCACCCGGTTCGACCTGCGCGAGGTGGTGCGCGGAGCGGGCGACCACTGGGTGGCGGGCGGCGCGCTGGCCATTTCCGCCCTGGCCGGCTCGAAGCTCACGGCGGTGCCCTGGACCGGCCCGCTGCCCACGGCGCTGCACTGGGCCACGCTGGCCGCCCTCGCCCTGGCCCTCGCCTGGTACGTGCTCCTGCTGGCCGCCGAACTGCGCAGCTGGCGCCCGCACTACGAGCTCCGGCGCTGGGCGACCGTGTTCCCGCTCGGCATGACGGCCACCGCCTGCCTGTCGGCGGCCGGACCGACCGGCGTCGGCTGGCTGTTCCGGTGGGGGGAGGTGCTCCTGTGGATCGCCGTGGGCGCATGGCTGCTGACGTTCGCCGCCTTCGCCGCCCTTGCCGTCACCCGCCCGGGCGGCCGGTGACCCGCCCCGCGGGCGGGCCGGCAGCGGCTCTGCCCGCCACCGCGGTCCACGCGAGCAGGCCGACCGTCAGGGCCAGGGCGGGCCAGGGGCCGTGGTGCAGCGTCAGCAGGGCGCCGGCCAGTGCACCGCAGAACAGGGCCGCGACCGACACCAGCCGCCGTACCGCGGCGGGCCCCCGCCGGTCCGCGGCCAGCCCCGTCAGCGTACGGGTGACGACCGTGGTCGTCAGATCGGGTACGGCCAGTCGGTGCACGACGGCGTTCTGCACGCCCATGCCGAGCGCGAGCAATCCCACCGCGGGCAGCCGACCCGCGCCCGCCGCGGACACCGCGAGCGCGCCCGCCACCAGCACGGCCTGTACTGCCATCAGCGGCCCGAACAGCCGTCCGGCCGGGTGGCCGCGGCGGGTCCGCCCGGCCGCCGCCGCCCCGGCGGTGAAGGCCGCGAGCGCCAGGAGGGAGGCGGCGGCCGAGAACTGCCGGTCGCCCGCGAGCGCGAAGCCGAGCAGGACCACGTTGCCGGTCATGTTCGCCACGAACACCTGGTCGAGGCCGATGAAGCTCACCGCGTCGACGAGCCCGCTCACGAACGTCAGCCCGATCAGCAGCGGGGGCAGCACCCCGTGCGCACCGCCCCCGCCGCCGTCCCGCGGCGGGAACAGCCATCCGCCCAGCACCCGCAGCGTCCGTTCCATGGCGTTGTCAGTGCCCCTCGGTAGGGTCGGCTCCATGGCCTACACGTTCCAGGTGACCATCGACAGCACCGACCCGCACTCCCTCGCCGACTGGTGGGCGGAAGCCCTCGGCTGGGAAGTCGAGCCCACGGACGAGGAATTCATCCGCCGGACCGTCGCAGCGGGGCATGCTTCCGAGGACGACACCACCACCCACCGCGGCAGGCTCGTCTGGAAGGCGGGCACCGCCATCCGCCACCCCGAGGGCGCCGACCGCGCCCCGCGGGTCCTCTTCCAGCTCGTCCCCGAACCGAAGACCGTGAAGAACCGCGTCCACCTCGACGTCCGCACCGGCACCGACGACCCGAAGGCGGTCGTCGAGCGCCTGATCGACCGGGGCGCCACCTTCCTGCACGACGGCCGCCAGGGCCCGTTCGTCTGGACCACCCTGACCGACCCGGAGGGCAACGAACTCTGCGTGTCCGAATGACCCCACCAGGGCCGCCACGCTGACCGCACCCCCGCGACCAGCGGTAATTCGGTACCGGGCACTCCCTCCCGCAGTCGAGAATGAGACATCTCGAAACGGGAGGGACCCCATGGGCCACAATCAGGCCTACCTGACTCTGGACGACCTGATGCCGCGGCAGGAGCTGGCGGCAGCCATCGACGCCGGCTACGTCAGCCGCAAGCCACACCCCGAACTGCCGCTGTCCATCTACACCTACACCCGGACGGCACAGTACGAGCGGGTCTGGAACCAGGTGACCGTCCGCTGCCGCGGGCTCGTCGCCGACGACACCACGGGTGCCGTCGTCGCGCTGCCGCTGCCGAAGTTCTTCAACGTCGGCGAGCACGAGTCCGGACAGCCCTACGCCCCGGCCCTGCCCGACGAGCCGTTCGAGGTGTACGAGAAGGTCGACGGCAGCCTCGCGGTGGTGTTCCACTACGCGGGCGCCTGGCGGGTCGCGTCCAAGGGGTCGTTCATCAGCACGCAGGCGGTCTGGGCGCAGCGCCGCCTCGACGGCCGGGACACCTCGGCCCTCGTGCCCGGCACGACCTACCTCGCCGAGATCCTGTACCCGCAGAATCGTATCGTCGTCGACTACGGCGACCGCCGGGACCTGGTGCTCCTCGCCGCCTTCGGCCCCGACGGCACGGAGGTCCCGCTCGCCGAGGCCGCCGGCCACTGGGAGGGGATCGGATCGGTCGTCACCCTGTGGCCCGCGATGCCGATCGACGAGCTCGTCGCGCTCACCGAGGCGAGCACGATGCCCGGCGGCCGCGCCGCCACCGGTACCGATGCGGAGGGGTTCGTGCTGCGCTTCGCCTCCGGAGTGCGCGCGAAGGCCAAGCTGTCCGAATACGTACGCCTGCACAA
Source organism: Streptomyces sp. NPDC127106 (assembly GCF_042677605.1). NCBI lineage: Bacteria > Bacillati > Actinomycetota > Actinomycetes > Kitasatosporales > Streptomycetaceae > Streptomyces > Streptomyces sp. NPDC127106. The sequence goes on along the minus strand of NZ_JBHXTC010000001.1, from coordinate 352,403 downwards.
GGTGCTGACCGGCGTCACGGAACGGGACATCTGGCGCAGCCACGGCATCCAGCGCTTCGCCGGCCTGCCCGCCAAGCAGGTCGCGCAGGCGCTCGGCTGCACCCTCGCCGAGGTGGAGGCCTCGGGAGGCAAGCCGCTGGACGCGCTGCTGGAACAGGTGCCGGACGAGTTCGACGCCTGGGTGCGCGCGGTCATCGACCGCCTCGAGGACGAGGCCGCACGGCGCGAGCAGGCCATCGACGAGGCCTTCGGCCGGCTGGCGCCCCTCGCCTCCGACCGGGGCGCCTTCGCGCGCGCCGCCAAGGCGCTGCCCGACAGCGGGATCCGCGCGGCGGCGTTCCTGCGTCTGGACAACCGTCCCACCGAGCTCGTCGTGTGGCGCCACGTGCGGCCGCAGGCGTCCGACCCGTTCACGACCGATGAGGAGAACTGACCAGTGTCCGCACGACCCGAAGAGCCCGTACGGCCCGTCGTCCACGTCATGACGGGGCTGCCGGCGTCGGGGAAGACCACCGCCGCGCGCACCCTGCAGGCCGAGGCCGCCGGCCGGATGCGCCGCGTCAACCTCGACGACCTGCGCACCATGCTCGACGTCCCCGACCCCGAGCGGGGCCGCTCGTACCGGCACGAGCAGACCGTCCTGGCCATCCAGGACGCCGCGGTCAGTGCCGCCGTCGAGGACGGCTTCGACGTCGTCGTCGACAACACCCACCTGACCTCGCACATACCCAAACGACTCAAGGCCGCGGTCGCCGGCCGGGCCGCCTTCGTCGTGCACGACTTCACCCACGTGCCGCTGGAGGAGTGCCTGCGCCGTGACGCCGAGCGCGAGCGACCCGTCGGCGAGGAGGTCATCCGGATCCTCGCCGACAAGCACGCCAAGGCGCGCAAGGGCGGGTGGCGGCTCACCGCGGACTGGCTGAACGACGAACCGGCCGTGCAGCCGTACGTGGCCGACCCGTCCCTGCCCCCGGCGGTGATGTGCGACATCGACGGCACCCTCGCGCTGACCGGAGCCCGCAACCCGTACGACTTCTCGCGCTGCGAGATCGACGAACTGAACGAGCCGGTGCGCTACGCGCTGGACGCCTTCCGGCGCGCCGAGGGTGACACGATCGTGCTGTTGTCCGGGCGGGGCGAGGAGCACCGCCCGCAGACCGAGGCGTGGCTCGCCCGTCACGGGGTGCCGTACGACGAGCTGTGGATGCGTCCGGCCGGGGACACGCGCCGCGACGACGTCGTGAAGGCCGAACTGTTCGACGCGCACGTGCGGCACCGGTTCGCGGTCCGGGTGTCGCTGGACGACCGGGACCGGGTGGTCGCGGTCTGGCGCCGGATGGGCCTGCCCACCTGGCAGGTCAACTACGGCGACTTCTAGCCCGCCGCTCATACTGGGACCGTGAGCGTGCTGATCGTGGACGGCGCCAATGTCGTCGGGTCCGTCCCGGACGGCTGGTGGCGCGACCGGCGGGGCGCGGCCGAGCGGCTGCGCGACCGGCTGGCCCGGCGGGACCTGGTGGCGGGCGAGGAGGTCGTCCTCGTCGTGGAGGGCGCCGCCCGGGGGGTCGAGTCGGTGCCCGGAGTACGGGTGGACTCGGCGCCCGGCAGCGGCGACGACCGGATCGTGGAACTGGTGGCGACCTTCGCGGGAAGCGGGCGCGACTGCACCGTGGTCACGGCGGACCGGGAACTGCGGTCCCGGGTCCGGGCGTACGGAGCGCAGTGCGTGGGGCCGCGTGCCGTACGCCCGGAGGACTGACCGGGCGGTCGAAGGACCGGGCGGTCGGAGGAGCCGGGGAGCTGGGGAGCGGGGGAGTCCCGGCGGGCCGGGGTCAGTCGCAGGAGCCCACCCGGTCCAGGTTCTTCACGTAACGGGCCGCGACCCAGGCCTTCTTGCTCTCCTTGCCGGCGTTCGCCCGCTTGGCGGACATGGCGGCCTCCTCGTCGGAGTCCTCTGCGAGCTCGTCCTCCAGGTCTTCCTCGGTCCCTTCCTCGGCCTCTGCGTCGGTCTCCTCGTCGGCGTCAGCGCCGAGGTCCTCCTCGCGCTGGTCCTCCTGGTCCTCCTGGTCCTGCTCGTCGAGCTGCTCCTGCTCGTCGCGCTCGTCCTCCCGCTCCTCGTCCTTGCCGCCCTTCTCCTTCTCGTCCTCCTTCTTGTCCTTTTCCTTGTCCTTGTCCTCCTGGCCCTGGTGGGAGTCCTCGTGCTCCTCCACCAGGAGGCGGTACCAGATGTCGTTGCCGTCGACCTTCTGGCCCTTCACCTTGCACAGGATCGCGACCTTGCGGTCCGACCTGACCTCGCCGACGGAGCGCGAGTCGGCCGTCGGAAGGCTCCTGACCTTCAGCGAGCCACGGGAGACGACCTTGCCGACGGTGTAGTGCCGGCCGTCGTACTTCCCCGACGACCCGTTCTTCGGTTCGACCAGGCGGAGGTCGTGCGACGGCCCGTCGTCGCTGTGGCCGCCGTCCGCGACGGCGGCGCCCGCGCCGCCCAAGCCGAGCACCAGGCTTCCGGCGGCGAGAGCGATGACGGCCCTGGTGGGCTTCAGCATGTGCAGGCTCCTCTGCGAAGGCATCCGCCCGGCCGCGATGCGCCGCGGTCCGGAGCGGCGACCGGGCGGTCGCCAGGGACGACTATGACGAGAGCGCATCCAGCCGCCCCGATGACGCACCGTCATTTCGCCCGAAATGCCCAACATGTATCGCTCTGGTGTACGTGGGCCGTGCCCGCCCCCCGTACGGGCACGGCCTCGCCGCAGGGCCCCGGATCCCAGGGCCGTGGCCGGACACCGCCGGCACGGCGAATGTACGCGGACGGGGCCGCCCCGCTCACCCGTCCGCAGGGTGAAACCACCTACACCGCAGGACGGCCCCCGCATACAACCCGGGGCGTAGTCACGCGGTCCGGCAGCGGAGCGAGCCGTACCGGCAGCCGCGGTCGGGCCGCGCCCAGGTGGCGGTCCCGGCCCACGAGTCAGGCCCGGCCGCCCGGCTGAGCCGACACCGACCCGGCACCCGATGGGCCGCGCTGCGGATGCGCGGCCGCGGGCCCGCCGCCACAGTGGGTGCCATGGGTATCGACGACTACACCGGCGGCCCCGGGGCCCAGCAGACCGGAGTCCTGGTCGTGACGACCAACGACGCCCCCGGATACCGGGTGGAGCGGGTGATCGGGGAGGTCTTCGGCCTCACCGTCCGCTCCCGCCACCTGGGCAGCCAGATCGGCGCCGGCCTGAAGTCGATGATCGGTGGCGAGCTGAAGGGCCTGACCAAGACCCTGGTCGAGACCCGCAACCAGGCCATGGAACGGCTCATCGAGGGGGCCAAGGCCCGCGGCGCGAACGCCGTGCTCATGATGCGGTTCGACGTGACCGAGGCCGCCGACGTGGGCACCGAGGTGTGCGCGTACGGCACGGCCGTCGTCCTGGTCCCGGCCGGCTCCTGACCCCCGGCCCGCCGCCGCGGCCGGGTCCCGGCTGCGGGAGCAGTGCGCGGTGAACCCTATGCTCGGGGCATGTACCACCAGTTCGTGCCCGATGTGTCCGTGATCATCGCCGTCTACAACGCGATGCCGTACCTGACCGAATGCCTCGAATCGGTCATGGCGCAGGGTCTCGGGCCCGAACGTCTGGAAGTCATCGCGGTCGACGACGGCTCGACGGACGGCAGCGGTGCCGAACTCGACCGCTTCGCCGCCCGCCACCCGCAGATCCGCGTGCTGCACCAGCCGAACTCCGGCGGCCCCGGCGGACCGCGCAACCGCGCCCTCGACCTGGCCCGCGGCCGGTACGTCTTCTTCGCCGACGCCGACGACATGCTGGGCCCCGAGGCCCTCCAACGGCTGCTCGCCATGGCCGACGCCCAGGGCAGCGACCTCGTCCTCGCCAGGCAGGTCGGCCTCGGCCGGACCGTCTCCGAGAAGGCCCACGAACACGCCCCCGAGGCCGACCTCTACACCTCGGAGGTCTACCGCTCGCTGCACTCGGCCAAGCTGATGCGCCGCACGACCATCGAGAACGCGCAGCTGCGCTACCCGGAGGACCTCTGGTACGGCGAGGACCAGATCTTCGTCACCTCCGTCTTCCTGGCCGCCGGGAAGATATCCGTGGTCGGCGACTACGACTGCTACTACCTGCGCCGCCGCGACGACGGCGGCAACCTCACCTCGCGCACCCGCACCGCCCACGAGACCGTCGCCCACATCGAACGCGTCATGGCGCTGGTCGCCGGCCGCGTCCAGCACCCGGTGGGACGGCGCCGGATGCTCGGCCGCCACTTCCGCAGCCTGCTGCGCACGGCCCTGCGGCCGGCCGTCGCCGCCCGCCACGGCGACCCCGCTTACACGGCCGAGGTCTATGCGCGGGCGCGGACGCTCGTCGAAACGTACTGGACCCCCGACATGGGCGGCGAACTGCCGCGGATCGACTGGATCCGGCTGTACGCCTTCGCCTGTGGCCCCCTCCCCGCCTTCGAGCAGCTGATGGAGTACGACCCGGCGAAGGAGCCGGCGCCACGGGAGGTCGTCGAGAACGGCCGCGTGTACCGCTGCTACCCCCTCTTCCGGGATCCGGCCGCGGGCCTGCCCGACGTGCTCTTCGACGTGACCGGGCAGCTGAAGGCCCGGCACCAGCTGGCGTCGTTGACCTGGCAGGGCCGCCGGGTACGGCTGACCGGGCACGCCTACATCCAGAGCCTCGGCACGGACCGCATGGACAGCGAACTCGTCCTGCGCGAGCGGGAGACGGGACGCGAGTACGCAGTGCCCGCCGCCCCGTGCCCGGCCCCCGACCTCGCCGAGCACGATCGGGAACTGGACATGGCCGGGTTCCAGGCGGAGATCGACCTCGCCACGGTGGCCGGGGGAGACCCGCTCCCGCCGGGCCTGTGGGACTGCTTCCTGAACGTGCGCGCGGACGGGGTGGCGCGCACCGTCCGGCTGGGCCGCCGGCACGCGCCCGACCTCGACCGCACGGCCCGCCGGTCCAAGGTCCTGGCCCGGGAGGCGAGCGGGGCCACCGAGCTCGCGGCCGCGCCCTTCTTCACCGCGTACGGCAACCTCAGCTTCGAGGTCGTGCGCCGGATCCCGCTGTCGGCGGAGTGAGACCGGGCGTGTCGAGACCGGGGGCGTCCCGGACCCGCGCCGCCCGGCCGGAAGTCCGCGGAAACTTTTCTGCAGAGAGCGGCAACCTCCCGGGGGGTCGCGCGTCGTGCGGGGGTGAAGGGCGTCGTTCCGCGCCCTCGACCCGACCGTGGAGAACCACCGTGACCAACCTCAAGCGCGTTCCCGTGCCCTCCCGCCCGCCGCTGCGCCGGGTGGCCGCCGCCGTCGCCGTGGCCGCCGGGGCGGCGGCCGTCCTCGCCGGGAGGGCGTCCGCCGGGCCGGCGCCCACGGCCACGCCCTCGCCCGTGCCGACCGCGACGCGGAGCGTGCCGCCGAGCCCGGTGCCGAGCACGGCTCCGAGCGCCGTGCCGAGCGCGCCGCCGAGCACCGCCCCGGGCGGCCGACCCACGCCCTCGGTCAGCGTCCCCCCGACGGCCGCCCCGAGCGCCACCCCCGCCCCGAGCGCTTCTCCGAGCGCGGTGCCGAGCGCGGCGCCGTCCGCGACCTCCTCGCCCGCCGGCGGCGAGCTCGCGCAGACCGGATCCTCCGCGACCAACGTCGCCCTGGGGGCCGGCGCGGCCGTACTCCTGGCCGCTGGTGGCGGGACCCTGTACGCCGTCCGGCGCCGCGCGAACGGCTGAGGACGCCCGTGCTCCACCTCGCACCACCAGTACCCCTCGCACGGCCCCTCGCGCCCGGCCTCCGCCGGGCGTGGTGGGGCCTGCGGGCGTGGGCGCTGCGCCGCGCACGGCCCGCCCCGACCGCTGCCGCCCCGACCGCCGCCGCCCCGGCGGCGGCCGCCGCACCGCCGTACGGAGCCGGGTCCGCCCGCCGGGGCGGGTCCGCGTACGACAGCACCTGGGCCGACCACGGGGATCCGCCGCGCCCGACGGTCTCCGAGCTCTACCACGCCCACCGGCTGCCGATGGTCCGCCTGGCCGTCCTGCTCGTCGACGACCTGGCCACCGCCGAGGACGTGGTGCAGGACGCCTTCACCGCCCTGTACCGCCGCCACGGGGAGCACATCGCCGAGGTCGACAACGCCCTGGGCTACCTGCGCACGGCCGTGGTCAACACCTCCCGGTCCGTCCTGCGGCGCAGGCGCACGGCCCGCGCCTGGACCCCGCCCCCGGCGCGGGACCTGCCGTCCGCGGAGGAGCACGTGGTCCTCGACGAGGCCCACCGCGAGGTCCTCGCCGCGCTCGCCCGGCTCACTCCCCGCCGCCGGCAGGTCCTCGTACTGCGCTACTGGGCGGAACTGAGCGAGGCGGAGATCGCCACCACCCTCGGGATCAGCCGGGGCGCGGTGAAGTCGAACGCGAGCCGTGCCCTGGACGCGCTGGAACGGATTCTGGAGGGACGCATATGACGTACGGCGAGCGCCCCGTCGGGACCGCGGGCGAAAGACCGGTCGAGCGCAGGCTGCGGGCCGCCCTCGACGCCCGGGCGGCCTCGGTCACCGTCCGCGAGTTGCGCCCCGCGGCGCCGCCGGGGCCGCACACCCGGCGGCCGGCCCCCGTGGTGTGGCTGCGGTCGCGGCGCTGGGCGGTGCCGCTGGCGGGACTGGCCGCGGCGGCCGCGGCCGTGGCCGGCTACGCCGTCCTGGCCCCGGACGCGCCGCCCACCCGCCCGGTGCCGCCGGCTTCCCCGCCCGACCCGGGTTCCCCCGGCCCGGGGCCGGGTCCGTCCGGCAGCCCGGGCCCGTCGGCGGTGCCGTCGTCCCCGCCCACGACGCAGGGGACCCGGTCGACGCCGTCGCCCGGTGCGTCGCCGGGCCCGTCCGGGACGCGGTCGGCACCCCCGGCCACCCCGTCGGGGTCCCCGTTCCCGCCGGCGGCGCCGACGGGGACCCCGGTGCAGTCCTCGCCGTTCCGCTCCCCGAGCCCCAGCGCGAGTAGGCCGGGCTAGGCCGGGGCCGCTGGCTGGGCTGCTGGGTCCGCTAGTCCGCGGCCGGGCCGGGGGCGGTGGCGCAGGCGAGGTGTCCCCAGCGGGCGCCGACCTTGGCGATGGTCTCGCCGGAGGCGTACGGCTTCCCGCAGGGGCAGCTGCCGGGGAACTTCGCCTTCACGGAGGCGCGGCCGCGGCCGGCAGCCGACTTCTTCGCCGGGGTGCCGGAGGGCCGGCGGGCGGGGGCGGCGCGGCCGGGCTCCGGCACGGGCAGGTCGGTGTGGCCGAGCGCGGTGCCGGCGGCTTCCTGGGAGACGGCCGCGTCGCTGGCGGCCTGGTCGGCGATGGCGTTCAGCCGGTCGCCGTCGGTTCGGTGCGCGGGGACGTAACGGAACTCCACGTCCCGCTCCGTCAGCAGCTCGTCGATGCGCTCGACCAGCTCCCGGTTGGCCACCGGCTTGCCCGCGGCGGTCTTCCACCCGTTGCGCTTCCAGGCGGGGAGCCACTGGGTGACGGCCTTCATCGCGTACTGCGAGTCCATCCGCACCTCGACGGCCGTCCCCGGGTCGAGCGCCTCCAGCAGCCGCTGCAGGGCGGTCAGTTCGCCCACGTTGTTGGTGGCGCGGCCCAGCGGGCCGGCCTCCCAGCGCTCCGGGCGGCCCTCGGCGTCGGCGATGACCCACGCCCATCCGGCCGGCCCGGGATTGCCCTTCGCCGCCCCGTCGCAGGCGGCAATGATCCGTTCAGACATCCCTCGATCATGCCCCAACCGCGGGGGTGCCCGCGCCGGGCCGGATGTTTTCCACGGCAGCGACGAGCGGGGCGAGCTCGGGCTTGCGCCTGGCCTCGTCCAAGGCCTCGCGCAGGGCGGTGTCGTTGGTCGGCCGGGCCGCGGCCAGGAGCGCCAGGCCGGCCGCGCTGACGTCGGTGTAGATGCCGCGCCGGTCGGTGTCGCAGAGATAGCGGCCCAGCAGCCCGCGGTCCTCCAGCCTGCTGACCAGCCGGGTGGTGGCGCTCTGGCTGAGGACCACGGCGTCGGCGACCTGGTTCATGCGCAGGTGGCCGCCCGGACCGTTGTGCTGGCGGCTGAGGACGTCGAGCAGCGAGTACTCGCGGACGCTCAGCCCGTGCTCGGCCTGTAGGGCCCGCTCGATGTGCGCCTCGATCCGCCCGTGCAACAGGGAGAGGGCGCACCAGCCCTGGGCGAGGGCGGTCAGTGCGCTGTCCGTGGCCGTCATGGGCGCTCCTCCTTGCAGATCCCGGGGCCCTTGCAGATCCCCGGGCCCCTTGCAGATCCCGGTCTTCGCAGGCCCCGGTCCGGGCCGGTTCCCCGTACGCGGGTGCCTCCAGGATAGGCGACGAGCGCAATAGCCCGCGCTTGCAAATATCGCGCGTCTGCAATTAATGTGGACGCAGGCAATCGGCGATCGCAACCGTTCTGTGCTGCTGGCCGGGCCGTACCACCCCCACCCCTGAAGGGCACCTCCCCTCATGCCTCTCGCACTGCTCGCCCTGGCCATCGGAGCCTTCGGGATCGGCACCACCGAATTCGTGATCATGGGCCTGCTCCCCGAGGTCGCCGCCGACTACGGCGTTTCCATCCCGACCGCCGGCTTCCTCGTCACCGGATACGCACTCGGCGTCGTCCTCGGCGCCCCGCTGATGACCGTCCTGGGCACGCGCATCCCCCGCAAGCGCATGCTGATGCTCCTCATGTGCCTGTTCGTCGCCGGCAACGTGCTCTCCGCGCTCGCCCCCGTCTTCGGCGTCATGCTGGCCGGGCGCGTCGTCGCCTCCCTCGCCCACGGAGCCTTCTTCGGCATCGGATCGGTCGTCGCCGCGGAGCTCGTCGCCCCCGAGAAGAAGGCCGGAGCCATCGCGATGATGTTCACCGGCCTGACCGTGGCCAACGTCGTCGGCGTCCCCCTCGGCACCCTCGTCGGCCAGACCCTCGGCTGGCGCACGACCTTCCTGATCGTCGCCGCCCTCGGCGTGCTCGGCCTGCTCGGCATCGCCCGCCTCGTGCCGGACCTGCCCCGGCCCGAGGGCGTCCGGATCCGCCACGAGCTGGCCGCCTTCAGGAACGTCCAGGTGCTGCTCGCGATGGCCATGACCGTCCTCGGCTTCGGCGGCGTCTTCGCGGCCGTCACCTACATCACGCCGATGATGACCGAGGTCGCCGGCTTCGCCGACACCTCCGTCACCTGGCTCCTCGTCCTCTTCGGCCTCGGCATGGTCGCCGGCAACCTCCTCGGCGGCCGGTTCGCCGACCGGGCGCTGATGCCGATGCTGTACGCCTCCCTGGGCGCACTGGCCCTCGTCCTGGCCCTCTTCACGCTGACCGCCCACTCCCAGGCCGGCGCCGCCGTCACCCTCGTCCTCGTCGGAGCCCTCGGCTTCGCCACCGTGCCGCCGCTGCAGAAGCGGGTCCTCGACCAGGCCGCCGGCGCGCCCACCCTGGCCTCCGCCGTCAACATCGGCGCCTTCAACCTCGGCAACGCCCTCGCCGCCTGGCTGGGCGGGCTCGTCATCGCCGCCGGATTCGGCTGGACCGCCCCGAACTGGGTCGGCGCCGCCCTCGCCGGCTCCGCCCTGGTCCTCGCCCTCGTCTCCGGCGCGCTGGAGCGGCGTACGGCCCCCCGCCCGGGGCGCATCGCCGCTGCCTCCCCGGCCGCCCGGGGCGCCACGGCGCCCGCAGCAGCCGGCCACTGACCCACCGCACACGGCACACCGCCGCACACGGCACCCCGCCGCCCCTCACACCGCCATGCCGTCACCCGACCGCACCACCCCCAGGAGAACCCCGCCATGGCCACCGCCACCCGCCCCCGCCGCACCGCCGTCGCCCCGCTGACCACGGACGACGCCGAACTGCTCGTCTCCGCCGCCCGGGCCGCCGCCGAAGCGGCCGGTGCCACCGTCAGCATCACCGTCCTCGACGCGGGCGGCCACCTGCTCGCCTTCCGCCGCGACGACCGGGCCGTACTGATCTCCGGCGAGACCAGCACCCGCAAGGCCTTCACCGCCCTCCAGCTGAACGCCCCCACGGCGGACCTGGTCGACGCCGTCCGCCCCGACGGGCCGTTCCACACCCTGCCCACCGCCCTCGACCGGCCGCTGCTGTTCGTCGCCGGCGGGCTGCCCGTCCACCGCGAGGGCCGGATCATCGGCGCCGTCGGCGTGGGCGGTGCCGCCCCCGAGCAGGACCACGGCTTCGCCGGCGCCGCCCTCGCCGAGCTCGCCGCGCACGACGGGGCCGGGGCGCCGGCCGCGTGAGACCCGCGCCGAGTCGCGAGCCCGTGCCTCCCGTGCCACGTTGGTACGGGAGGCACGGGTTCGACATGAGGCGGTTTCCGGCAGCACACATCATGAGGCGGTTCGGGCAGCACAGGAGGAGCCACTCCCTCGCGACGGCCACGGCCGCCGCGCTGATCGCCCTTGCCGTCCCCGCCTGCACCGCCGCCTCGGGCGACGGCCGCGGACCGGGCGCCGCCCCGACCGGCCCCGCCGCCCCGACCGGGCAGACCCCCGGCACCGCCGCGGAGGCCGCCCCCTCGCCGACCCCTTCCTACCCGCTGTCCTCCGCCCCGCGCACCATCCCGGCCGTACGCGAGCACACCCCTGCCCGCGGCCCCGGATGGAAGCCGGTCCCCGGCGCGCGGGTCGTCGTACCCGCGGCGAACAGCGCGGCCCTCGCCGACGAGGGCAGGCTGCTCGCCGGCGAACTCCGGCTCGGCTTCACCGACACGGCCGCCGCACGCCCCGGGGACGTCGAACTCGCCCTCGCCGCACCGGACTCCGGGCCCGCCGAGTCGTACACCCTGACCGTGAAGGACGGCCGCGCCCGCGTCACCGGCCCCGACCAGGCCGGCGTCTTCTACGGCACCCGGACCCTCAAGCAGGCGGTGAAAGCGGCCGGTTCGGCCCCCGAGGGCACCGTGCGCGACGCGCCGGCCAAGCCGCAGCGCGGCCTGAACCTCGACACCGCCCGCAAGAACTACACCGCGGACTGGATCGAGGCCCGGCTGCGCGAGATGGCCGACCTCAAGCTCAACCAGCTCGGCCTGCACTTCTCCGACGACCAGGCCTTCCGGATCCAGTCCGACACCCACCCCGAGATCGTCTCCACCCCCCACCTCACCAAGGCGGAGGTCCGGCGGATCAACGAGCTCGCCGCCCGCCTGCACATCGCCGTCGTCCCCGAGATCGACTCCCCGGGCCACCTCGGCGCGGTGCTGCGCGCCCACCCCGACCTACAGCTGCGCGACGTACAGGGCCGGGCGGTCAAGGGTGCCGTGGACATCTCGAACCCGGCCGCGGCCCGGCTCGTCGACGAACTGCTCCGCGAGTACCTGCCGCTGTTCCCGGGCACCACCTGGCACCTGGGGGCCGACGAGTACCAGGCGCTGGTCTACCGCGACCCGCAGGCCTCCTTCCCGAAGCTGGCGCAGGCCGCACGGCAGCGGTACGGGCCCTCCGCGACCGTGCAGGACCTCGCCACGGGCTGGCTGAACGACCGCGCGGGCGTGGTGCGCCCGGCGGGCAGGGTGCCCAAGGCGTGGAACGACGGCGTGTTCGCGGGCGGGGTGGCGCGGCCCGCGCAGGACATCCAGGTCGAGTACTGGACCGGCCGCGAGAGCGGGGCCCGGCCGCCGGTCTCGTACCTCGCCGAAGGCCGCAAGGTCGTCAACCTGAACGACGAGTACCTCTACTACGTGCTGGGGCAGCCGAACCAGTTCACGTACCCCACCGGCCGGCGGATCTACGAGGAGTGGACCCCGCTGGTCCTGCGCGGGACCACCCCCGTGCCCGCCCGCTACGGGCCGCAGGTCCTGGGTGCCCGGCTCGCCGTCTGGAGCGACCTCGCCGGGGCCCAGACCCAGGCCCAGGTGGCCGACGGGATCCGGCTGCCGCTGGCCGCGCTGTCCCAGAAGGTCTGGGACGCGCGGCCCCCGCAACAGCCGTGGGCCGGCTTCAAGGCCCTCGCCGACCGGCTCCAGCCCCCCGGGGCCTGACCCGGCCGGCAACGTCCTAGCCCGGCCGGCCCGTATGCTCGCGGAGCCGGCCCGTATGCTCGCGGACCTGCCAGCGGTGCCGGAGCCACTGGGCGAGCAGGGGCAGCGCCATGGCCACCGTGAGGGTCCAGGCGGCCGCGAAGCCCCAGATCAGCGGCAGGGACACGGTGACCGAGGCGGCGATCAGCAGCCCCACCGCGACCGCGCCGAGCGCGCACGCCGCCATCGCACGGTGGCGCAGTCGGCCGAAGCGCAGGATCCGGTCCAGCGAGCGGTCCCGCCTCAGCTCCGCCTCGATCGCGGAGAGGGCGTGCTGCTCGCGGTCGGAGAGTCCGGCATCGTCCATGACGACCTCCGTCGGCTGCCGCCGCAGGGTGCGTGCCGCAGCCTCTGACCTGCGAATACCCGGTCCGCTAGGGGGCAACCCTGGGGTCACCAGATGGAGTCGACCCACTCCGGGTGGTCGATGAACGGGTTCCGGTTGTGCTGGTAGGCGTCGTAGATGACCTGGTTGCGGCGCTTCTCGAAGGCGTCCGGCGGGTCCAGCCGGTTCCATTCCTTCAACACGCTGATCCGGCCGATCGCCGGCGCGCTGCCGTTGGCGGTGCGGTCGTTCATCTCCAGGTCCGGGAAGCCGTCGCCGCCGTCGTAGCGCACGGCCATGTACAGCAGCATCCTGGCGACGTCGCCCTTGACCGCGTTCCGCGGCTCGAAGGAGTCGGCGTCGGTGTAGCTGCCGGGGGCCTCGGCGACCGGGCTGCCGCCGCGGTCGAAGTCCTTGTTGCCGCGCGTGCTGTTGACCGTGACGTCCTCGGGGCGCAGGTGGTGCAGGTCCGTGCCCGGGCCGGTGGCGGTGCCGAAGTCGCCGTGGCTCTTGGCCCAGACGTGCTCGCGGTTCCAATCGTTGGCGCCGCCGCCGTTGGTCGACTTGGACTGGGAGCGGCCCGAGTAGACGAGGACGACGTTGTTCGGGTTCGCCGGGTCCTGGTCGGTGACCTTCAGCGCGTTCCACACGGCGTCGTAGCTGATCCTGGACTGGTTCTTGACGATGCCGTGGAGCGCGGCCTTCAGCGCTGCTCCGGTCTTGCCCTCGGCAGGCGCGTAGTACGCGTCCACGGCGGCGTCGGTGGCGTCCGTGGCGTCCGTGGTGTCCGCGGCCTGCGAGGCGGTGGCCGTGCCGGTGCCGCCCGCCGCCCGGTGCGCCGTGCCCGCCGTGGCGGCGGCCGGTACGGCGATCAGCGTCGCCGCGGCGATGCAGACGGCCCAGGAGGTTCTCCGGGAGATGGTCATGACGTGGGGGTTTCCTCTCCGCACGCACCGTCCCCGCCGGTGCAGTCGGCGGGGTGTCAGGTGGATGGCGGAGCGAGGGTCACATTGTCATGTGCCGTACAGGTGAAGCCGGCGTGTCGGGAGCCCGGACATTCCTTGCGCCCCGGGTAATCCGATCGGGTGAGGGCCCTCTTGGCAGGAGCCCGGCCCACGGGCAGGGTGGCCGGAGCCCGGCGGCGACCGGGCGGATGCGAAACCACGACCGTGCGAACACCCTTACCGGGAGCAGCCCATGGCAGTGAAGATCCTCATCGTGACCGGCGACGCGGCGGAGTCGCTGGAGGTGCTCTACCCCTACCAGCGCCTGCGCGAGGAGGGGTACGAGGTCCACATCGCGGCGCCCGCCGTGAAGCAGCTGCGGTTCGTGGTGCACGACTTCGAGGAGGGCTTCGACACCTACACCGAGAAGCCGGGCTACACCTGGCCCGCCGACGTGGCCTTCGCCGACGTGGACCCGGAGCAGTACGCGGCCGTCGTCGTGCCGGGCGGCAGGGCACCGGAGTACCTGCGCAACAACGAGGACGTGCAGCGGATCCTGGGCGCCTTCGCCACCTCCGGCAAGCCGATCGCCCAGATCTGCCACGGCCCGCTGATCACCGCGGCGACCGGCTCGCTGGACGGCCGGCGGGTGACCGCGTACCCGGCGCTCCAGCTGGACATGAAGGCGGCCGGCGCCGACTTCGAGGACGCCGAGGCCGTCGTCGACGACAAGCTGGTATCGGCGCGCGCCTGGCCCGACCACCCGGCGTGGATGCGCGAGTTCCTCAAGGTCCTCGCCGTCGAGGCCCCCGTGGCCTGAACCCTCCGGTCGCGAAGGGGACGTTCCCCCTTTGTTTGTGAAGGTCCGGGCCGGGGACTGACGGGACGGCGGTGGTGTGCTGAGGTGGGGGAGGACCCGACCGACACCGCACCGACCACCGCCGTCCGCACGGCGGCCGAAAGGACGCACCGTGACTGGATCCCTGGCCCGGCGCAGGTTCATCGGCGCGGCGGCAGTCCTGGCCGGCGCGGCGGTCGCGGGGCCGCTCGCCCCGCTCGCCGAAGCCCGCGGGACCGGGCGGACGCCGAACGGCGGGCCGGGCGGAGCCGCCGGCCCGCGCCCCGATGCCGTCGCCACCCCGCCCGGTTTCCAGCCGGAGGGCATAGCCGTCTCGGCCGGCGGGCTCCTCTACACCGGCTCCCTGATCGACGGCTCGATCTACCGGGCCGACCTCGCCACCGGAGCCGGCGGGATCATCACCCGGGGAGAGGGCCCCATGTCGGTCGGGATGAAGCTCGACGGGCACGGCCGGCTGTTCGTGGCGGGCGGCGACAGCGGGCAGATCCGCGTCGTCCGTGCCGACGACGGCCTTGTCCTCGCCACCCACCAGGCGGTCGGCGGCACCGCCTTCGTCAACGACGTCGTGGTCGGCTGCGGGGGAGCCTGGTTCACCGACTCCTTCAACGACGTCCTGTACTTCCTGCCCGCCGGCCGTGACCGGGCCGCCGCCCCGCGCGCCGTGGCGCTCGGCGGCGCATGGGTGCCCACCCCGCCCGGCGGTGGCCACTGGGGCGCCAACGGGATCGAGCGGACCCCGGACGGCCGGGCCCTGCTGGTCGTCAACGACAACGCGCAGGCACTGTTCCGCGTCGACCCGCGCACCGGCGCCGCGGCCCGGGTTCCGCTCGACGGGGGCGGGTCCGTGGCCAACGGCGACGGTCTCGCGGTCCACGGGCGCACCCTGTACGTGGTCCGCAACTGGGACTACGCGGTCGACGTCTTCGCGCTCGGCGCGGACGGCCGGCGGGCCCGCTTCGTGAAGCGGATCACCGACCCGCGGTTCGACGAGCCGACGACGGCGGCGGTGCACGGCGGACGCCTGTGGGTGGTCAACGCCGCCTTCGACGCCGACTGGTCGGACCCCGCCACCGCGTCGGGCGTCGTCAGCTGCCCGTTGTGATCTGCGGAGCCGGCTCGCTGCGGTAGGCCGGGCCGAAGTTCTTCTTCACCGCGGCGTCCCAGGAGCCGTCCGCGACCATCTTCTTCAGGGCGGCGTTGATCTTTTCGACCAGCTCCTTGTTGCCCTTCTTGACGCCGATGCCGTAGCTCTCGTTGCTCAGGCTCAGCCCGACGAGCTTGAACTTGCCCGCGTTGGCCTTCTGGGCGGCGTAACCGGCGAGGATGGAGTTGTCGGTGGTCATGGCGTCGGCCTGGCCGTCCTGGAGGGCGATGACGCACTCCGAGTAGCCGCCGAGCTCCAGCAGGCTCGCCTTGGGCGCCAGCTTCTCCTTGACGTTCGACGCCGAGGTGGAGCCGGAGACCGAGCACAGCTTCCTGTTGTTGAGGTCCTCGGCCTTGGTGATCGTGTTGTCGTCGGCGCGGACGAGGAGGTCCTGGTGGGCCGTGAAGTACGGACCGGCGAAGTCGACCTTCTCCTTGCGCTTGTCGCTGATCGAGTAGCTCGCGGCGACGAACTTGACCTCGTTGTACTGCAGCAGCAGCTCGCGGTCGGAGCTGTCGACCTTCTTGAACTCGATCTGCTCGGGCTTGTAACCGAGCTCCTTGGCGATGTAGGTGGCGACGTCCACGTCGAAGCCGGAGAAGACGCCGCCGGTCTCGCGCAGGCCCACACCGGGCTGGTCGAACTTGATGCCGATCGACAGGGTCCCCTGGGGGCCTTCGTCGCCGCCGCAGCCGGTGGCGGTCAGGGCGAGGCCGAAGACCACGGCCATCGCACCAGCCTTGGGAACCCTCATGGTGTGCACTCTTTCCTAGGGACGCGGGACGCGGAGCGGGATCGCCGGATCGCGTGGAACCGCGGGAACGTGAAAAGCGTCGAGGACGCGTGTACGAGGAAGCTAGGAATGCCGCCGCCGCGGTGTCACTGGAATTGAGCGAAACTTGAGGTAACGATCCGGCTCGACCGGCGTTTCTGTGGCGATTACGGCTGTGAACGGGATGAAGGGGGACGCGCTGGGGGCGCGTTTGGTGCGGGTCGATGGAAATGCCCCCCTGCCGGCGAAGGGGTGCACATCGGATTTAATCCGGACATCGCGCTCGGTCGGGCCGGGGGTTCGTCCGTCACCAACGGCAATCGATCGGCCACGGATTCAAACTGGTGATCGACTTTGGCCGAAAAGCCGCTATGATCGCCGCTGCAAGGCCGTAGCGCAGAGGTCGTCGCGCCCAAGCATCGAGCTGGAGGACGTCGGTTCGAATCCGACCGGTCTTGCGTCTTTCTTCAAGTCGTAGTGGACGCCGGGCACCGGCGAAGGAACCGGTGGAGTGGTGATGACACGGCCGATACCCGTACGGTGCCCCGCGATCGAGCACCCCGACCTGCCGCTCGCCGACCCGGCCGGCCTCGACCCGCTGCTCGCGCGCCTCGCCGCGGCCGACGAGGTCGCGGCCGACGAGGGCTTCACGATCGGCACCCTGCGCGCCGACGGCCGCGTGGACCTGTGCAAGCAGGGCCTCGGGCCGGCCGGCGCCGCCCGCGTCGCAGCCGTCGCCGCCCGCTCCCCGCACGCGCGGCACCTCCTGCTCGGCACCAACTCCATCGGCGACGAGGGCGCCCGCACGCTAGCCGACGCCCTCGCGGACGGCCACGGCCTGCACACCCTCTACCTGGGCTGCAACCGGATCGGACCGGACGGCGTCGCCGCCCTCGCGGACGCCCTCGCCGACGACACCTCCGTCAAGGCCCTCTGGCTCAAGCGGAATCCGGTCCTCGCCGACGGCGCCGTGACCCTGGCCGCCCTGCTCCGGCGCAACCGCACCCTGCGCACCCTCGACCTGGTCAACACCGGCATCGGCAGCGACGGCGTGCGCCTCCTCCTCGACGCCCTCCGCACCCGCGAGATCCCGCTGGAGCGCCTCTTCCTCGGCGGCAACGGCCTCACCGCCGACGACGCCCCGCTGCTCGCCGCCCTCATCCGGGACGCCGGCGTCCGCGAGCTGTACCTCCCCGCCAACCACCTCGGCGACGAGGGCGCCGCCGTCCTGGCCGCCGCCGCGGCCGCCGACCCCGCCCGCCCGGTCCGCCTCGGCCTCGGCGGCAACGGCATCGGGCCCGACGGCGCCCGGGCCCTCGCCGACGCCCTGGGCGGCATCGAAGCCCTCGACCTCGGCCGCCCCCCGTCCGAGCGCAGCCTCGGCTCCACCGGCAACGCCACGGGTGACGAAGGGGCGTACGCACTCGCCGCCGCCCTGCCCGGCAGCCCGCTGCGCCGCCTGGAACTGCGCCACACCGGGCTCACCGGGCGCGGCGCGAAGTGCCTGCTGGCCGCCGTCCCCGACGGCTCGCCCCTGGAGTACGTCGGCCTCGGCCCCGGCCTGCCCCGCAAGGTGAAGCGCTCCTTCAACGGCCGGCTGCGCCCCGCCCGCGGCGCCCACCCCGACCTCGGCGCCATCACGAGCGTGTACCGATGAACGCGAACGCGCGCCCCGACAACCGCGCCCTCGACCGGCTGCCCGGCGGCTTCCTCCCGGAGGACTTCGCAGCCTGGCGGCGGATCCGCCGCTACGCCGTGCCCTCCTGGATGATCGAGCGCGCCACCGAGCACCGGCTCGCCGGCGACTGGCGGGCCGCCTGCGCGGCCGCCGCCGTCGACGTCTGCTTCGACCTGTCCGAACTCGCCGCGGACCACGGCCCGTCGGTCGCCGAGGCGGTCGAGGACGACCTGCGCCACCTCGCGCCCGACCTGGTCCGCTGGCACCTGCCACGCCTCCTCGGCGGCCGCACCACCGTCGCCTCCGACGTGCGGGTCCTGCTGGCCCGCTACGGGACCGGCCCCGACGCGCCCGTCCTCTGCGCCACCACCGGCCCGATGGCCGACGGGGCGCAGCGGCTGCGGCTGCGCTGCACCCCCGTGGATCCCCTGGAGGAGAACCACGTCGCCTACCACGTCCGGGCGACCTACACACCCGAGAACTGGATCGCGGCACGGCCGCTCTGGGACGCCCGGCACACCGCCGAACTGCGCGAGCGCTTCACCGCCGGCGCCGACCGGCTGCCGTTCTTCCGCCCGGACGGCACGCCGCTCGGCCCCGACGAGCTGCCCACCACCGATCCCGGCACGGCAGACCAGGCCGCACACGCCGAATGGGTCACCCTGCTGCAGGCCCGCGGCGAGTACGACGCCGCCTACGGGGCCGTCGGCGTCGCGCAGGACCTGACCGTCCCCGAGTCCGGGTCGACGTACAGCCGTCCGGCGGAACCGCAGGCGCTGATGGCCACCCAGGTCTTCGACCTGCCCCGCCTCGAAGCGGAGGTACGCCGACTGGAGCGGGCCGGCGAAGGCAGCCGGTTCCGGATTCCCGTGCGCTGGAACGGTGACCTGGCAGTGGAGCCGATGGGCCCGCGCGGCCTGCGCCTGTCCGCCATCGCCCCGGGGCGCTGGGACAGGCCGCAGGAGGCCCCCACGCTGTCCGTCTTCGCCCGGAAGCGGCTGCCCGACCTCGAACTGGTCCGCACCGGCCGGATCACGCCGCGTGAGCTGCACCCGCTGGTTGCCGCAGCCCTCTTCCCCGGGGCCGGCGCCGCCGCCGGCCCGCCGCCCCCGGCCCCGGCGCAGCCGGTACGGGTCCGCTGCCGCGGCGAGTGGCACGAGGTGCGCTCCCGGAACGGCGTGCTCGACCTGCTCCGGCACACCGCCGAGGAGCAACAGCGCGAGCGGGCCATGCGGGCGTTCGGCGGCGCCGTGGCCGGCTGCTTCGCCGTGCAGCACGACTGGGTCACCGGTGAGGGGCGGCTGCCGCGCGCCCTGCGGGCCGAGATGCGCGACCTGTTCCTGCGCGCCCAGCACGGCGACACCCCGGGCGTCCTCGCGCTCCTGGATTCCGGTACGGACCCGCGGGTCCGCGACCGACGCGGGCACACCCTGTTGCACGTGCTCCACCTCCTGGACCACGACGTGCTGATGCCCCGACTGCTGGCGGCGGGCCTGGACGTGGACACCAAGTCGCAGGCGGGCCTCACGCCGCTGCAGGTCGCCGTCCAGAACGGCGGCTCCGCCGATCTGGTGCGGGCGTTCGTCGAGGCAGGCTCCCGGATCGACGTCATCGACGACATGGAGCTGTCGCTGGCCCAGGTGATCCGCCGCTACCGGCGCACCGATCTCGCCTTCCTGCGCGCGCGTGTCGAGGAGGAATACCCCGACATCGGCTCCGAGTGGTTCGACGAGTACATGGAGGAGCGCGAAGCCGAGTACGCCGACCCCGAGGACGACGAAGACGACGAGGACGAGGACGCATGAGCACCCGGCCGCCCAGCCCCCTGGCCGACGCCCTCGCCGCCGCCGACGCCCTCGGCGCCCGGCTGCGCGCCACCCGCACCGAGCCCGCCACCAACCCCCAACTGGAGGCGCTGGCCCTGGCCGTGACGGCCAACCAGCCGGTCCTGCTGTGGGGTGAGCCCGGCATCGGCAAGTCCGCCGGCATGCAGCAGCTCGCCGATGCCCTCGGCATCGGGCTGGAGACGGTCATCGCCAGCGTGCACGAGCCCTCCGACTTCGCCGGCCTGCCCATCGTCGGGGACGACCCGGCCACCACGGGTGTTCCCATGGCCCCGCCGGACTGGGCGGTACGCCTCGCCCGGACCGGGCACGGCCTGCTCTTCTTCGACGAGCTGTCCTCCGCCCCGCCGGCCGTGCAGGCGGCCCTGCTGCGCGTGGTCCTCGAACGCCGGGTCGGCAGCCTCGTCCTGCCCGAGTCCGTGCGGATCGTGGCCGCGGCCAACCCGCCCTCCAGCGCCGCCGACGGCTGGCACCTCAGCCCGCCGCTGGCCAACCGGTTCGTCCACCTCGACTGGACCCACAGCCCGCGCACCGTAGCCCGCGGCATGGCCGGCACCTGGCCCGAGGTAGCCCTCCCGGCCGTGGACCCGACCCGCGTCTCCGGTGCCGTCGCCCGGGCCCGCGGCGTCGTCTCCGGCTTCCTGACCGCCCGGCCGGGCCTCGTCCACCACATGCCGGCCGAGGCCGAGGGCCGCGGCCGGGCCTGGCCCTCCCCGCGCACCTGGGAGATGGCGCTGCGGCTGCTGGCCACCGGGTACGCGGCCGGAGCCGGCCGGGAGGCCCTGGCCACCGCGCTCACCGGGGCCGTCGGCGAGGCCGCCGGCATCGAACTGCTGTCGTACCTGGAGAACCTGGACCTGCCCGACCCGGACCGGGTGCTCGCCGATCCGGACGCCTTCGCCCTGCCCGAACGCGGCGACCGGCAGCTGGCCTTCCTGATCGCCGTGGTCGCGGCCGTCCAGGGCGAGCTCACCCGCCCGCGCTGGGAGGCCGGCTGGACGGTGCTCGCCAAGGCCGTGGACGCGGGCGTGCCGGACGTGGCCGCCCGGGCCGCCGCCGACCTCGCGGCGATGCGCGACCTGGACTGGCCGGTACCGTCCGGCATCGACGCGTTCGTCGAACTGCTCCAGCTCTCCGGCGCACTGCCCGGCAGCGGCTGACGGCCGTGGACGCGGAGCAGGCCCGCCTGGACCGGGCGAAGCTGCTCGCCGCCCGCTACCGGGCGGCGGAGGCCCGGCCCTACCTGGCCTCGGCCCTGTACGCGCTCACGGTGGTCCCCTCGACGGCCGTCCCGACCATGGGCGTGGACCGGCACTGGCGCTGTTACGTCTCGCCCGCCTTCGTCGACGCGACGCCCGTGGCCGAACTGGCCGGCGTGTGGATCCACGAGGTGGCCCACCTGCTGCGCGACCACCACGGCCGGGCCGACCGGCTCCCGGCCGCCGACCAGGGCGATCAGGTCCGGATCAACATCGCCGAGGACTGCGAGATCAACGACGACCTCCTCGCCGACGGGCTGGCGCTGCCCGAGGGGCGGATGGAGCCGCGGCTGTTCGGCCTGCCCACCGGGGAGATGTTCGAGGCGTACCTGCCGTCGATCCCGCGCACCCCCCGGCACCGCGTCGACTGCGGTTCGGGCGCCCACGGCGTGCCGGCCCCCTGGGAGCTCGGGGAGACCGGCGACACCGCCCGGATCAGCCCGGTCGAGGCCGAGGCCCTGCGCCGTCAGACCGCCCAGGCCATGCGCGCCCACCAGCGCAGCCGGGGCACGCTCCCGGCCGGCTGGGAGCGCTGGGCGACGCAGGTGCTGGAGCCCACCGTCGACTGGCGGCGCGCGCTGACCGGAGCGGTACGGGAGGCCGCCGCCTGGGCGGCCGGAGCCGTCGACTACACCTACCGGCGCCCCTCGCGCCGCACGCCCGCCCTCGGCGGCCGGGTGGTGCTGCCCAGCCTGCGCAGGCCGCTGCCGCGGGTCGCGATCGTCATCGACACGTCGGGGTCGATGGGGGAGGACGACCTGGCCGCCGCGCTCGCCGAAGTGACCGGCGTGCTGCGGGAGGTGGGGGTGCGCGGCAACCGGGTCGCGGTGCTGGCGTGCGACGCGGACGTGCAGGCCGTGGCCCGGGTGAGCAGCGTCGACCAGGTGGCGCTGGCCGGCGGGGGCGGGACGGACATGCGGGTCGGGATCGGTGCCGCGCTGGCGATGCCGGACCGGCCGGACATCGTCGTCGTGCTGACCGACGGTTTCACGCCATGGCCCGACGTGCCCTCGTCCTGCCGGGTGATCGCCGCGCTGATCGGCGAAGGGCCCCCGCAGCCCCCGGACTGGGTGGAGACCGTACGCGTCGTCCCCGGATCGTAGGGCCTGCCGCCGCCGGCGGGGCCGCGCACCCCGGAGCCCGCATGGCCGGGAACATGCGGTCACCCGCGCCGGAGCCGCCCCCGCATGACAGCATGGCCGGGCAACACCCGAGAAGCGGAGGGGGAGTTCGGTGAGCGGTTCGGCGAGCGGAGTACGCAAGAGCCTGGCGAAGGTCGAGGTCGCGCTGCGGTGGGACCCGAGCCCCGGCGGGACGCCCCCGAACGACATGGACATCGTGGCTGCGGTCTACGGCGCCGCCGACCCGTACGGGGAGCCCGTCCAGGTCGTCCACTTCGGCAGCCGTTCGCCCGACGGCACCATCACGCTCAACCGCGACAGCCGCACCGGCCAGGGCTTCGGCTACGACGAGGTGATGACCCTCGAACTGGACCGGATGCGGCCGGAGTCGGTGCGGGTCGTGGTGGGCGTGCTGATCCAGGGCGCCGGCCCGCGCGGCGGCCGGCGCAAGACGTTCGCCGCCATAGGGGGTACGGGCGTCCGGATCCGCGAGGGCCACACCGACCTCGCGCTCACCGACTTCGCGGCCGTGCCGCACGCCACCGCGGCCACGGTCGCACGGTTCATCCGCGACGGCGCGGACTGCTGGCTGCTGGACACCGTCGTACGGGGCTACGACGCCGATGCGGAGGAGTTCGTCCGGGCCATGGGCGCCGAACGGCCCTGCCCCCGGCCGGGGTGACGCGGTCCTGCGGGGCCGGCCGTGCGGACCGGGCGGCCGCCACCCCCACGCGCGGGTGGCCGCCGCCCGGTCCGGCCGGCGCGCTGCCGCCGTCCCCACGAGGCAGCGCGGGGCGGGCTCCCGCCGGTCATCGGTGACGGGCGCCCACCGGTTCAGGGGGCCGGATCCGGGTCCGGTAGGGGCGCCGGCCGCGGACCGGGGCCGGGCGTGTGCTGCGGATCGGGGTCGCGGTCGGAGCCGAAGCCGGTGCCGGTGCCGGGCGTCGCGTCGGTGGCGAGGCCCAGGGCGGGCAGCAGGGCCGCGTCGACGAACCGCACCAGGTAGTCCGCGTCCGCGTACCGCCCCTCCAGCACCGGCCGGATCCGCAGCACCCCCATGAGCTGCGCCGGCAGGAACTCCACGGCCGGATGGTCCGGGACGATCTCCCCGCGCTCCACGGCCCGCGCCACCATCGCCGCGAACGCGGCCAGCTCCGGCTCGACCAGCGCCTCGCGCAGGGCCGTCTGGAGCTTCTCGTCGCTGAGCACCGCGTGCCCGAGGGCCTGGGTGAGCCGGGTGTCGCGCCCCGACGTGCCGGCGGCGATCCGGGCCGCCTCGCGCAGGTCGCCGGCCAGCGAGCCGGTGTCGACCGCGGCCAGGGTGCCCTGCCGGTGCGCGCGCAGGGCCGCCGCGACCAGTTGGGGCTTGGTCTTCCACTGCCGGTAGAGCGTGGACTTGCCGCAGCAGGCCCGGGCGGCGACGCCCTCCATGGTCAGGGCCTCGTAGCCGTGCTCGCGCAGCTCGTCCAGGACGGCGTCGTAGAACTCCTGCACCCGCTCGGGGGTGATCTTGGAGCGGCGCCCGGCGGGCTGCGTCGACGTCATGGGGTGCGGCTCTCCTCGGGGGCTCCGCGGCGGATGGTTCCGTCATCGCAGTGTAGAGGAACGCCCGCGTATCGGTACACCGACGTATCGATACGCGAATGTATCGATACACTGGCGTCTCGGTAGCGGCGCGGTCCAGACCAACCGCCCGCCCGCCACCGCCCGACCGGCCATCCACGGGCTGCACCCGCGTACGGGACCCGATGACAGGAAGCGAGACCGGGGGAATGACCTCCCACACCACGCCTGTGGGGCCGGGGGGGGGGGGGGGGCGGCCGCGCCCCCCCCCCCCCCCCCCCCGACTCCTGCGCGAGCTGCTGCTCGTCGCGGGCCTGTTCGCCCTCTACAAGGCGGGCCGGCTGCTCTCGACCGACCGCACAGACGAGGCCTTCCGCAACGCGGCCCGGGTCTGGGACGCCGAGCGGGCCCTGCACCTCCCGGGCGAAGAAACGATTCAGCGTCTGCTCCTGCACGACGCGGGGAACACCGGCGCCGCCACCGGGGACGCCCTGGTCCACGCCGCGAACACCTACTACGCGGCCGTCCATTTCCCCGCGACCGCGCTCTTCCTCGTCTGGCTGTACCTGCGCCGACCCAGCCACTACCAGTGGGCCCGGCGCGTCCTCACCGTCCTGACCGCCGCCGCCCTCGCCCTGCACCTGGCCTTCCCGCTGGCCCCGCCGCGGATGCTCGCCGCCGCGCACCTCGTCGACACAGGGCAGGCCTACGGGCCCTCCGTCTACGGAGCCTCGCCGGCAGCCGACACCCTGGCCAACCAGTTCGCCGCCATGCCCTCGCTCCACTTCGGGTGGGCGTTGATGCTCGCCCTCGGCATGATCGCGGCCGGCCGGTCCCGCTCGCCGTGGCGCCTGCTGTGGCTCCTGCACCCGCTGCTGACCCTGCTCGTCATCGTCGGCACGGCCAACCACTACTGGCTCGACGCGATCGTCGCCGGCGTGCTGCTCGGTGCCGCGCTCCTCGCCGTACCCGTACCCGTACCGCGCCCGCAGGGCCCGTCCCGTCCGCAGGTCCCCTCCCGTCCGCAGGTCCCCTCCCGGCCGCTCACCGGCGTACGGCGCCTGCCGCGGGCCCGCCACGCCGCCGAGCCTGCCGAGCCTGCCGCGCCCGCCGAGCCCGTCGGAGCCACCGGAGCCGGCCGGTGAACGCCACCGTCCTCGCCGTCGCGCTCTGCCTCGCCTCCGCCGCGGCCTACGCGGCCGCGGCCGTCGCGCAGGAACGCCTCGCCCGCACCGCCGTCGCCCGCACCGCCCGCGCCCTGCTCGGCAACGGCGCCTGGTGGTGCTCCGCGGGCCTGAACACCGCCGCCGCCCTGCTGCACGCCGCCGCCCTGCGCTACGGGCCGCTCACCCTGGTCCAGCCCCTCGGTGCGCTCACCCTCGTCGCCGCCGTCCCGGTGGGCGCCCGCCGGGCCGGCCGCCGCGTCGCCGCCACCGAATGGCGCGGCACCCTGGCCACCGTCGCCGGGCTCGGCCTGCTGCTGCTCCCGGCCTCCGGGCCGGCCCCGGACGACACCCTCACCCTGGCCGAGGCACTCGCCGTGTCGGGCGCCACCGCCGCCGCGATAGGCCTGCTGACCGGACGCGGGGACGTGCGCTCGGGGCTGCGGCACGCGACCGCGTCCGGGCTGGCCTCCGCCGTCGCCTCCGCGCTGACCCAGACGGTGGCGGTGGCGGGCGGCCGCGGGGGAGCCCTGCTCAGCGGACGCGTCCTCGCCGTCGCAGGGCTCGTCGCCGTCTTCGCGGTCGGCGGGATGCTCCTGTCGCAGCGGGCCTACCGGGGCGGACTCGGCGCGCCCCTCGCCGTGGTCAACCTGGCCAACCCCCTGGCCGCGGCCGCGATCGGCATGGTCCTGCTCGGCGAACGCCTCCAGGGCGGCGCCCTCGGCCTGCTGCTCGCGGCCGCGGGCGCGGTGGCGGCGGCCCGCGGGGTGCTGCTGCTGACCCGTTCGGCCCCGGACGGCGGGCGGACGCAGCCCGCCACGACCCCCGGGGCGGCCGGCCGTGTGGCAGCATGACCGCATGGGGCACATGACGGGCACGGCTGCTGACGGATCGTTCCTCTCCCTCTGGTCCAAGAACTCCGTGCTGTCCATCGGTTCGGTGGGCTCGGTGCTCTCCCTCGGCTCCGCCGGCAGCGTGCTGTCGGTCGGCTCCCTCGGCTCCGCGCTGTCCATCGGCTCCGCCGGCTCCTGGCTGAGCGCCGGCTCCCTGCTCAGCGCCCTGTCGAACCGCTCGGTGCTCTCCTACCGGTCGAACCGGGCCGTGCTCGCCTCCGGTTCGCACGGAGCCGCCCGCTGCCGGCGCGCCTGCGGGGGCCTCGCGGTGACCGCCGTGGTCGTCGCGGCGCTCGTCCGTGCGCGGACCCGCCAGGGTTGAGAACCGTTTCGCCGCGCCGTGCGTCCTCCTCTCCGAGAGCGACCACGCACGGGAGAGCGGAGTGAACGCGGCATGGGGATCGTCAGCTGGATCGTCCTGGGGCTGCTCGCCGGCGCCATCGCCAAGCTCCTGCTGCCGGGCCGCGACCCCGGGGGTCTGATCGGCACCACGCTCATCGGCATCGCCGGCGCCTTCATCGGCGGCTGGCTCTCCGCGAAGTTCCTGGACAAGTCGATCGCCAACGAGTTCTACGACCCCGCCACCTGGGGTTCCGCGATCGCCGGCTCCCTGGTGCTGCTCATCGGCTACCGGATCCTCTTCGGCCACTCCCGCGACTGACCGGGCGGTCCGACCGCCGCCTCGGCCGGACCGTCCCGCCGAGGGCACATGAGGGCGGCGTCCATGACCGGACAGCCCCTGCACGTGCCCCTCGCCGACCTGCGCGCCTCCTTCGACGTGCTGCCGCGCCACCTCGAACGGACCGCCGCGGCCGACGGCTCCGTGCCCGTGCAGCACGACCACGTCTGGGCGGTCCCGCCGGACCGTCTCTTCGACCTCACCGAGGTGCCCGACGAGCTGACGACCGGGCAGCTGTCCGACTCCTGGCAGCAGTTGCGGAACCTGCTCGCCGCCCCTCTCCCGCCCCCGGGCGGGGGCGCGATCCGGCCACGGTCCGGGTGGCGGGCCTGGCGGCGGGGATGCGGGCGGGATTCACTGCGGGGCCATGACACGACACCGGATCACCGGCCTGCTCGGCGCGCTCGCGCTCGCCGCGGCCGCCCTGGCCGCCGCGGGCCCGGCGCACGCCGCCGGGCCCCCGCCCGCCCCGCCGGCCGCCACCGCCGCGGACGAGCCGCCCGCCGAGTTCGGCACCGACTGGCACGACCCGCTCACCGCAGCCCCGCCGATCGAGCGCCCCGCGACCCGGTCCTGCGAACTGACCCTCGCCGAGGCCCAGTTCCGCGACTTCACCCCGTACACCGGCACCTACACCCCGCCCGCCGGCTGCGGCACCGGACCCTGGGCCAAGGTGGTCCTCCGCCTCGACGGCAAGGTCAAGGGCCGCCAGTACGACCGCCTCGGCCACCTCTCCGTCGGCGGCGTCGAGATCCTGCGCACCTCCACCCCCGAGCCCTCGCCCGACGGCATCACCTGGTCCGTGGAGAAGGACGTCACCCGCTACCGCGACACCCTCAGCCGGCCCCAGCCCGTCGAGATGCTGATCGGCAACGTCGTCAACGACACCTACACCGGCGTCATCGACGTCAAGGTCACCCTCACCTTCTACGCCGTCGGGCGGCACACCGCCGCTCCCGACACCCCCGACCGGGTGCTCCCGCTGACCAGCCCCGCCGTCACCACCCCGCGCAACACCGAGCGGATCCTCGCCGAGGTGTACGCGACCGGCTCCGGCGGCGGCTGCGAGGAGTACTGGTACATGACCACCCCGGACGCCGCCCCGTACTCCTGCAAGGCCTCCGCAGGCCCCTACCGCGAGGTCCGCATCTCCGTCGACGGCCGGCTCGCCGGCATCGCCGCGCCCTTCCCGAACGTGTGGACCGGCGGCTGGTCCAACCCCTTCCTCTGGTACGTGGTGCCCGCGCCGCGCGCCTTCGACGTCCGGCCGGTCGTCTACGACCTGACCCCGTTCGCCGCGCTCCTCAACGACGGCCGCGAGCACCGCATCGAGGTGTCCGTCGCCGGCGTTCCGGCCGGGCAGACCGGCTGGAGCACCCCGGCGAACCTGCTGCTCTGGCAGGACGAGGGCCGGGCCGTCGTCACCGGCTCCCTGACCCGGTACGAGGAGGGCGAACCGGCCAACTCCAGCCGCTTCACGCCCGCCACGGCCGGCACCCCGCACCGCCTCGACACCGAGGGCGGGCACCGCCTGACCGTCTCCGGGCGGCTCGACACCTCCCACGGCCGGGTCACCACCACCGTCACCCGCACCGTCCGCAACACCTCCGTGCACCGCTGGACGGACGGCGAGAACCAGGACGCCCTGACGGGCACCTGGACCGACGAGGAGAGCGTCACCCGCGGCCCCGTCACCACCCGCACCGCACGCACGTACACGATGGACGGGGAGACCACCCTCGGCGCCGGGGACCGGCTGCGCACCGTCATCACGCTGGGCGACCGGGCCGAGACGGCGACCCTGCGCGGCGGCCGGACCGTGGACCGCACCCGCCTCGACGACACGTACACGGGCGACGCGAGCTACACGGCGAACGTGCCGCGCGAGCAGCGGCACGCGGTCGGCACCAGCACCGAGCGCTACCGGCTGTACGGGGCCGAAGCGCCGCGCGGATGTTACGACCGCACCGTCTCCACCGTGCAGGGCGTGCTGACGGAGGACCGGCGACGCTGTTGACGGCGGGGCCGCCTACCATTTCCCGCCATGGACAGAAGTGAGGCCGGCAGACAGCTGGTCGACGGCCGATTCGAACTGGTGGCGCCGCTCGGCGCCGGTGGCATGGGCACGGTGTGGCGCGCCCGCGACATCGCCCTGCACCGCGATGTCGCCCTGAAGGAGGTGCGCCCCCCGGACCCGGCGACGGCCGAGGCCACGCCCGGCCTCACGGTCCAGTTGCGGGAACGCGCGGTGCGCGAGGCCCGGGCCCTGGCCCGCCTCGCGCACCCGAACGTGGTGACCATCCACCACATCGTCGAGCCCCCGGCCGGCACGGACGGGCACCCCTGGATCGTCATGGAGCTGGTCAAGGGCGGATCCCTGCACGACCGGCTGGAGTCGGGGCCGATGCCGGTCGCCGACGTGATCGGGATCGGCCTCGACGTGCTGTCGGCGCTGCGCGCCGCGCACGCCGAAGGGGTGCTGCACCGCGACGTGAAGCCGGCCAACGTGCTGCTGCGGGCCGACGGCTCGGCCGTCCTCACCGACTTCGGCATCGCGGCCCTGCACGGCTCGACCGCCCTCACCTCCACCGGTGTGCTCATCGGCTCGCCGGAGTACATCGCGCCCGAGCGGGCGCGCGGCGAGGAGGGGCTCCCGGCCTCCGACCTGTGGTCGCTCGGCATGCTGCTGTACGTGGCGGCGGAGGGCACGCACCCGATGCGCCGCGCCACCAGCCTGGCCACCGTCGTCGCCGTGCTGGAGGACCCGATCCCGGCCCCCGTGCGGTCCGGCCCGCTGGGGCCCGTACTGGAACAACTGCTCGTACGGGACCTGGCCGTGCGGCCCGACGCGGCCCGGCTGGAACAGCTGCTCCGGGACGCGAGCGCTGCTCTCGGCGGGGCTTCGGCCACCCCGCGGACACCCCCGGCGGGCCTCGGCCAGTACGGCCCGCCGAGCACCCAGCTCTCCGCGCCGCAACCGGCGGCGGCCCCGGTGCCGCCCGGCGGGACGCCCCCCGCCGGCCCGTACGCGCCGCCGCCGTTCACCCCCGGCGGCGGATCCCCGTACGCGTCCACCGCGCCCGTCCCCGCGCCGGGCCCCACTGCGCGCCGCCGGCCGGCCCTAATCGGCGGCCTCCTCGCGGTGGCCCTGGCCGGCGGCGCGATCGCCCTCGTCAACGGGTTCCCCGGTGGCACGTCCGAAGACGGCGCCAAGGGCGCCAAGGGCGCTGGCGGCTCGGGCGGCTCCGGCGGCTCCAGCGCCTCCGCGCCCGCCACCCCGGCCGCGACCGGCGGCGCCAGGTCGGCCGCGCCCAGCGGCAAGGGCGGCCCCGCCGCTCCCAAGGGGAGCCTGCTCACCCCCGCCAACGTCCGCACCGCGATCGAGGCGTTCAAGCAGAAGACGGGCACCACCACCTTCGCGGAGATGACCGTCTACGAGGAGTACGTCATCGCCTCGATCCCCACCGGCCCCGGCGCCAAGACCTACGACCGCTGGGACTACCGCGACGGCGAGGCCAAGCGCAGCGGACCCGGCGGCACCCTCAAGCCGGACGAGCCGCCGATCGACATGAGCACCGTCAACTGGGACGCGCTGCCCGGCCTGCTCGACACGGCCAACCAGGAGCTCGGCGTCGCCAACCCGACCTCGCGCTACGTCATCATCGATCCCTGGCTCTTCGACGGGAGCCCCTCCATGCGGCCCTACCTCAGCGACGAGTACGGCCAGGGTGGGTACATCCACGCCGACACCCAGGGCAAGGTGAAGAAGGTCTACCGCCTCTGAGATCGTGTACCCGTACGCACGTCGCACGCACGTGCGTACGGTCCGACACGGTTCGAGGAGCACGACCACCATGCCCACCTGGCGCACGACCCTCACGGCGGCCGGCATACGCGACCCCCGGCTGCGCGAGGACTACACCCGCGTCGCCCGCCGGGTCCTGCGCCGGGAACCGGCCCCGTACCTGACGCTGCGCCTGCTCGCCGCGCCCGCACTGGTGCCGTGGATGACCGCCGGGGTCGGCTTCATGAACCTGGTCGACGACGTGGCCGAGACCGGCACCCCGCAGCAGCGCCGCGACGGCCTGGCCGCACTGGCCGACCGGGTCGACACGGCGCTGCGCACCGGCGACAGCCCCGACCCGCTGCTGCGCGCCTACGCGCACGCGGTGGTCTCGCGCGGGCTGCCCGCGCACTGGATCACCCGGTTCCTGGACGGTGCGGCCACCGCCGAGGCCGGCTTCGACGGCTTCGGCACCGAGGAGGACTTCCAGGCCTACCTCGACGCCTACGCCTGGCCGGGCCTGATGGCCTTCACCGGCCTGCAGTACCAGGGCGGCCCCGACGGGGAACGGGCGGCCGGCTGGCGGCGGTTCGTGGACGCCGCCCAGCGCGTCGACTTCCTCGCCGACCTCGCCGGGGACCTCGCCGACGGCCGGCTCTGCCTGCCGCGCGCCCTCCTCGCCGAGCACTGCGTGACCCGGGCCGACCTCGAACAGGCCCGGGACACCCCGGCCGTACGCGCCCTCCTCGGCGCGGCGGCGCAGCGCGCCCGGACCGCCCTGGAAGCCACCGACGGCATCCTCGACGTCGTGGAGCCGGGGCTGCGGCCGGTGGTCGCCACCATGACCGAGCTGATGGGACACCAGCTCGCGGCGGTGGAGCGGGCCGGCGCGGGCGCCCTGCGCCGCGACGTCGGCTACGGCCTGGCGGCACCCCTGCGCACCCTGGCCCGCGCCCGCGCGTCCCGGGCGGCCGCCGCCCGGTCCGGGCCCGTCAGTACGGGCCGTTGACGTTGTCGATGGAGCCGTAGCGGGCGGCCGCGTAGTTGCAGGCGGCCGTGATGTTCGCGACCGGGTCGTACGAGTCGGTCGAGGTGCCGGGCACGTGGTAGGCCCGGAAGGTGGGGTCGATGACCTGGAGCAGGCCCTTGGAGGGAATGCCGGCCGCGGCGTTGGAGTCCCAGTTGTTGATGGCCCGCGGGTTTCCGGAGGACTCGCGCATCACATTGCGGTAAATGCCGTTGTAGGTGCCGGGGATTCCGTGCTTGGCCATGACGGCCAGGGACTCCCGGATCCACCCGTCGAGGTTGTTCGGGTAGGTGGTGGCCGGCTTGACCGCGGCCTTCGCCTTGGCCACGGCCGCCTTCGCCGCGGCGCCGAGGCTCAGCTTGGTGCCGGGGCGGATGACCGACGGGTTGCTGCCGATGACGCTGCGGTTGCTGTCGTACAGAGCCTGCCAGCCGCCGGTCACCGCGTGCTGGGCGGCGATCTTCGAGAGGGTGTCGCCGGCGGCCACGGAGTAGGTCGAGGGCGCGGCCGTCTTCGCCGCGGGAGCCTTGGCGGGCACGGTCGCAGGAGCCGCCGCGGGGAGCGCTGCCGTGGTCACGGCGGGGGATGCGACCGGCTGGCCGACGGCCGCGCCGGCCGTGGTCGCGCCGATCAGCGGGAGGGCCAGGGCCGCGCCGCCGGTGCCCGCGAAGGCCAGCTTGCGGGTGATCGGACGCTGCTTGGGGCGGCGGTGCTTGCCGTGTCCGGGCATGGCGGAATTCCTCACGTGCGGATGCGGGGGGATCCCTGGCGGCGGCCGGATTCGGCAGCTGCCCGCCGGGAACGACGTGACCGTAAGCGAGTCCTCGGGAACGGAACAAGGCTCGAAATCGCCCCGGTGATCGAATGGCCCCCGCAGGCCCCGAAAATGACCTTGGTGGACGCTTCGGGAAATGCCGGAATTCCTTTCCGGAAAAGGGAAAAGCGCCTTCCGGATAAATGATGTTGAGTCCGCCCGCGTGACCCATATCACGGGTTTCGGGCGCGGAGAGCAAAACGGACAACCCTCCCCTCTATGTGCCCGATTCGGGCATCCGGGCTGTTCTTTCCCAACCACCCACAGCGGGCGCATTCCGGCGCGCCCGCCATGGTCCGGGGCATTCCGCGACGTGCCTCAGACCCGCGCGGGCCGTTCCAGCCGTTCCAGGCGTTGCAGCCGCTCCAGCGCCTCCGCCACGGCCCCCGCGCTCGCCGGCAGCAGCGGCAGCCGCACGTCCGGGGTCGGGATCCGGCCCTGGGCGTGGAGCACCCCCTTGACCACCGCCGGATTGGGCTCGCCGAAGGCCGCCGCGGACAGCGCGGCCAGGGCGTGGCCCAGCGCCCGGGCCCGCAGCACGTCACCGGCCCGCCAGGCCGCCGCCAGCTCCGCGTACCGCGCCGTCGCCAGGTGCGCCGAGGCGAGGATCCCGCCCGCCGCTCCCAGCGCCAGCATCGGCGACAGGTACGCGTCGTCGCCCGCCAGCACCGTGAAGGAGTCGGGCAGGTCACCGAGCAGCGCGACCGTGTCCTGGTCGATGCCTCCCGCGGCGTACTTCACCCCGGCCACCCCCGGCAACTCCCCCAGCCGCCGCAGCGCCGCCGCGTCCAGGGGCTGCCCGGTGCGGTACGGGATGTGGTAGACGACCAGCGGGACGGGACTGGCCTGTGCCAGCCGCGCGAAGTGCGCCACCACCCCCTCCGCCCCGGGCCGGACGAACGGCGGCACGGTCACCAGTGCCGCCCGCACCTCCGGCCGGTCCGCGAGCCGGCGGAGCGCGGCCTCGGCGGCCCGGGTGCCGCTCGCCCCGGCGCCCACGGTCAGCACCGCCCCCCGCTCCCGGCAGACCCGGGCGCAGACATCGGTGACGAGCTCGCGCTCGGCCTCGTCCAGGGCGGCGGTCTCGGCGGTGGTCCCGAGGGCGACGATGCCGGTGGCGCCCTGGTCGAGCACCTGGTGCGCCAGCGCCTCCAGTGCCTCGGCGGCGACGTTCCCGGCATGTGCGAAGGGAGTGATCAGCGGTACGTGAATCCCGTGAAGGGCGGTGTCCTGTGCCATGCCGACGATCATCGGACGCCCCGACCGCCGAATCCAGTTCGCATTTCTTACCGGAGCCGTAAGCTGAGTTGATGCTCGACGTACGACGCCTGCGCCTGCTACGCGAACTCGCCCGCCGCGGCACCATCGCCGCCGTGGCCGACGCCCTCGCCTTCAGCCCTTCGGCGGTGTCCCAGCAACTCGCCGTCCTCGAACGCGAAGCCGGTCTCCCGCTGCTCGAACGCACCGGCCGCAGCGTGCAGCTCACCCCGGCCGGCCAGAACCTGGTCCGGCACGCCGAGGCCGTGCTGGAACGGCTGGAAGAGGCCGCGGCCGACCTCGCCGAGGCACGCAGCGGACCGGCCGGCGCCCTGCGCATCGGTGCCTTCCCCACCGCCACCCGGGCCATCGTCCCGGCGGCCCTGGTCGCCCTCGCCCGGCGCCATCCGGGGCTGGAGCCGATGGTGTCGGAGACCGATCCGGCAGCCGTGGCGCACGCCCTGCGCGCCGGCGACCTGGACGTGGCCCTGGTGCACGAGTACGACTTCGTCCCCGCGCCGCCGGAGCCCGGCCTGGCCACCGAACCCCTCTTCCGCGAGGCGATGTACCTGGCCGCGCCCGCAGACGCACCCGTACAGGTACCCGCACCCCGACCCGGCTCCGAGCCGGCGCCGGACCAGGGATCCGTCCTGCGGGCCCACGCCGAATCCCCCTGGATCACCGCCACCCCCGGCACCCTCTGCCACGCCATGACCGTACGGGCCTGCCAGGCGGCCGGGTTCACCCCGCGGGTGCGCCACCAGGTGGACGAGTTCGCCACCGTGCTCGCCCTCGTCGCGGCGGGCCAGGGCGTCGCCGTCGTACCGCAGCTCGGCATCCCGGAGCACGGCGCCCCGGCCGTGGCGCTCACCCGGCTGCTCATGGAGCGCCGTACCCGGGTGGCCTTCCGCAGCGGCGCCGCCGCCCACCCGGCGGTGGCCGCCTTCGGGGCGGCACTTCGCGCCGCCGTACCGCTGGAACTCGCCACCACGGAAGCGAAGGGGTGACACAACTCCCGCACCCCGCCCCGTCCGTGTACGTTCGTTGATCCAGACAGATCCGAGCAGAGCGGGGTATGACGTGACGCATCGCGTACGCGGGGTCATCGCACGGAGCAAGGGCGCACCGGTGGAAACGACGACGATCCTCGTACCTGACCCCGGGCCCGGCGAGGCGCTGGTCCGCGTCCAGGCCTGCGGGGTCTGCCACACCGACCTGCACTACCGCGAGGGCGGCATCAACGACGAGTTCCCCTTCCTCCTCGGCCACGAGGCCGCCGGCATCGTGGAGGCGGTCGGGCCGGACGTCACCTCGGTCGCGCCCGGCGACTTCGTCGTCCTCAACTGGCGTGCGGTGTGCGGCACCTGCCGGGCCTGCAAGCGAGGCCGCCCCTGGTACTGCTTCGCCACGCACAACGCCACCCAGCCCATGACGCTGGAGGACGGCACCCGGCTCTCCCCGGCGCTCGGCATCGGCGCCTTCGCCGAGAAGACCCTGGTCGCCGCCGGCCAGTGCACCAAGGTCGACCCGGCCGCCTCGCCGGCCGCGGCCGGCCTCCTCGGCTGCGGGGTCATGGCCGGTCTCGGCGCCGCCCTGAACACCGGCGGCGTCGGACGGGGCGACTCGGTCGCCGTCATCGGCTGCGGGGGAGTGGGCAACGCGGCCGTGGCGGGGGCCCGACTGGCCGGCGCGGGCCGCATCATCGCCGTCGACCTCGACGACCGGAAACTGGAGTGGGCCCGTGGGCTCGGCGCCACCCACACCGTCAACGGCCGCACCGAGGACGTGGTCAAGGCGATCCAGGAGCTCACCGGCGGGAACGGCGCCGACGTCGTCATCGAGGCGGTCGGCCGCCCCGAGACCTACCGGCAGGCCTTCTACGCCCGCGACCTGGCCGGCACCGTGGTCCTGGTCGGCGTCCCCACGCCCGAGATGAAGCTCGAACTCCCGCTGTTGGACGTCTTCGGCCGCGGCGGCGCCCTGAAGTCCTCCTGGTACGGGGACTGCCTGCCCGAGCGGGACTTCCCGCTGCTGGTCGACCTCTACCTGCAGGGCCGTCTCGACCTGGACGCTTTCGTCTCCGAGACCATCCCCCTCGACGGGATCGAGGACGCCTTCGCCCGGATGGAGCGCGGCGAGGTCCTCCGCTCGGTCGTCGTCCTCTAGCCCCGCGGTCCGCCCGGCGACGCGCCCCCGCCCGACCGCCGGCCGACATCGAGCGGGGTGGTCCTCGCACAGCCGCCCTTCGCGGTCATGTCTCGCCTATTGTGCGAGACATGACCGAACATCAGGATCAGCCCGCGCAGCTCGAACCCATGCCCACCGACTGGCAGCGCGCCCTCGCGGTGGTCGCCCACCCCGACGACCTGGAGTACGGCGGCGCCGCGGCGATCGCCGACTGGACGGACGGCGGGCGCGAGGTGATCTACCTGCTGGCCACCCGCGGCGAGGCCGGCATCGACACCATCCCCCCGGAGGAGTGCGCCCCGCTGCGCGAGGCCGAGCAGCGGGCCAGCGCCGCGGTCGTCGGGGTCTCCACCGTGGAGTTCCTCGACCACCGCGACGGCGTCCTCGAGTACGGCCTCGACCTGCGCCGGGACATCGCGGCCGCCATCCGGCGGCACAAGCCCGAACTGCTCGTCACCCTCAACCACCGAGACACCTGGGGCGGACAGCACGGCGGGTTCTGGAACACCCCCGACCACAAGGCCGTCGGCCGGGCCGTGCTGGACGCGGCTGCCGACGCCGGCAACCGGTGGATCTTCCCCGAGCTCCTGACCGAGCAGGGCCTCGAACCGTGGAACGGGGTGCGCTGGATCGCGGTCGCGGGTTCCCCGACGCCGACGCACGCGGCGGACGCCACCGCCGGACTGGAGCGCTCCATCCAGTCGCTGATGGCACACAAGACGTACATAGAGGTCCTCACCGACCAGGACCCGCACGAGTACTGCCGGAACTTCCTGACCGGGTTCGCCGAGCAGGCCGCCGCCCGCTTCGGGGGTCGCCCGGCCGTGACCTTCGAACTGTTCTCGCGCTGACCCGCCCGTCCGGGCCCCAGCCCCGTCGTACCGTTCCCAAGAGGGCAAGCGACCGCTTAGTATGCGCGCGGAGCGTGGTTCCCCGACGGCGGCTGGAGGCCCCGGATGCAGGCATGGCGAGTTCACACCACCGGCGAACCCCGCGAGGCCATGCGCCTCGAAGAGGTTCCCGAACCCGTGCCCGGCGAGGGCGAGGTACGGCTGCGCGTCCTCGCCGCGAACGTCAACTTCCCCGACGCGCTCCTCGTCCGCGGCCAGTACCAGATCCGCCCGCCGCTGCCCTTCACCCCCGGCGTCGAGGTCTGCGGCGAGACCGAGGACGGCCGCCGCGTCATCGCCAACCCCAGCCTGCCGCACGGCGGCTTCGCCGAGTACGTCACCGCCCCCGCCCGCGCCCTGCTGCCCGCCCCCGAGGCCCTCGACGACGCCGAGGCCGCCGCCCTGCACATCGGGTACCAGACCGGCTGGTTCGGCCTGCACCGCCGGGCCCGCCTCCAGGTGGGCGAGACCCTGCTCGTGCACGCCGCCGCCGGCGGCGTCGGCAGCGCCGCCGTCCAGCTCGGCAAGGCCGCCGGAGCCACCGTCATCGGCGTCGTCGGCGGCGGGGCCAAGGCGCGCACCGCCGAGGAGCTCGGCTGCGACCTCGTCGTCGACCGCACCGCCGAGGACATCGTCGCCCGGGTCAAGGAGTTCACCGGCGGCCGCGGCGCCGACGTCGTCTACGACCCCGTCGGCGGCGAGGCCTACGCCGCCTCCGCCAAGTGCGTGGCCTTCGAGGGCCGGATCGTCGTCGTCGGCTTCGCCGGCGGCACGGTTCCCGCCCCCGCCCTGAACCACGCCCTGGTCAAGAACTACTCCATCCTCGGACTGCACTGGGGGCTGTACGCCGCCAAGGACCCGGCCGCGGTCCTCGCCTGCCACACCGAACTCACCAGGCTCGCCGCCGAAGGCGCCGTCACCCCCCTGATCAGCGAACGGGTCCCGCTCGCCGGAGCCGCCGACGCCGTGCAGCGCCTCGCCGACGGCACCACCACCGGCCGGCTGGTCGTCGTACCGGGGCAGGACGGAGGTGCCCGACGGTGACCACCGCCGAGGAACTCGCCCGGCGGGTCCGGGACCTGCTCGCCGCGCACCCGCCCGCCACCACCGACCGCACCGCCTTCCTGCGGGCCCGCTTCGACGCCGGCCTCGCCTGGATCCACTACCCCGAGGGACTCGGCGGGCTCGGCGCGCCCCGCTCCCTCCAGGCCGCCGTCGACGCCGCGCTGGAGGACGCCGGAGCCCCCGACAACGACCCGCGCCGCATCGGCATCGGCCTCGGCATGGCCGCCCCGACGATCCTGGCGTACGGCACCGAGGAGCAGAAGCAGCGCTTCCTGCGCCCGCTGTGGGTCGGCGAGGAGGTCTGGTGCCAGCTCTTCAGCGAGCCCGGCGCCGGATCCGACCTCGCCGCACTCGGCACCCGGGCCGTCCTCGACGAGGCCGCGGGAGAGTGGGTGGTGGACGGCCAGAAGGTGTGGACCTCCAGCGCCCACACCGCCCGCTGGGCCATCCTGATCGCCCGCACCGACCCGGCGCTGCCCAAGCACCGGGGCACCACCTACTTCCTGTGCGACATGCACGCACCCGGCGTCGAGGTCCGGCCGCTGCGCCAGATCACCGGGGAGGCCGAGTTCAACGAGGTGTTCCTCACCGGCGTCCGCATCCCCGACTCCCACCGGCTCGGCGCCGTGGGCCAGGGCTGGGAAGTGGCCCGCACCACCCTGATGAACGAGCGGGTCTCCATCGGCGGCATGCGGATCCCGCGCGAGGGCGGCATGATCGCCCCCGTCGCCGCCGCCTGGCGCGAGCGGCCGGGGCTGCGCACCCACGCCCTGCACCAGCGCCTGCTCCAGCTGTGGGTCGAGGCCGAGGTCGCCCGGCTCACCGGCGAGCGGCTGCGCCAGCAACTGGCCGCCGGGCAGCCCGGCCCCGAGGGCTCCGGCATGAAGTACACCTTCGCCCGGCTCAACCAGGAGATCAGCGGCCTGGAGGTGGAACTCCTCGGCGAGGACGGCCTGCTGTACGAGGACTGGACGATGCGCCGGCCCGAGACCGTCGACTTCACCGGCCGTGACGCCGGCTACCGCTACCTGCGCGCCAAGGGCAACAGCATCGAGGGCGGCACCAGCGAGATCCTCCTGAACATCATCGCCGAACGCGTCCTCGGCCTGCCCGCCGAGCCGCGCGACGACAAGGACCTCCCCTGGAAGGACCTCTCCCGATGACGACCTTCCCCATGACGCCCTTCCCCGCGGCCGGGCTCGACCTGCTCTACTCCGACACCGAAGACGCCCTCCGCGCCGCCGTACGGGCCCTGATCGCCGACCGCTGCACCCCCGCCGACCTGCTGGCCCGCATCGAGACCGGCCGCCCCCACGACCCCGCCCTGTGGCACACCCTCGCCGCGGAGATCGGCACGGCCGGGCTGCTCGTCCCCGAGAAGCTTGGCGGTCAGGGCGCCGGCCACCGCGAGGCCGCCGTCGTCCTGGAGGAGCTCGGCCGCGCCGTGGCCCCGGCCCCGTACCTGACCAGCGCGGTCCTCGCGACGGAGGTGCTGCTGGGTTGCGACCCGGCCGAGGCGCTGCCGCTGCTGCGCGAACTGGCCGCCGGCCGGCGGGTCTGCGTACCGGCACTGCCGCTGACCCTCGCCCCGGGAGCGCCCCTGCCGGCCCCCGTACGGGACGCCGGGGGCGGGATCCTGACCGGGCGGGCCACGACGGTGGCGGACGCGGCCGCCGCCGACGTGCTGCTGGTCCTCGCGGACACCGGGCTGTACGCGGTCGAGGCGGCCGCCGTCTCGCTGGAACTGCAGGTCCCGCTGGACCTGACCCGACCGCCGGCCCACGTCGTCCTGGACCGGGCGCCCGGGACCCGGCTCGCCGACCCGGGCACGGCCCGCGCGGCCGTGGCCGGGGCGCTGCTGTCGGGGGCGGGCCTGCTCGCCTCCGAGCAGGTCGGGATCGCCGAGTGGTGTCTGACGCAGACCGTGGCCCACCTGAAGAGCCGGCACCAGTTCAACCGGCCCCTCGGCTCCTTCCAGGCCCTCAAGCACCGCCTCGCCCGGCTCTGGCTGGACGTCGCCTCCGCCCGCGCGGCGGCCCGGGCGGCCGCCGACGCGCTCGCCACCGCCTCCCCGGACGCGCCGCTCACCGTGGCCGTCGCCCAGGCCCACTGCTCCGGCGTCGCGGTACGGGCCGCCGAGGAGTGCGTCCAACTGCACGGCGGCATCGGGATGACGTGGGAACACCCGGCCCACCTCTACCTCAAGCGGGCCAAGGCCGACGCACTGGCCCTCGGTACGGCCGGCCACCACCACGGTCTGGTCGCGGACTTCACCGAACTCCCCGCCCCGTAGCCCGCCGGTCTTCCGGGCCCACCCAGGTGACCTCCCCCGCCGCGCCGCGTTAGACCCCGTAGCGCGAACCACCGAGCGAGGGAGAGAACGTATGCACGCCGCATCCGCCTGGGCACGACCGACCCGCCGCGCGGTCCTGCGGACGGCCTTCACCGCGGCGGTGCTCGCCGGCACCGCCGCGGCCCTGGCCCCCGTCCTGCGCGCCCGCCGGCCCCGGCAGACCCTCACCCCCGCCCCGCTGGCCGAGGAGACGGAGACGTACCGCGGCCGGCACATCGCGGTGACCGAGGCCGGGGTCAGCATCGACGGCCGCCCCCTGCACGTGATGCGCCGCGCCGACGGCAGCTACCTCAGCGGGATCAACCACTTCCAGTCCTTCGCGACCCCGTGGGAGCTCGCCCGCGCGGCCGTCGACGAACTCGGGACCACGCAGCTGGCCCTCGCCGCCCCGCAGCACGGCTGACCCACGGATCGGGAGGAACCCCGCGGTGTACATCCGGCAGAACCAGCGGAACCTGACCAGCGCCCAGAAGAAGCGGTTCACGGCCGCCGTCTTGGAGCTCAAGCGCACCGGCGCGTACGACGCGCTGGTGCGCACCCACGACAAGTACTTCGTCCCCGACCGGGACACCAAACTACGGGTGGGGCACATGTCCCCCTCGTTCTTCCCGTGGCACCGGCGCTACCTGCTGGAGTTCGAGCAGCTGCTCCGCGACGTCGACCCGGGTGTGAGCATCCCGTACTGGGACTGGACCACCGACAACAGCCCGGCCTCCTCGCTGTGGGCCGAGGACTTCCTCGGCGGCACCGGCCGGGAGGCCGACCGGCAGGTCACGACCGGCCCGTTCGCCCACGGGCAGGGCAACTGGGAGATCACAGTCGGCTTCTCGGAGGCCCGCTTCCTCACCCGCAACCTGGGCCGGCCGCAGAACCCCATCACCCTGCCCACCCGGGCCGAGCTGCAGTGGGCGCTCGACGACCCGGTGTACGACACCTCGCCCTGGAACTCCACCGCGCGCGACGGCGGGTTCCGCAACAAGCTGGAGGGGTGGGCCGCTCCGAAGAGCGAGCGCTGGCGCAACCACAACAAGGTCCACCAGTGGATCGGCGGCCACATGACCGGTGGCGCGGCCCCCAACGACCCGGCCTTCTGGCTGCACCACGCGTTCGTCGACCTGCTCTGGGACCGCTGGCAGCAGCAGCATCCCGACTCCGGGTACCTGCCCGCCGCCCCCCTGGAGCGGGGCGACCTCCAGCGTGGCCGGGTGATCTCCCTGGACGAGCGGATGCCGCCGTGGAACACCACCCCGCGCGAGATGCTCGGCCACCGGGGCCTCTACCGCTACGAGTGATCCGCTGCCGACGACCCGCGCAGCGGGCGGGCACGGGGAAGGGCCCCCGCCTGCGGCGGGGGCCCTAGCCGGCGATCAGCCGGGGCGGTGGCCGGTCAGCCGCCGTAGCCCTCGGTGTGCTCCTCGGTGTGGTGCTTGTCCTCGTGGTGCTTCGCTTCGCCCGACGCGTTGATGCAGGTGTTGCCGAACGCGGGGTTCAGCAGGGCGATCACGTTGATGGTGTTGCCGCACAGGTTGATCGGGACGTGCACCGGAACCTGGACGACGTTGCCCGACAGGACGCCGGGCGAGCCGATCGCCGCAGCGGACGCTCCGGCATCGGCGACGGCCAGGCCCGCACCGGCGGCCAGGACGCTACCGGTGGCAGCGGTGATGGCGACTGCCTTCGCGATACGCGACATCAAGAACTCCTCCTGAGATGGGCGCCGCACGGATCTGCGGCATTTGACATGGCATACAACGCGGCGGCCGCCCGGGGGTCACGGCCGCTGGGCCTTCGTGGTGATCTCGAACCGGACGGACGCGAACCGCGGGGTGATCTGGCCGCCCGCACCGGGACGGAGCACCCCGACCGCCTTGCCCGTGCAGCCCGGCTCCGCATAGAGCGTCGCCGTGGCGGGGGTGTCGTTGACCACCCCGCGGGCGCCGCCGCCCCGGGCCTCCCGGCAGCCCTGGGGCGTACGGATCCGGTCGATGCGGTCGCGCTCGTTGACGTACTGGAAGTCGCCGGGGCCCGCCTGGGCGGTGCCGGCGGCCGCGAGGAGGAGCAGGGGGACCGCGCCGGCCAGGGCGAGGGAGCGGACCCGGGGCGCACGGGGGATGCGTGTGGAAGGCATGCCGGTCCAACCCGGGCACCCCCGGACCGGGCACGCCCCGTCACCCGTGGGGCGCCTGTGCGAAACGCGCGCGGTGGTTTGCCGGCACACTGGAAGACCGCGCCGGACGTGCCGGCTGCAACGGTTCCACGGAGGACGCGATGAGCGCAGCGGGCGGCGGCCGACCCCGGGCGAAGACCCGGAACGGCGTGGTCGAGGGTCGGACCGGACCCGCCGGGACCGCCGTCTTCCGCGGCATCCCGTACGCCGCCCCGCCCGTCGGCCCCCTGCGGTTCGCCGCCCCCGAACCCCCGGCCGCCTGGGAGGGCGTCCGCGACGCCGGGGCGTACGGGCCCACCGCTCCCAAGGTGCCCTACCCGCCGCGGTTCGCCGCCCTGCTGTCCGACCCGGACATCCCCGGGGACGACTGCCTCAACCTCAACGTCTGGACCCCGGACCCGGACCCCGCGGCGCGCCTGCCGGTGATGGTGTGGCTCCACGGCGGGGCGCTCACCCGCGGCTCCTCCGCCGTCCCCGTCTACGAAGGCTCCGCCTTCGCCCGCGACGGGGTGGTCCTCGTCTCGGCCAACTACCGCCTGGGGGTCCTCGGGTACGGGCTGTTCCCGGACGCTCCCGCCAACCGCGGCCTGCTCGACCAGATCGCCGCCCTCACCTGGGTGCAGCAGAACATCGAGGCCTTCGGTGGGGACCCCGGCCGGGTCACGGTGTTCGGCGAGTCCGCCGGTGCGATCAGCGTCGGCGCCCTGCTCGCCGCCCCGCGCGCCGCCGGGCTGTTCGCACAGGCCGCCCTGCAGAGCGGCGCCCCCGAGGCGCTGCCGCGCGAGCGGGTACGGGCCATGGTCCGGCGGATGGCCGCCCTGTTGAAGGTGCCCGCGACCGCCGCGGCCTTCGCCGCGGTCCCGCTACCGGACCTGCTCGCCGCCCAGGGCGCCGCCGCGCGCCGCTCCAGCCCCCTCGCCGCCGGGCCCACCTTCGGACTCGTCACCGACCCCGGCACGCTGCCCGGCGACCCGCTGCGGGAGGCCGCCGCCCGGGCCGCCGACGTGCCGCTGCTGCTCGGCTGGACGAGCGAGGAGTACCGGCTCTGGCTCGCCCCCACCGGCGCCTTGCGGCTGTTGGACCGGCTCGGCCCGCTCGCCGTGGCGTTGGCCCGGGCCCGCAGCGGCAAGGA
This sequence comes from Streptomyces sp. NPDC127106, assembly GCF_042677605.1. Taxonomy (NCBI): domain Bacteria; kingdom Bacillati; phylum Actinomycetota; class Actinomycetes; order Kitasatosporales; family Streptomycetaceae; genus Streptomyces; species Streptomyces sp. NPDC127106. The sequence continues at coordinate 309,444 of NZ_JBHXTC010000001.1, read as the reverse complement.
CCGTGCCGCGGTGCAGGCCCTGCGTGAGGCGCTGCCCGGGGCGAGCCCGGCCGAGATCGCGGGCCAGCTGCTCACGGACCGGCTGCTGCGGGACCCGCTGCGCCGGCTCGCCGGGGCGCGCGCCGCGGACCCGTCGGCGGCCCCGAGCTTCCTGTACGAGTTCGCCTGGCCGTCCGGCATCCCGGGGCTGGGCGCCTGCCACGCCCTGGAGCTGGGTTTCGTCTTCGACACCCTCGCCGTGCCGGAGGGACAGCACCTGGCCGGCCCGGGCGCCCCGCAGGAGCTCGCCGACCGGATGCACGCGGCCTGGGTGCGCTTCGCCGTGTCCGGCAGCCCCGGCTGGGCGGCCTGGGACGGCGGCGGCCCGCCGATGGTGTTCGGCGGGCCGCGGAGCGAGGAGACGGAGGAGTTCGTGCCGGCGGTTATTCCACCGGGCCTTCCATGACCTTGCTGATGAACTGGATCGGGCCCTCGCCCATGCCGGGCACGTAGGTCTTGGCGTTGTGCTGGCCGTTCGGGATGACCCTCATGCTGGTGTGGACGGGGCCCTTGCCGTAGGTCGCGATCCACTTCTGCACGTCGGGCAGGGTCTTCTTGTTGTTCTCGTTGTCGCCGACCTGGAAGGCGAGGTAGACCTCCGGGCCCTTCTTGTCGATCAGGGCCTTCGCCAGAGTGCCCGGGTCGTTCTCGGCCTTCTCCTTGTCGTGGCCCTTCCACAGCGGGGAGTCGGGCACCACGTCCGGGCCGGAGCAGATGGCGGCCTTGAACTTGTCCGGGTGCTTGAGCACGGACTTCAGGCTCGCGAAGCCACCGGTGGAGGAGCCCATGAAGGCCCAGCCGTCACGCGACTTGATGGTGCGGAAGTTCGCCTTCATCAGGTCCGGCACGTCCTCCGTCAGCCAGGTGCCCATCTTGGGCTGGTCGGGGATGTCGGAGCCGTCCCAGTAGATGCCCTTCTCGTCACCGGACGGGTTGAGGACCGGCATGGCCAGCAGGAACGGCTTGCTCTTGCCCTCGGCGTACCACTTGCTGATGCTGGTCTGGAGGCCCAGGTCCGTGCCCATCCAGTAGTTGCTGGGGTAGCCGGCGCCGCCCGGCAGGGCGATCAGGACCGGGAAGCCGCTCTTGGCGAACTTCGGGTCGTTGTACTCCTTGGGCGCCCACACCCAGACCTTGCCCTTGAAGCCGGACTTCTTGCCGTCCAGCACGGTGACGGCCACGTGGGTGCCGTCGTTCAGGGTCATCGAGTTCTTGAACTCGGCCGCCGGGCCGGTCGGCATCAGCGCCTTGGAGTTCGGGTTCTGCTTGACCTCGGTCCCGCCCTTGCCGCCCGCGGCGGGCTTCCCGAAGGAGACGTCCTTGCCCTTGTCGGTGAACGGGGGTATCTCGAAGTGCCACATCACGCCGGCGGCTATGCCGGCCAGGGCGAGGAAGGACACGCCCACCATCAGCCAGCGGCGGCCGCGCCGCGGCCGCCGGGTCTCCTCGGGTCCCTGCTCCTCGTGGTGCGGCTGCGGGGGCCCGTAGGGGGGCTGGTGCTGCCGGGGTGCGTACGGCTGTGCGTACGAGGTGCCGTAGGGCTGCTGACGGTACTGCCCTTCCGACCGGTACGGCTGGTGCTGTCCGTCGGGTGAGTACGACATGTGCGGTTGCTCTCCGGCTGGTGCTGCCCCATCGGGGGGTCGGTCTCTTCCGTTCGAAGGATGAGCCTACGTGTTCCCCGGTTCCGTTTTTTTCCAGCTCTTGGGTTGCTCTGGGGGCGTTCGTTGCCGAAGGCCTGACGGATCGACGGAGCTCAGGGCCCCGCCCCGGCCGGGGTGCTCGCAGGGCCGTACGCCCCCGGCGACCGATGCTGCCGATCCGATCCGCTTCCGCTTCCGCTTCCGGCTCCGCTTCCGTCGCCGGACGGCAGCGGCCCCCGCCCCGGACCCCGCCCCGGCGGATGCCGGGCAGAGGTCGGGGCGGGGGCCGGGTGCGGCTGCGGGCGCCCGCGTGCGCCCGTATGCGGTCAGGTGAGGTCGGGTGTGATCGGGTGCGGTCCGCGCATGACCGGTGCGCGGAACCGCGTGCAGGACCGTTACGCCGGAACGAGGGTCTTGCGCCGGCGCTTGCGCGGGGCCCGGGCCGAGAGCCTCAGCTCGATGATCGACCGGACGGCCGGCCACTCCTCGTCGAGGATCGAGTAGAAGGCGGTGCTCCGCACGACTCCGTCCAGCCCCCGCGAATGGGCCCGGCGCACCCCCTCCGGGGTGAACCCGAGGCGCTCCATCGCGGCGCGCGAGCGAACGTTGCGGGCGTCCGCGCGCAGCGAGATCCGTCGCACGCCCCAGGTCTCGAACGCATGGCGCAGCATGAGCAGCTTCGCCTCCGTGTTGATCCCGGTGCCCTGGGCACTCGGGGACAGCCAGGTGTTCCCGATCTCGGCGGCATCCGGGATCGCCGCCAGCGGATCACCGAAGGGGACGCCGGGCACGGCCGGCCACACCAGGGGCCCCTGCCAGTAGTCCAGTTCCAGGAACCGGGTGGAACCGACAACCAGGCCGTCCGCGGCTCTCACCACGGCGAACGGGAGCGACCGGCCCGCCGCCTGATCGGCGAGGGCGCGTTCGATGTACTCGTGGGACGCCTGCACCCCGTGGGGTACGGGGGTGAAGGCGTAGGTCGTACGATCCTCGGCCCCGGCCATGGCCAAGGCCTCGGCGTGGTGCGGGGCGAGGGGCTCCAGCCGCACGGTGCGGCCGGCGAGGAGTACGGGTACGGGCACGGAGCCTTCGGTCCTTCTGGGCGGTGGGGTGGTTGTACAGTCTGCGCGCCTGACGTCACCCCCCGCGCAAAACGTGGGTGAAAGGCAACGAGATGTCAGGTGAACGCGAGTGGCTCAATGTAGCCCGATTACGGGCTCGCATGAACCCCCAAAATGGCAACGGCACGGCCATGTTTTTCGACGGCCCCCCGGACGGCCGCCCCGAAGATCGCCGTACACCGGTTTTATCACCTCTGACCTGCGACGATGCGCGCGGACCGAGGCGCCGCCGGACACCCGTCCGACGCGGCCCGGGCGGCAGACGTCAACCGGACGTTGCCGGACATCCTGCCGGGCCTGCCGGAAGCGGGCCGAGGGGGGCGCGACGCGCGTGAAATGGCCCGGGAGAACGCTGCCGGAGTGGACCACTCGCATGGGCCACTCCACTGGTGGAATGAACGGGTGACGACACGGATACTCCCCGCGCCCGGATCACCCCGCCGGCTCGCCGCCGCACAGCTGGCCAACTCCGTCGGTGACGGCGCCTACTACGTCTGTTCGGCCCTCTATTTCACCGGTGTGGTCGGCCTCTCACCCGCCCAGATCGGCCTCGGACTCACCCTCGCCTGGGCCGTCGGCTCGGTCGCCGGGATCCCGCTGGGGGCACTCGCCGACCGGCGCGGCCCGCGCGGCACCTCCGTGGTGCTGGCGCTGGCCACCGCCGCCTGCGTCGCCTCCTTCCTGTTCGTCCGCTCGTACGGGGCCTTCCTCGCCGCCGTCACCGGCTACGCCATCGCCCAGTGCGGGCTCGCCGCGGCCCGGCAGGCCCTGCTCGCCGGCCTCGTGCCCGGGCAGGAGCGCACGGGCGTGCTGGCCCACCTCCAGGCCGTGCTCAATGCCGGGCTGGCGCTGGGCGCGGCGCTGGGCGGCCTCGCCCTCGGCATCGGCACGGAGCGGGCCTACCTGGCGGCGCTCGCCCTCGACGCGGTGAGCTTCCTCGTCTGCGCCGCCGTCCTGCTCCGGCTGCCCCGGGTGGCCCCCGCGCCCGGGCGGGCCGCGGGGGAGCCGCGGCTGGAGGTGCTCCGGGACCGGCCCTACGCGCTCGTGACCCTGTTGAACGCGGTCCTGCTGCTGCGGATGCCGCTGCTCAGCCTCGGGATCCCGCTGTGGATCGCGGAGCGCACCACCGCCCCCGGCTGGCTCGTCTCGGCCCTGTTCGTCCTCAACACGGTGGCCGTCATGCTGTTCCAGGTGCGGATCGCGCGGCCCGTGACCGACCTGGACGGCGCACGGCGGGCGGTACGGGTGTCCGGCCTGGTCATGGCCGCCTCCTGCGCGGTGTTCGCCCTCTCGGCGCTGCCCGGGGCCGGCTGGGCCGCCGCTGCGCTGCTCGTCGCGGGCGCCGTGCTCCAGGCCGACGGGGAGATGCGGCAGTCCGCCGGGTCCTGGCAGGTCGGCTTCTCGCTCGCCCCGGCCGAGCGGATCGGCCAGTACCAGGGGTTCTTCGGGACGGGCGTGCCGATCGCCCGGACCCTGGGCCCCACGGTGCTGACCTCCCTGCTCCTGCTGTGGGGCATTCCCGGCTGGCTGCTGCTCGGCGCGGTGCTGCTCGCCGCCTCGTACGCCATGGGCCCGGCGGTCCGGTGGGCCCAGGCCGGCCGGCGCGGCTCCGGGCCCGCGCGGCACGGCGTACCGGCGGGGGAGCCCGTGCGGCAGGGGGCGGGGTCCGTCGGGGACGCGCCCGCCGCCTGAGATCATCTCCGGTATGGACATGGACGACGTACTGCGCCGCCTGGCGGCCGTGGGGCCGTTCTTCGCCGTGCCGTACGGAAAGGAGCCGCCCGGGGACGGCTTCCGACCCCTGACCGGACTGTACGAGGACCTCCTCGGCCCGTACGTGGCCGAGGTGGGCCGGCGGATCGGCACCGGCCCCGGCCGGGTGGCGGCCTCGACCGCGCAGTTCGGGATCGCCTCGCGGCTGTGGTCCCTGGGCCTCGGCTGCGCCGCGCTGGGCGGGCGGGTGCCGGACCTGGCGCCGGACCGGGTGTGGTGGCGGCTGCCCGCCGCGGGCTCGCTGGAGCTGTGGCTGCCCGCGCCCGGCGAGGGGGCCCGGCCGGCCGCGGAGGTCGGGGCGACCGTCCTCGGGAACCTGGAACTCCTCGACGCGGGTCTTCGGGAGCGCTACGGGGTCTCGCCGAAGGTGCTGCGCGGGAACGCGGCGTCCGGGCTGGTGGGGGCGCTGCGGGTGCTGCTGGACCGGGTGCCGGGCGGCCCGGCGGTGGCCCTGGCGGCCGGCCTGCTGGCCGACGGCGGGCCGCTCGGCGGGACCGGCACCCTCGTCCACGAGGAGGGCCTCGGCGTGGCCTTCGTCCGGCGCAGCTGCTGCCTGTACTACCAGGTGCCCGGTGGCGGCCTGTGCGGGGACTGCGTGCTGCGGACCCGGTAGCCGCGGGACGGGAACGGCGCAGGCCACCGGGGGCGGAACGCCGCTCCCCGATGGCCTGCGCGTGTACGTGCTGTGATGCCTGTGATGCCTGCGGCGCCTATGGCGTCCTGTGTCAGAAGGTGAGGTTCCAGGCGTCGATGCGGCCGGTGTCGCCACCCGCGTTGTCGTTCACCCGGAGCTTCCACGTGCCGTTCGCCACCTCGGAGGAGGCGTTGACCGTGTAGACCTGGTTGATGTTGTCGGTGCTGCCGCCGGTCCGGTTGTGCAGCGTGTAGACGGTGCCGTCCGGGGCGATGAGGTCCACCTTCAGGTCGCCGATGTAGGTGTGCACGATCTTCACGCCCACCTTGAGGGCGGCCGGCGCGTTGCCGGTGACGCCGCTGACGGTGAGCGGGCTGTCCACGGTGGTGTTGTCGCCGATGGCGAAGTCACCCGGGTTCTCGAAGAACTTGCCGGGCGGGGGCGTGCTGCCGACCGCCTTCAGGGCGTCGACCTGGCCCTCGCCGAAGAACCCGTTGTTGGCGGTGGTGCCGGTGCAACGGCCGTCCGCCGGGCAGGGGATGTCGTTGGCCTGGGTGGCCAGCTTCTCGCGGATCTGCGCCGGGGTGATGCCGGGGTTGGTGCTCGCGATCAGCGCAGCGACGCCCGCCACGTGCGGGGAGGCCATCGAGGTACCGCTCTTGGAGCCGTACTTGCCGCCGGGGACGGTGGAGTAGACGTTGCCGCCCGGGGCGGAGACGTCGATGACGCCGCGCCCGAAGTTGGAGAAGCTGGCCTTCGTGACGCCGTCGCCGTTGGCGGCGACCGTCACCACGCCGGGCAGCTCGGTCGGGATGTCGAGGCAGGCGTTGGTGATGGTGCGGGTGACCGGCGTCGAGTCGTTCGGGCTGGCGGTGTCGGTCGTCTTGTTGGCGAGGTCGTAGTTCTCGTTGCCCGCCGCGGCGACCTGGAGCGAGCCCTTGCCCTCGGCGTACTCCTGGGCGCGCCGGACGCCCTCGATGATGGCGGCCTGGTCGGCGTTGTCCGGGCAGTTGAACTGCCACGGGTCCGTGTAGTAGCTGTTGTTGGTGACCTTGAAGCCGTGGTCGCCGGCCCAGACGAAGCCGCAGATGGTGTTCTCGGCGAAGAAGAGCGAGGTGTTCGGCTCGGCGATGCGGACCGAGGAGATCTTCACGCTCGGGGCCACGCCGATGACGCCCTTGCCGTTCTTGGCGGCCGCCACCGTCCCGGCGACGTGCGTGCCGTGGTCGCCGACGTCCCGCCAGGCGCCGGCGCGCGCGTCGGGCTTGCCGTAGGCGCAGGAGACCGAGTCGGCGGCGTTGAAGTTCGGGGCCAGGTCCTGGTGCTGGTCGTCCACGCCGGTGTCCAGGATGCCGACCTTGACCGCGGACGATCCGGTGGTCACGGCCCAGGCCTGGTCGGCCTTGATCTGGCTCATGTCGGCGCGGACGGGCTCGCCGGCCGGGGTCGTCGACTGCGCCGGGTTGGCGGGCAGCGCCGGGTTGTAGGCGTCGGCCGGAATGTCCGAGGTGCGGGTCGCGCCCACCTGCTGCACGCCGCTGACGCCGCGCATGGCGGTCGCGAAGTTGGCGGAGGAGGAGTGGGCGACGATCACGCCGATGGCGTCGAACGTCGAGAAGACGGTGCCGCCGTTGGCGGTGATGGCCGAGCGCACGGCCGGGTTGTCACCGGGAGCGGTGATCACGAGGTAGGCGCGGGTGCCGGCAACCCAGGTCGCACTCTGGGAAGTCGGCGCCGCGGCCGGGGCCTTGGCGGGGGCCTTGGCGGCGGCGGACGGGCCGGACGGCACCACGGGGGTGCCGGCGAATGCCGCCGGCGCTCCGAGGGCGAGGGCCGCGCCGAGCGTCGCGGCCAGAACCAGGGTACGTCGGGGTCGGCTGGATATGTGGGGTATCAATGCGTCCTCCGATGCCCGGCGTACGCAAGGCAGTTACCGGGCAGTATGAAACAAGTGGTGGACGCAAGATGTCAGACGCGTGCCCCTGGGCGGAAGTACCTTTTAGCGCAGCCGAACTGAAGATCGAATGGCTGAAAACGATCGGTGGGATCAGTGGGCCGGTCGGGCCGGGCGAGAGCCGGCCGGGCCGGGCGCCGTGGGGGCGAGCCCTGCCCGGCCGGCCCGTGGCCGGTCGGCCGGTTACGCCGGTACGCCGTCCTTGGCGACGGCCGACTGGCCGGGTACGGAGGGGGCTTCCGCACCGTGCCCGTCGTCGACCAGCGTGGCCTCGTCGAACTCCAGCCGTCCCGCGAGGACCTCGGCGGCCCGTTCGCGGTCGAACTCCTTCGTCCAGGTACCGATGAGCACCGTGGCCACCGCGTTGCCCGCGAAGTTCGTCAGGGCGCGGGCCTCGCTCATGAACCGGTCGATGCCCACGATCAGCCCGACGCCCTCGACCAGCTCCGGCCGGTGCGTCTGCAGTCCGCCGGCCAGCGTGGCCAGACCCGCGCCGGTCACGCCGGCGGCGCCCTTCGACGCGATGATCATGAAGAGCAGCAGTGAGATCTGCTCGCCCAGGGCGAGCGGCTTGCCCATGGCCTCGGCGACGAACAGCGAGGACATCGTCAGGTAGATCGCGGTCCCGTCCAGGTTGAAGGAGTAGCCCGTCGGCACGGTGATGCCGACCACAGGCTTGGAGACGCCCAGGTGCTCCATCTTCGCGATCAGCCGCGGCAGGGCCGATTCGGACGAGGAGGTCGACAGGATCAGCAGGAACTCCCGGCCCAGGTAGCGCAGCAGCGTGAGGATGCCGATGCCGGTGCACAGCCGCAGCAGGGCGCCGAGCACGACGAACACGAACAGCAGGCAGGTCACGTAGAAGCCGATCATGATGACGGCCAACGACTTCAGCGCGTCGATCCCGGTCGCCCCGACCACCGCCGCGATCGCGCCGAACGCGCCCACCGGCGCCGCCCACATGATCATCGCCAGCACCCGGAACACCAGCTTCTGCACGTGCCCGATCCCGCGCAGCACCGGCTCGCCCGCCGGGCCCATGGCCTGCAGCGCGAACCCGCACAGCAGCGCCACCAGCAGGGTCTGCAGCACCTGGCCGCCGGTGAAGGCGGACACCAGCGTCGTCGGGATGATCCCGAGCAGGAACTCCTGCGTCGTCTGCGCCCCGCCCGCCTTGGCCTGCGCCTCGCCCGCGTGTTTCGCCGCCTCCGTCAGGTGCAGGCCGCTGCCCGGCTCCAGCAGGTTCCCGACCAGGAGTCCGATGGCCAGCGCCACCGTGGACATGATCATGAAGTAGCCGAGGGCGAGACCGCCCACGGCGCCCACCTTCGCCGCCTTGCGGACCGACCCGATGCCCAGCACGATCGTGCAGAAGATCACCGGAGAGATCATCATCTTGATGAGGTTCACGAAGCCGGTGCCCAGCGGTTTGAGCTCCACGGCCACGCCGGGGGCGGCGAAGCCGACGGTGATGCCGAGCACCACCGCGGCGATCACCGCGATGTACAGGTAGTGGGTTTTGTCGCGTCTGGCGGCCACGTTCGCCTCCTGGTGGTGAAAATCGTCCCGCCAGACCATCGCCCAGCCTTGTGACCCCGGTCACCGTTGCGTTCATTGAGTTCATGCCCCGGTGCACACTGAGCGCCATGCTCCGCTTCCCCCGCCCGCCGCGCAGCCTCGCCGGCCAGCTCTTCGCCATGCAGGTGCTGCTCGTCGCCGTGGTCGTCGCCGGCTGCGCCGTCTTCGCGTACGCCACCGCCCACGGGCAGGCCGAGGACGCCGCCCGGCGCCAGGCCGGGGCCGTGGCCCGCGCGGTCGCCGACTCGCCCGCCGTCCTGGAGGCCGTACGGGGGGCCGCGCGCGGCACCGACCCGACGACCGAGCTCCAGCCCTACGCCGAGCGCGTCCGCGTCGACTCGGAGGTGGACTTCGTGACGATCATGGCCCCGGACGGACGGCGCTGGACCCACCCCGACCCGCGGCGCATCGGAGAGCCCTTCCTGGGCAACACCGCCCCCGCCCTGCGCGGCGAGACCTTCAGCGAGACCTACACCGGCACCCTCGGCCCGTCCATCCGCGTGGTCACCCCGCTCCTCGACGACGGCCGCGTCATCGGCATGGTCAGCTCCGGCATCACGGTCCGCGCGATCAGCGCCCGCCTCGCCGCGCAGCTCTCCGCCCTCGTCTGGGTCGCGGCGGGGGCGCTCGCCCTCGGTGCGGTGGGCACGTACGTCGTCAACGCCCGGCTGCGCCGCCACACGCACGGCATGAACGCGGCCGAGCTGAGCCGTGTGTACGACTACCACCAGGCGGCCCTGCACGCCGTCCGCGAGGGGCTGCTGATGCTCGACGGGCAGCGCCGGATCACCCTCATCAACGACGCCGGCCGCGAACTGCTGGGCCTGCACGGGAACCTCCGGGGCTGCTCGGTCGCCGACCTCGGGCTGCCGCCCCCGCTGACGGGGGCGCTCCTCGCCGACCGGCCCCGGGTGGACGAGGTGCACCTGACCGCGGAGCGGGTGCTGGTCCTGAGCAGCGCGCCCGTTGCCGGCGGCGGACGCCGGGGCACCGTGGTCACCCTCCGCGACCACACCGAACTGCAGTCCCTCACCGGGGAGCTGGACCACGAGCGAGGGTTCACCCAGGCGCTGCGGTCCCAGGCCCACGAGGCGGCCAACCGGCTGCACACCGTGGTCTCGCTCATCGAACTCGGCCGTGCGGACGAGGCGGTGGAGTTCGCCACCGCCGAACTCCAGCTGGCCCAGGCCCTCACCGACGAGGTGGTCACGGCCGTCGGTGAGCCGGTGCTGGTGGCGCTGCTGCTGGGCAAGGCCGCCCAGGCGCACGAGCGCGGGGTCGAACTGGTGGTGACCCGGGACAGCCGCGCGGCGGGATCCGGGCGCGGCGCCCCCGGTCTCCAGGCGCTCCCGTCCCGCGACCTGGTCACCGTGCTCGGCAACCTCCTCGACAACGCCCTGGACGCGCTGACCGGAGCCCCGGGCGCCCGGATCGAGGTCACAGTGCGCCCCGAGGAGGACGGGCTGCTGATCCGCGTGGCCGACAACGGGCCGGGCCTGCCCGAGGGGGCCGCGGCCGAGGTGTTCCGGCGGGGCTGGTCGGGGAAGGGGGAGGGGCGGGGACTCGGCCTCGCGCTCGTCCGGCAGGTGGCCCTGCGGCACGGCGGCACCGCGGAGGCCGCCGAAGTGCCGGGCGGGGGAGCCGATTTCACCGTACGACTGCCCATCGGGAAGGGGGTGCCGGCATGACCGGGACGGGTGCGGGCCGAGGGCCCGCGGTGCGCGTGCTGGTGGTCGAGGACGACCCCGTCGCCGCGGACGCGCACGCGCTGTACGTCGGCCGGGTGCCCGGTTTCACCGCGGTCGGCGTGGTCCACTCGCTGGCGGAGGCCACCCGGGTCCTGGAGCGGACCCGGGTCGACCTGCTGCTGCTCGATCTGGGGCTGCCCGACGGCCACGGGCTGCGCTTCGCGCGCGGGCTGCGGGCCGCCGGGCATCCGGTCGACGTGATCGTGGTGACCTCGGCGCGGGATCTGGCCGTGGTCCGCGAGAGCGTGTCGCTCGGGGTCGTCCAGTACGTCTTGAAGCCCTTCGCCTTCCCCACGCTGCGCGAACGGCTGCTGCGCTACGCCGAGTTCCGCTCCACGGCGGGGGAGGCGGCGGGGCAGGACGACGTGGACCGGGCGCTGGCCGCCCTGCGCACCCCGCTGCCCGCCGAGCTCCCGAAGGGGCTCAGCGCGCCGACCCTGGAGCGGGTCGCCGCGCTGCTGCGGTCGACGCCCGAGGGGCTGACCGCGGCCGGGGCGGCGGAGGCGGCCGGGATCTCGCGGATCACCGCCCGCCGCTACCTGGAGCACCTGGTGGACACCGGCCGCGCGGACCGCACCCCCCGGTACGGCCAGGTGGGTCGCCCCGAGCTGCACTACCGCTGGCTGGCGGCCGCGGCCGGCTCGGTGTCGAAGGTGTAGAACGTGCGGTGGTCCAGCATGTCGGCCGGGGTGACGTCGTTCCACGGCCGCATGGTGTCCTTCAGGTCCACCACGTTCGCCGTGCCGGCCGCGGGCAGGTACGGCGACTGCGGGTGGCGGGCCTGCCACTCGGCCCACAGCTTGTCGACGTAGGCGTGGTGCATCCAGAACACCGGGTCGTTGGGGGAGACGCCGGTGGCCATCTGCCCGCCGACCCAGACGTGCACCCGGTTGTGCAGGTTGGCGCCGCGCCAGCCCTCCAGGTGGTTGCGGAAGCCGTTCGAGGAGCTGTTCCAGGGGGCCGTGTCGTAGACCGGCATGTTCAGGACGGCGTCGACCTCGGCCTTGGTCGGCAGCTCGGCCACGCCCGTTCCGAGCGAGCGGCGCAGGTAATTGCGGCCGTCCACCCGGACGTTGATGGGGAACTTCCCGCCCGAGTACGCGAACGGGCCGTCCATGACCTGGCCGTCGCGGGCCCGACCGGTGCCGCCCAGGAAGTCGGGGGACCAGATCGAGGCGCGGGAGGTGCGGTCCGCGGTCCAGTCCCAGTACGGGAGGGCGACCTTCGCGTCCACCTTCTGCAGCTCGGCCTCGAACTCGATGAGGAAGCGGCGGTGCCACGGCAGGAAGGAGGGGGAGCGGTGGCCGACCCGGTCGCCGGAGTCGGTGTCGCTCATGATGAACCCGTTGTGCGTGGTGACGAACCGGTCGTAGACGCCGGTGCGCTTGAGTTCGATCAGCGCGTTGGTGAAGGCGCGCTTCTCCTCGGCGGTGAGCGTGGCCTGGTTCTTGCGGACGGTCATGCCGAGCCTCCCATGGGCGCGAAGGGGGCGAGGACGGCGCCCTGCAGCTCGCGCACGGCGGCGCGGGCGAGCGTGCGGGGATCGGTGAAGGTCTCGTAGTGGTTGACCACGCTGATCCAGGTGCCGTCGGCGTTGCGCATCACGTGGAGCTCGCGGCCGTCTATGAGGACCGTGGGGAGTCCGGCGGAGTGGCCACCGCCGTGGTGGCCGCCGTGGCCGCCACCGCGGTGGCCGCCTCCGGCGGGGGTGATCTGGATGCGGCGGCCCTGGTACACCTCGTCGACGGCGCCGACGGGTTGCGCGGCGCGGGAGTCGGTGGCGGCTGCGTGCGCGGTGGCGCCGGCGATGCCGAGAGCGGTGAGCGCGCCGGCGGTGGTGCCCAAGGCCTGCCGGCGGGTGATCTTGTTCATGGCCCGAAGGGTTATCAGGCCGTCACACAGAGTTGACTACTATCCGGACATGGGCGGATAAGTTGCCAATAGAACAATATGGTCGATCTTCCCGTTCTGATCGATTTGAACGGCCGGAACGGGAAGATCATCGGAAAGTATCCTACTGGACAGTAATTTCTCCTGCTGCGGCCGACCGGGTATGCGCGGGGTCACGTCGTGGAGACGGCCGGAACTCGAAGCGGGGATATGGGGGTTATGTCGCCTATAGTCCGAATATGGCTCTTCATGAGACGAAGGCGAAGGATGCAGGCGAAGCCGACACCGGAACGGACGTCTTCACGTCCGTCCTGAGCGGCCAGGTCCTCCCCAAGTACCGGATGCCCGAGGAGCATTCGCCCGCCGAGGTGGTCTACCAGCTCCTCCACAACGAGCTCCTCCTCGACGGCAACGCCGCCCAGAACTTCGCGACCTTCTGCACCACCTGGTCCGACGACGGCGTGCACAAGCTGATGAACGAGTGCCTCGACAAGAACATGATCGACAAGGACGAGTACCCGCAGACCGCGGAGATCGAGGCCCGCTGCGTCAACATCCTGGCCGACCTGTGGCGCTCCCCGGCCGAGGGCGGCCCCGCCACCGGCTGCTCCACCACCGGCTCCAGCGAGGCCGCCATGCTGGGCGGACTCGCCCTCAAATGGCGCTGGCGCGCCCGCAGACAGGCCCAGGGCCTGTCCACCGACCGGCCCAACCTGGTGTGCGGGCCCGTCCAGGTGTGCTGGGAGAAGTTCGCCCGCTACTTCGACGTCGAGCTGCGCCAGGTCCCGGTGGAGGAGGGCGCGACCGGCCTGCTGCCGCACCAGCTCGCCGCCTACGTAGACGAGAACACCATCGGTGTGGTCGCCATCCTCGGCGTCACCTACACCTGTACCTACGAGCCCGTCGCCGAGATCGCCGCCGAACTCGACAGGATCCAGTGCGAGTCCGGCTGGGACGTCCCGATCCACGTGGACGGTGCCAGCGGCGGTTTCGTCGCCCCCTTCCTGCACCCCGACGTGGTCTGGGACTTCCGGCTGCCGCGCGTCGCGTCCATCAACACGTCCGGCCACAAGTACGGGCTCGCCCCCCTCGGCGTCGGCTGGATCGTGTGGCGCACCTCCGACCTGCTGCCGTCGGACCTCGTCTTCGACGTGGACTACCTGGGCGGCGACATGCCGACCTTCGCCCTCAACTTCTCCCGCCCCGGCGGCGAGGTCATCGCCCAGTACTACCTGTTCCTGCGGCTTGGCCGCGGCGGCTACCGGCGGGTCCACCAGGTGTGCGCCGACACCGCCGCCTACCTCGCGGGCGAGATCGCCGCGATGGGCCCCTTCACCCTCCTCTACGACGGCCAGGGCGCCCTGCCCGCCGTCTCCTATCGGCTCACCGACCCCGCGTCGGCGGGCTTCACCCTCTACGACCTCTCCGACCGGCTGCGCATGCGGGGCTGGCAGGTGCCCTCGTACCCGCTGCCCGCCGACCGCGACGACACTCTCATCCAGCGCGTCCTCATCCGTCACGGGGTGACCCGGGACCAGGTCGCCCTGCTCGTCGAGGACCTGCGCCGCGCGGTGGAGCACCTCAAGGCCGCGCCCCCGCCGCAGCCGGCGGTCGCGCCCCGCTCGGGCTTCCACCACTGAGCCGCGGGGCCGCCGCCGCTATTGCGCGGCACGGCCCCGGGTCCGGTCCCGGCGGGTCCGGAGCGTCCCGCGGCCGGCGGTGCGGCGGGCGACGAAGCCCGTCAGGCCGGCCAGGGCCAGGCAGAGCGGCGAGTACAGGGCCAGGTCCCAGTGCCGGTAGGCCTCGGGGGCGGAGCCCAGGTCCAGCCCCGAGGCGACGAGGCCGCCCGCGCCGCGGGCGGCCAGCACTCCGGCGAGCGTCCACAGCGCGGCCCGGTTGAGCTTCTCCGGCCCGAACATGCGGGCGATCCTGCCGTTGCTCAGGACGAGGTAGCCGGCGGCGCCGAGGGCCGCGGCAACGGCCAGGGTCAGCGGAACGGAGGGCAGTTGGTCCTCGGAGACCCCCACGACCGTTTCCGCGAATTCGGCCGCCGACCCCAGCGGCCACGGGTCGACGGTCCACAGTGCGTGCAGCGCGCCCGCGGCGATCAGTCCGGTGGCGGCTACCCCCGCGGCCGCCTTGACCGCGGCGTTCGTGCGCTCGTTCTGGTGGGTGGACATGGCGGGTCCCCTTCCCCGAAAGGCGTTCCATACAGTGCTGTATGGATAATCCATACAGTAGCGTACGGATCATGGCGAAGGGAAAGGTCACCAGGGACGACTGGACGATGGCGGCGCTCGCGGCGCTCGCCCGGGGCGGTGTCGCCGCAGTGGCGGTCGACGTGCTCGCGAAGGAGCTGGCCGTCAGTCGCGGCAGCTTCTACTGGCACTTCAAGAACCGCGAGGCCCTGCTCATCGCCGCACTGGAGGCGTGGGAGCGGCTGGCCACCGGCGAGGTCATCGACGAGGTGAACGCGGAGCCGGACCCGCTGAAACGAGCCAGGGCCCTGTTCGCCGTCGCCCTCGGGGACGAGGAGATCGCCGGCCTGGAGCCGGCCATCGTCGCCCAGGTCGACCACCCGGCCGTCGCCGAGGTGCTCCAGCGCGTCACCCGGACCCGACTGGACTACCTCACCACCCTCTTCGCCGACCTCGGGCTGCCGCCCCGGAGCGCCCGGCAGCGCGCGGTGGCCGCGTACGCCGCCTACCTCGGCTGGATCGAGCTCCGCCGGGCCGTGCCCCACACCGCCCCGGAGACCGTGGCCGACGGGGAGGGGGCGGCGGATGCCCTGGACCACCTGGTGGACATGATCACGGCGGGCATCCCCCGGGCGGCGGAGGCGGGTTGAGGGAACGGCCGGGGATCCCGGGAGCTTGCGGGGTCAACCGAAGCGGAGGTAGCTCTCGCCGTCGAGGTACAGGGTGCGGCCGTCCTGGGTGACGGCCCACCGGAAGGTGAGGGGTCCGCCCCCGCCGTCCGGGTACGTCGCCAGCCTGCTCCCGCTGACGGTGAAACGGCCGGTGAGGACGGCGCCGCCGATGTTCTGGTGGTACGAGCCGTCCGCGCGGAAGCTCCACACGGAGGACCGGAAGCCGTCGGTGGTCCCACCGCTCCAGTCCCCGATGAGGACGGACGGGATCTGCGGGGCGGGTTGCCCCCACACGGGCGCCCCGTTCCGGTCGGGCGTCGTTCCCTCCTGGTCCTGGCATCCGCCGAGCGCGAGCGCGGCGCACAGGGCGGCCGTGAGGACGACACTGCGTCGGGCTGATGTCACCAGGCCTCCCCGGGCCTCGCGGACCGCACGCTGACAGGGATGTATTTCTCCGAACACCGGCTCATCACACGACAAACCGCCGATCTGCCGTGAAGTGAGCGATTCCGATCGACCGGTGTGCGGATGCGAGCGGTTCGGCCGGCCCGGTGAGTTCGCGTCGCTCCGGTGCCTCCGGTGCCTCCGGTGCCTCCGGTGGCTCCGGCCGCTCCAGTCGGCTTGGTTGGCTCGGTCGGCTCGGTCGGCTAGGTCGGTCCGTTCGGTCCGGTCAGGCGGAGGACGACCAGGGCATGCCCAGGGCGTCGAAGCGCTCCACATGCTTGCGGGGGACCCGCAGGTGCTGCTCCCGCGCGTGGAACTGCCGGGCCGCGGCCAGGCGGTCGGCCCACTTCTCGGCCCGGCTGCGTCGCGGCCGGGGCAGCTGGGACTCGCGACACCCCTCCGACAGCGAGCCCCGGCCCTCGCGGCGGGCCGCGGCCCGCTGGTTCTTCACCCAGACCCCGACCGGCGCACCCCGCCAGGTGCTTGCTGAGCTGCTCGTTCTGTTCCAGGCCCTATCCTGCCCGGAACATGAAGCAGCTGGAGGGGCGGCGGTCGGGGCGGCGCGGCGTCACCGGGCGCCGAAGTTCTGCGTCCACCAGGGGCCGCCGGAACCCCGGTGGATCCCGACGCCTATGTCCTTGAACGAGCAGTTCAGGATGTTCGCGCGGTGGCCGGGGCTGTTCATCCAGGAGTCCATCACCGACTCGGGCGACTGCTGCCCCTTGGCGATGTTCTCCCCGTACGTGGACCAGCGGTACCCGGCGGCCGTCGTGCGGTCGCCGGGGTCGGTGCCTTCGGGGCTGGTGTGCGCGAAGAAGTTCCGGTTCGCCATGTCGTCGGAGTGCCCCTGGGCGGCCTCCCGCAGCTGCGCGTCGTCCTTGAGCGGGCCGCAGCCGGCCTTCGCCCGCTCGGCGTTGACCAGGGCCACCACCTGACCCACGGGCCCCTGGGGCGCGGGAGCCGGGTCCGGCGCCGAGGAGCGGGGGGCAGGCTTGGACGGGGTCGGCTTCGGGCTCGCACTCCCGGCGGACGGGCTCGGCGAGGCGGACGCCGACGGGGAGGCGGACGCCGGGGCCGAAGCGGAGGCGGAGGGGGACGGCGAGGCCGAGGCCGACGCCGAAGCGGCCGCCGACTCCGGGGCCGAGAGCGCGTTCACCGGGGCGGCGGTGTCCCGGCCGTCCTTGCCGCCGGAGCCGGGGAAGCCCCCGAGGTAGGTGAGCCCGCCTCCCGCGACGCACGCGGCGAGCACCGCGCCGCCGACGGCCCGCCGGCGGCTGCGCCGGCGCTTGCGCAGCAGGCTCCGGCCGCCGGCCATGGCCGGGTCCGGGTCCGGGAGGCCGCCCTGAGCGGAGACCGTGGGGCTCAGCTGCGTGGCGGCGTCGGCCAGATCCGTGCCGCCGTCGCCGCCCGGGTGGGCGGCTCCACCCGGGTGGGCGGTTCCGGCCGGGTGGGCACCGGCGGCGTGGCTCGCGTAGCCACCGTCGCCCGGAGGGGCGGGGTAGGACGCGCCCGCGGGGGCGAAACCGCCCGTCGCGGCCGCCGCCGACCGCACGTTGTCCAGCAGGACCACCGAGACCGGCACCAGTGCCAGGCCCGCCAGCAGCCCCTCCGCCGGGAGCAGCCCGCCCCACAGCCCCGCGCACCGCATGCACTCCCGCGCGTGCCGGGCTATTCGCTTGCGCCACAGCGTGGACGGGTGCCCGTCCCAGCCGGCCGTCACCGCCCGCAGCATCTCGCACGGGGGCTGCGCCTCCAGCGCCCGCTCCACCACCCGGGCCGACTCCAGCTGCGCCTTCATCCGCTGCACCCGCACCGCCGTGTGCTGCGGGGACAGCTCCAGCGCCGTGGCCACCTCGGCCCGGGTCAACTCACCCGCGCACTCCAGCCACCACAGTGACAACAGCGCCCGGTCGTCGGGCTCCAACCAGCGGGTGGCACGGGCCGTCTCGCGCCGCTGGCCCTCCAGCTGGAGCCGTACGACGGTCAGGTCCACGAAGTCGGCACCGGGGTCGGCGAGTTCCCAGGCGGCCTCCAGGCCGCTCTCGCCGGGCGCGGTGCGCCGGGCCTGCCAGTACGCTCGTACGCGGTTCATCGCGATCGCCACCAGCCAGGACCGGAAGCTCTCGTCCGAGCGGAGGGCGCCGAGGCCGTCGAGCGCGCGCAGCATCGTGTCCTGCACGACGTCGTCCACGTCGACTGACCCGTTCAGGGCACGCCCGACGACGTTGTAGACGAGCGGCAGGTAGGTGCCGACCAGCTCGTCCTGCGCGCGGGGATCGCCTGCGCGGGCGGCCGCGACCAGATCTGCCGAGTGCTGTGTAGTCATATGAGGTTTCCCTGTCCGTACCGGCGGTCGATGATGGCCGATACCTGGGAGACCGTCGAGCGGAGGCGGGATAACACTTATCCGGAGGAAGTTTTCGAAGAACATGTCCCGGGTCGGGTCGCGGGACGGTATCCGGCTGCCGCGTGGTCGATCTGACCACCTCGCCCGCCGGCCGGGCGGACACGCCTCCTTAATCGAGTGGATCTTCTCGCCGCGTCATGGCATGGTTGTCCTCACCGAAGGGGTGTAGCTCAGCTGGCCAGAGCGTCGGTCTCCAAAACCGAATGCCGCAGGTTCGAATCCTGTCGCCCCTGCTGCCGCGAACTGGTGGTTCGCCGGTGAAGGCCCAGGTCAGATCATGTCTGCCTGGGCCTTCTGCGTGCACCGGTGCTTTTCAGTTGGTGGCGGCGGGGGTGCCGGTGACGTCGATGTCCACGTGGATGACGGCCTCGGCGACGGCCTGCCGGACGGCGGCGACGACGGTGGCCGTGTCGACCCCGTGGACCTGGCCGAGTTGGGTGGCGAGTGCGGTGACCGCGGCCTGGGTGGCGGCCAGTTGCCTGAGGATCTTGTCCGTCTGGGTGACGTGGACCTTGTCCATCCACGCCATGACCGCGCCCATGTAGACGGGCTCGCCCGTGTTGGCGTTGGTCTCGGTGTGGTTCCAGACGGCCGTGGCGACGGCGTTGATGTCGGCCTGGGTCAGGGGCATGTCGTCCTCCTCGGACGGGTCGGGGGCCTGGCCCGTGGCTCGGGCGACGATGGCCGGGAAGATCACGTTCTTGAACTGGGCGACCCGGGCGTCGCCGGGGCAGGCGGTTCCGCCGACGGACCAGTCGGCGTGCAGGCGGTGGTAGCCGTAGCCGGGGTCCGAGGCCGTGCGGCAGATCCGCAGGGGGATCCCGTGCCGCTGGTGCATCCACACGCCGAGCCGGATCAGGCCCTCGACCTGGGCGTCCGTCCACGGGTCCGTGTGGTCGCTGTTGGACGCGGTCTCGATCGACACGGCGCCGCTACCGTCCGGCCGCCGGTTGGCGAGGTAATTGGCGTCGGCGCGCGTCTCGGTACCGATGTACTGGGCGAGGCTCCCGTCGTAGGACTGCCCGAAATGGGAGTCGAGGTTGGTTCCGTCGCGCCAGTACTCGTACAGGCGTTCCTTGGTCCATGGCGCGCCGATCGAGTGGAAGATCAGCTGTGTCGGTACGATGGCCGGCTGGCTGTCCGACTCGGGCTGGAGCTCCATCTTGACGGCTCCGGGGTACCAGGCCATGGGGCCTCTCCTTGCTGGTCAGGTCGCGATGGTGGCGCCGCCCCCCGACACGGCTCCTCGGGTTGCGGCTGCGGCTGCGAAGGCGGGGGCGGGCCCGGATGTCCGGCAGGTTCTGCTCGCGCAGTGGGGCCGGAGGCTGCGTCGGCGGGCCGATCGTGGTCCCGTGCACGGTGACTTGGACGTGGCTGGTGGCGCCGGAGGTGGCCCATGGCGTGAGCGACCGGCTGCTTTCTGATCGTGGTCTGGTACATCTCTACCCACGGAGCCGAGGAAGTCCCAGGCCGGGCCATGTAGCACGATCGTGCGAGCGGGAGAAGCAGCGGTTCGGGGATCCGTGGCTCAGACGGTTCGCCAGCTGATCGAGTCAGCGATGGCAGTCGGGAGCTGGCACGACAGCAGGATCGCGGCGCCAGTTACCCGGTCGTTGGTCGCCCACGACCGTTGATCGCAGTGATCACCGGCCCACTGGATGACCTCCGTCCTCAGCGGAAGCCTCGTCGCGCAGGTCGTCCGCGAGCACCGCCCCGCCAGCGGCATCACCGCTGATCACCAGGATCTGCCGCTCGGGGTCAGGGCGTTGCTGCCCGGCGAGGCCGAGGAGCTGAGCAGCCCCCCGCCATGGGCGACCGTCGGGCACTTCGGATCTACTCGTCCAGCGTGACCGCAGGGTCTGAAGGGGGGTGGGCCGGGGGTGATCCGTGCGTACGGGCTCCCCCCGCGGCCCACCGCGCCCACCCGGCCGGTCCGCAGGAGCGGCTACCCGGCCGCGCCTTCCTGGTAGCCGTAGGGACGGGTGATCAGTTCCATGGCGTGGCCGGACGGGTCCAGGAAGTAGACGCCGCGGCCGCCGTCGTTGTGGTTGATCTCGCCCGGGTGCTTCTGTTGCGGGTCGGCCCAGTACTCGATCCCGGCCGCCCGGATCTTGTCGAACGAGACGTCGAATTCCGCTTCGGAGATCAGGAAGGCGTAGTGCTGGAGGGCGATGGATTCGGCCGGGATGGTCGCGAAGTCCAGGGTGACGCCGTTGGCGGTTTCGACGGGGATGAACGGGCCCCACTCGCTGCCGACCTCAAGGCCGAGGATGTCGGCGAGGAACGCGGCAGACTCCCGGTTGTCCCGGGAATGGACGATCGTGTGGTTGAGCATGACTGACATGTGTGAATGCCTCCGCAAGGCACATCACGGGCACCTCCATGCCTCACCCGGTCGGTGACCGGCACGCGATGCCGTGATCACGATTTTAGACGCCCCTTCCGGGGGCGGTCCACCGCGGGAGACCGTACGGCGTTCAAGTCCCGTACACCGTCTTCACGTTGTCCTGCGCCGGGTGCGTCAGGCCCGCCGGCCCGTCGCGAAGGCGCGGAGGAGGTTCTCCGTCACCCGGGTCGTCAGGGCGCCCGCCCGCGCGTCCAGGCCGTGGTTGGCGCGCCCGCTGCCGTCCCCCGTCGCGTCCCGGCCTCCACCCAGCGCATGGTCCCGGTGGCGAACACGCCCGCGCCGCTCGCCACCGTGTAGTACGCCGTGTCCTGGTGGCTGGGCCGGCCTTCGCACACGACCGGGGAGTGCGCCAGGATCTCCATCGGCCGGGGCGTCGGGAAGCCGGTGTCGACCTTGTCGTACTCCACGCCCACCAGGTGCGCGAAGCGGTCGCCCGCCTTCACACCGGTGCCCTCGAAGAGCCAGTGCCCCGGATGGGTCGGACGGTGAACCGGGGCGCGGTGGTCGAGACGTGCAGGCCGAACGACTCGCCGGGCAGTACGCTCACCCGGTCGGCGAAGCCCTCGACGGCCCGGGTCGGCTCCGGCCCTGGTGACGTGCCAGTCGGGGTTCCCGGGCCTGGCGTTCTCGGCCTCGACGTCGAAGCCGCCGCCCGGCGCGGTGGTACCGGCCGGTCCGCCGGCGGCCGGCGTCCCCGCTCCCGCGCCCTGCGGGCGGCCGGCGTCGCCGGCCCCGCAGCCGGTCACGGCCCCGAGGCCGGCCGCCGCGGTGGCCGCGCCCGTCGCCAGGGTGAGGAACCGCCGCCTGGCAGCGCCTTCGCCGCGTCCGGTCATATGATCCTGATGCATGCAGGGCGCGCTATGCCACGGCCCACTGCCCAGGGCCTTCTGCCCACGGCCTTCTGCCCACGGCCTTCTGCCCACGGAGCCCCTTCACGTGAAACGAACGAGCACCCGCCTCGCCGACGGCCGCGAGATCCTGTACTACGACGCGGGTGGCGGCGCGGACCGCACGGTCCCCGATACCCGCCCCCTCGACGCGCCGGCCGCCACCTCCGAGGTGCGCCGGGACCCGCTGCTCGGCGACTTCGTCGTCATCGCCTCCCACCGCCAGGCCCGCACCCACCTGCCGCCCGCCGACGCGTGCCCGCTGTGCCCCTCCACCGCCCTCCGGGCGAGTGAGGTCCCGGCCGGCGACTACGAGGTGGTCGTCTTCGAGAACCGGTTCCCCTCGCTCGCCGGGGACACCGGCCGCTGCGAGGTCATCTGCTTCACCTCCGACCACCGGACCTCCTTCGCCGAGCTCGACGAGGAGCGCGCCGCGCTGGTCCTGGCCGCCTGGACGGACCGCACCGCCGAGCTCTCCGCGCGCGACGACGTCCGGCAGGTGTACTGCTTCGAGAACCGCGGCGCCGAGATCGGGGTGACCCTCGGCCATCCGCACGGTCAGATCTACGCCTTCCCCTTCATCACCCCGCGCACCACCCGCATGCTCGCCACCGTCGAGGCCCACCGCGCCCGCACCGGCGGCAACCTCTTCGAGGAGGTGCTCGCCGCCGAGCGCGCCGAGGGCACCAGGATCGTCCTCGCCGCCGAGCACTGGACCGCCTTCGTGCCCTACGCGGCCCGCTGGCCGTACGAGGTCCACCTCTACCCGAACCGCCGCACCGCCGACCTGACCACGCTGGACGAGGCCGCCCGCGCCGAGTTCCCCCGGGTGTACCTGGAACTGCTGCGGCGCTTCGACCGGCTCTTCGACCGGCCGGAGCCGACGCCGTACGTGTCCGCCTGGCACCAGGCGCCGGCCTCGGGCGGGGCCCGGGCCGACTTCGCGCTCCACCTGGAGCTGTTCACGGTCCGCCGCACCGCCGACAAGCTCAAGTACCTGGCGGGGACCGAGTCCGGGATGGAGGCCTACATGAACGACGTCCGGCCCGAGGACGCGGCCGCCCGGCTGCGGGCGGTGGCGACCCGATGAGCAGCACGGACACCCCCGCGGACGCGCTCGCGATCCGGACCGCCGACGAGTTCCGCGGGTTGTACGGGGGCGTGCCCGAGGGGGTCTGGGCGGCGCCGGGCCGGGTCAATCTGATCGGCGAACACACCGACTACAACGACGGGTTCGCCCTGCCCTTCGCCCTGCCGCAGCGCACCCGGGTCGCCGCGGCCCGGCGCACGGACGGGATGCTCAGGCTCCACTCCGCCGACGTCCCGTCCGGCGTGCTCACCGTCCGCGTCGCCGACCTCGATCCGGCACACCCCCCGCAGGCCCCCGACGGCTGGGCCCGCTACCCGGCCGGAGTGGTGTGGGCCCTTCTGGACGCCGACCTTCCGGTTCCGGTCGGCCTGCGCGGCGGTGCAGACCTTCACATCCGCTCCGACGTCCCGACCGGGGCGGGCCTGTCCTCCTCCGCCGCCCTGGAGGTGGCCGCCGCCCTGGCCCTCACCGAGCTGTACGGGATCCCGCTCGCCCGGCCCGAGTTGGCCGCCCTCGCCCGCCGCGCCGAGAACGCGTACGTCGGCGTCCCCTGTGGGGTCATGGACCAGATGGCCTCGGCCTGCGCCACCGACGGACACGCCCTCCACCTCGACACCCGCGACCTGCGGCAGCAGCACATCCCCTTCGACTGCGCCGCGGCCGGCCTGCGCCTCCTGGTCGTCGACACCCGTGTGCAGCACGACCTCGCCGACGGCGCGTACGCCGAGCGCCGCTCCTCCTGCCACGAGGCCGCCGCCGCGCTGGGGCTGCCCGCCCTGCGCGACCTGCCGTACCCGGAACTCGACCGGGCGCTGGGCAGGCTCGGCGACCCCACCGTCCGGCGCCGCGTCCGGCACGTCGTCACCGAGAACGAACGGGTCGTCCGCGTGGAGGAGCTGCTGCGCGCCGGCCGGCTGCGCGAGGCGGGCCCGCTGCTGACCGAGGGGCACGCCTCCCTCCGCGACGATTACGAGGTGTCCTGCCCCGAACTCGACCTCGCCGTGGCCACCGCCAACGCGGCGGGCGCGTACGGGGCCCGGATGACCGGCGGCGGCTTCGGCGGCTCCGCGCTGGCCCTGATCGACGCCGACGCCGAGCCGGCGGTGACGCGCGCCGTGACGGAGGCGTTCGCCCGGGCGGGCCACCGGCCGCCGCGCATCACGGCGGCGGAGCCCTCGGCCGGAGCCCACCGCGTGCTGTGAGGACGGGGGCGGCGGGCCCCCTTCCCCCGGTCGTCCGCCGGCCGACCGTGCCTAGACTGGCGCCCGCTCGACGATCACGACCGGACAAGGTGGAGGAAACCCTCATGTGCTACCTGCCCCTGGGCAGTTCAGGACTCCAGGTCTCCGCCGTGGGCCTCGGCTGCAACAACTTCGGCGGCCGCCTCGACGCCCGGGCCACCCGGACCGTCGTGGACGCCGCCCTCGACGCGGGGATCACCCTGCTGGACACCGCCGACATCTACGGCGGCCGCGGAGGCTCCGAGTCCCACCTCGGCCAGGCCCTCAAGGGCCGCCGCGACCAGGTCGTCCTCGCCACCAAGTTCGGCTACGACGGCGTGGACATGGGCTACGGACCCGCCGCCGGGTCCCGCGGCGGCCGCGCCTACGTCCGGCGCGCCGTCGAGGAGTCCCTGCGCCGTCTGGACACCGACCACATCGACCTCTATCAGCTGCACAGCCCCGACCCCGCCGTCCCCGTCGCCGAGACCCTGGCCGCCCTCACCGAGCTCGTCGCCGAGGGCAAGGTCCGCTACATCGGCCACTCCAACCTCAGCGGCTGGCAACTCGCCGAAGCCGCCCACGTCGCACGCGAAACCGGCGCGGTGCCCTTCGTGTCGGCACAGAACGAGTGGTCGCTGCTCCAGCGCTCGGCGGAGGCGGAACTCGTCCCGGCAGCCCTGCACTACGGCCTCGGCGTCCTCCCGTACTTCCCGCTCGCCAACGGCCTGCTCACCGGAAAGATCCGCCGGGGCGCGCCCGTACCGGCCGGCTCCCGGCTGGAGGGGCGCGACGCCTACCTGACCGAGGCTCGGCTCGACACCGTCGAGGCGCTGGCCGCGATCGCCGACCGGCACGGCCGCAGCATCCTCGAACTCGCCATCGGTTGGCTGTCCGCCCGGCCCGGCTGCGCCTCCGTCATCGCGGGCGCCACCTCCGCCGAGCAGGTACGCGCCAACGCGGCCGTCGCCGACCGCCCCCTGGAGCCGGAACTCCTCGCCGAGATCGACGCGGTCGCGGGAACCGCCGGGCACACGGGGTGAGACGCCGCCGGCCCGGGACCCGGTGCGGGTCCCGGGCCGGCCACGGCTCCCGACGGGGGCGTCAGGAGACGATGTCCTTGCGGGCGAAACCGCGGAAGGCCAGCGCGACGAGGACGATCGCGCAGGACACCGACACGGCCGTCCCCTTCACCATGCCCGCCCACTCCAGGTTCGGCTGGAGGGCGTCCGCCCAGGCGAACTGCCAGTGCGCGGGCAGGAACTCGCGCCAGGATCCCAGCGCCGTCACCGCGTCCAGCACGTTGCCGACGATCGTCAGGCCGACCGCCCCGCCCACCGCCCCCAGCGGCGCGTCCGTCCGCGTCGACAGCCAGAACGCCAGGCCGGCCGTGACCAGCTGGGACACGAAGACGTACGCGACCACGAGCGCCAGCCGCGGCAGTGCGTCCCCGGCCGCCAGGACCCCGCCGGCCGGCAGCTTCAGCGGACCCCACCCGTACGCGGCCGTTCCCGCCGCCAGCGCCACCGCCGGCAGCAGCACGATGGCCGCCAGACTGAAGCCCAGCGCCACCACCAGTTTGCTCCACAGCAGCCGCGCCCGGGGCACGGGCGAGGCCAGCAGGTAGCGCAGCGAGGACCAGTTCGCCTCCGAGGCCACCGTGTCCCCGCAGAACAGCGCTACCGGCACCACCAGCAGGAACCCGGCCGACACGAACAGGCAGGTGGCCGCGAAGTTCACGCCCGAGGCCGTGGCGGTGTCGATGAACGTGATCCGGTTGTTCCGGCCGCCGCCGTCCCGCCCGCCGCCCACCGCGAACGCGATGATCATCACGAAGGGCAGTGCGGCCAGCACCCCGCCCATGACCAGCGTCCGGCGTCGGCGCCACTGCCGCAGCGCCTCCACGCGCAGCGGCAGGGTACGGCCCGGCCGGTAGCCGGCAGCCCCCTCCGCCACGGCGCCGCCCGGGCCCTGCACACCACTCGCGGCGCTCACGCCGTACCTCCGATCAGGGTCAGGAAAGCGTCCTCCAGCCGCCGGTGCGGGCCCACCCCGCTCACCGGCACCTCCAGCCGCACCAGTTCGGCGACCACCTCCGCGGCCGTCGCACCACCGAGCCGTACGAGCAGCCCCTGCTCGCACGGCGTGGCGGACTCCACGCCCTCCAGGGCCGCCGCCTTCGCGACGGTGTCCCCGTCCACGGGCCCGTCGACCGTGACCAGCAGCGTGTCCCCGCCACCGGTGATCTCGCCGACCTCGCCCGCCTGCACGACCTGTCCGCGGTCCATCACCACGAGGTGCGTACAGGACTGCTCGACCTCCGACAGCAGATGGCTGGAGACGATCACCGTGCGGCCCCCGGCGGCGTACCGGATCATCACGTCCCGCATCTCCCGGATCTGCGGCGGGTCCAGACCGTTGGTCGGCTCGTCGAGGATCAGCAGGTCCGGCAGCCCGAGCATGGCCTGCGCGATGGCGAGCCGCTGCCGCATGCCCTGGGAGTACGTACGCACCGCGCGCTCCAGCGCATCGCCGAGCCCGGCGATCTCCAGGGCCTCCGCCATGTGTGCGTCCCCGGCCGGCCGTCCGGTGGCCTGCCAGTACAGCTCCAGATTGGCCCGCCCCGACAGGTGCGGCAGGAATCCGGCCCCCTCGACGAAGGCCCCGACCCGTGACAGCACCGGGGCACCGGGCCGCACGGGGTGCCCGAACACCCGGATCTCCCCGGCGTCCGGTGTGATCAGCCCCATCAGCATCCGCAGGGTGGTGGTCTTCCCGGCGCCGTTGGGCCCGAGCAGGCCCAGCACCTGGCCCCGCTCCACCCGGAACGACAGGTCCCGCACCGCGTAACGGTCCTGTGCCTTCGCGTACCGCTTCGTCAGGCCCCTGATGTCCAGCGGCACGTCGTCGCCGGGCCCGGGCCCGGGCGCGGGGAGCTGGGGATCCGGCGTCCCGGTCCGGCCGGGCCGGCGGATCCCCAGCAGGGCGGCCGCCACCAGCACGGCGCCCAGCGGCAGGCCCCAGGTCCAGGCGGGCAGCCCTGCTGCGGCCGACCGCACCCCGTCGGCCACGGGCACCGCCAGCGGGCCCTGCACCGCGACCGTGTACGAGGCCGGGGCCGCCGGGGACGCGTAGCCGAGGTCGGTGGCCGCCACGACCAGCCGCAGCCGATGCCCGGCCCGGACGGCGTGGTCGACTGCAGGCAGGCGCAGCTCCACGGTCCGGCCCTGCTGTGCGTCCTCCACCCGCAGCGGGGCCACCAGCTGATGCGGCAGCACCTGCTGCCGCCCGTCCGGGCCGACGTCGTACACCTTGCCGAACAGGACGGCCGACCCGTCCGCCGCCGTCGACCGCACGGTCAGCGCGACCGTCGGGGTGCCGGTGATCCGCACCTCCTCGACCAGCGGCTCCGTGTCGAACCGGGCATGCTGCCCGGGGAAGTCCAGGGACAGCCCGGCGCCGAAGGCGGCCAGCTGCCCGCCGATCCCCGGTACGGAGGACAGCGCGGACGGCGTGCCGCCCGCCGGGTTGGCGAAGGTCTGCTCCCGGTCCCGGTCCCGGTC
This sequence comes from Streptomyces sp. NPDC127106, assembly GCF_042677605.1. Lineage (NCBI taxonomy): Bacteria > Bacillati > Actinomycetota > Actinomycetes > Kitasatosporales > Streptomycetaceae > Streptomyces > Streptomyces sp. NPDC127106. The sequence goes on along the minus strand of NZ_JBHXTC010000001.1, from coordinate 282,177 downwards.
TTGGCCCTGGGCCTGGGCCTGGCCCTGGCCCTGGTCCTGGCTCCGGTCGTGCTCGCGGCCGCTGCCGGCACCTGTCAGGGCGAACTCCCGGCGGCCCGCGGTCAACCCGGGGTAGCTCTCACCGCTCACGCCGCGCAGCCGGACCGTGCCGTCGGTGGAGTCGATGCCGCCGGAGCGGGAGACGCGGAACGCCGGGCCGGTGTCCGCGCCCGCCTCGCCCTTGAGGTGGCGGTCGAACCAGGCCGTCACCCGGGCCTCGACCCGGCCGGCCTCGCGCATGCCGCCGTCGTGACCGCCGGCCGCCCAGTCGACGGCCACGGGCGCGCCGTTCGCGGCGATGGTCCGGGCCATGGCGTCGGCCTGGTCCAGCGGGAAGAGGGAGTCGTCCTGGCCCTGCACGATGAGCGCGGGCACCTTGATCCGGTCCCCGACCGCCGAGGGGCTGCGGCGCTCCAGCAGCGCGCGGGCCTCGGTGTCCGGCCTCCCGGAAGCCGCGACCCGCTCGTACATCGCGCACAGCTCGGGCCGGAACCGCCCGCAGGCCGTCGCGCCGGCCGCGGGGGAGGCTGCCGCGGGGGCAGCGGGATCGGCGGCGCTCGTCGACGGGCCCGCCGCGCCAGCGGCCGTCGAGGGACCCGCGGACGCCTCGGCCGGCCCGCCCGGCTGCATGCCGCCCGTTGAACCGGTGGTGAAGAACAGCCCCGCCCACAGCTTCTTGAACACCCCTTGCGGGAAGAGGGAGTCCGCGAGGTTCCAGTACGTGATCTGCGGGGCGATCGCGTCCACCCGGCTGTCGTACCCGGCCGCGAGCAGCGCGACCGCTCCGCCGTACGAGGCCCCGGCGACGCCGACCCGCGGGTCCCCGGCGGCGTCGAGCCGGACCTCGGGCCGTGTCGCGAGCCAGTCGACCAGCCGGGACACGTCCTTGACCTCGTACTCCGGGTCGTTCAGCCCGATCTGCCCGCCCGAGCGGCCGAAGCCGCGCGCCGACCACGTGAGGACGGCGTACCCGTCCCGGGCCAGCCGCTCCGCCTGCGCGCGGACGTCGTCCTTGCTGCCGCCGAAGCCGTGGCCCAGCAGCACCGCCGGACGCTTCTGCGGGCCCGGGACGGCGAAGTACGAGGTGTCGATCCCGGCACCCGCCACGGGCAGCACCCGGTCCTCGCGGTGCACGGGCGGCTCCCCGCCCGAAGCGGCGGCCGTCCAGGTCCCGGCGCCCGCGACGACGGCGAGCGCGGCCGCGCCCGCGAGCAGGCGGCTTCGGCGGCGCCGGGGCAGCGGGGGCTTCGGTAGTCGGAGCGTCATACCGGCACCCTAGACGGATCACCGGCACGCGCTGAGCGCCCCCAGGCGGAGCCGCCCACCTCCTTGAGGACTACCCGGGCGCCTGCCGGTGTACCGCATCCGCGGTACGCGCCCGCGAGCTCCGGCCCGCGAGCTCCGGCCCGAGGGCCTCGGCCCGCGAGCCCCGGCCCGCGAGTCCCGGCCCGCCGGTCCGACCTGCGCCGTGCCCCGGGCGGCGGGAGGATGGCCGCATGCTGCTCGCCGAGGTCGCGCGCGTGTCCCGGGCGGTCGCCGAAACCTCCGCCCGGTCCCGCAAGACCGCCCTGCTCGCGGAACTGTTCGCGGTCGTGCCCGCGGACGAGGCCGCCGTGGTCATCTCGTACCTCGCCGGGCGGCTCCCGCAGGGCCGGCCCGGCCTCGGCTGGCGCACCCTCGGCCGGCCCGTCGCCCCCGCCGACCGGCCCGTCCTCGGTGTCGCCGAGGTCGACGCCGCGGTGACCGAGCTCGCCGCCCTGGCCGGCCGCGGCTCCCAGGCGGCGCGGAACCGCATGGTCGACGCCCTGTTCGCCGCCGCCACCGAGCCCGAGCAGAGGTTCCTGCGCAGCCTGCTGTCCGGCGAGGTGCGCCAGGGCGCCCTGGACGCGGTCGCCCTGGAGGGCGTGGCCGCGGCCGCCGGGGTGCCGGCCGCCGAGCTGCGCCGGGCCGTGATGCTGGACGGCTCCCTGGCCCGGGTGGGCGCGGCGGTCCTCGTCGGGGGACCCGCCGCGCTCCGCGAGGTCACCCTCCGCGTCGGGCAGCCCGTGCAGCCGATGCTGGCGAACACCGCCGGGTCGGTGGCCGAGGCCCTGGCCGCGCTGGGGCCCTGCGCGCTGGAGGAGAAGCTCGACGGGATCCGGGTGCAGGTGCACCGCGACGGGGACGCCGTCCACGTGTACACCCGCTCCCTCGACGAGATCACCGACCGCCTGCCGGAGGTGGTGCAGGCGGCCCGGGACTGCGCGGGGCAGCGGTTCATCCTGGACGGCGAGGTCATCGGCCAGGGCGCGGACGGCCGCCCGGTGTCCTTCCAGGACATCGCGAGCCGGGTCGGCTCCCGGATCGACGTCGAGACCGCCCGACGGGCCCTGCCCGTCGCCCCGTACTTCTTCGACGTGCTCGCCGCCGGCGGCGACGTCCTCCTCGACCTGCCCGTCCGCGAGCGGTACGCCGTCCTCGCCGCGCTCGTGCCGCAGGCCTCCCGGGTCCGCCGGCTCGTCGTGGAGGACCCGGCGGCCCAGGCGGCCGAGGCCGAGGAGTTCTGGGCCGAGACGCTGCGCCGCGGCCACGAAGGGGTCATGGTCAAGGCCCTCGACTCCGCGTACGCGGCCGGTCGGCGCGGCAGGCACTGGCTCAAGGTCAAACCCGTGCACACCCTGGACCTCGTCGTGCTCGCCGCCGAATGGGGCCACGGCCGGCGTACGGGCACCCTGTCGAACCTGCACCTGGGCGCGCGGGCCGGCGGCGGCTCGTACGCCATGCTCGGCAAGACCTTCAAGGGGCTGACCGACGAGATGCTGCGCTGGCAGACGGACCGGCTGCGGGAACTGGCCGTGGCGGACGACGGCCACACCGTGCGGGTCCGGCCGGAGCTGGTCGTCGAGATCGCCTACGACGGCCTGCAGCGCTCCCCGCGCTACCCGGCCGGCGTGGCGCTGCGCTTCGCGCGGGTGCTGCGGCACCGGCCCGACAAGAGCGCCGACGAGGCGGACACGGTGGAAACGGTGCTCGGCCGGTCCGGCCGACCCACGCAGACCTGACCGAGCCGGTTCCCCGCGCTCGCCGCGTTTTTGCCTCAGAGGTAAGGCGGATTGCCACCCAGGCAAGGTTCTGGCTCAATCGGAGCATGACACCTGGTCCCCGCGACCCAGCCGGCTCCGAAGGGGCCGACCCCGGCACCGAAGCCGACGAGCTGCCCGCCGTGGCCCCGCAGCTGCGCGAGCTGCGCCGCCGTGCAGGACTCACCCTCGAGGCCGCCGCGGCCCGGGCCCGGCTCTCGCCCGCCCACCTCTCCCGCCTGGAGACGGGGCGGCGCCAGCCCTCGCTGCCGCTGCTGCTGGGGCTCGCCCGTACCTACGGTACGACGGTCTCCGAACTGCTCGGCGAGACCCCCACCGCGGCCGATCCCATCGTACGCGCGGGCGGTCCGGGAGCCCGCGAGGCCGACGGCTGGACGTACTGGCAGGCGGGCGGCTCCGGCCGCGGCATGCAGGCGCTGCGCGTGCACGTCCCGTACGGCGAGCGCAGCCAGGGCGAGCTGGTCCGCGTCCATCCCGGCGAGGAGTGGCTGTACGTCCTCAAGGGGCGGCTGCGGCTGCACCTGGCCGAGGCCGAGTACCTGCTGGAACCCGGCGACAGCGCCCACTTCGACTCGCTCACCCCGCACCGGATCGGCGCGGCCTCGCGCGGGGGAGCGGACCTGCTGTTCGTCCACACGCTGCTGCAGAGCAGCCTCGCCGGCCTGTGCCTCGGCGGCAGCGCCGTCGGCCGCGGCGGCGGCCCGGGCCCCGGCAGCGGCGGCCGCCCGACCACCCACCCCTGACGTCCTGACATCCAAGGAGCACCCCATGCGCATGCAGATGAAGTTCCCGCGCGGACTGCTGATCCGGCTGGTCGCCTACCTGTTCGTCGGCCACCTCTTCGCCTTCTTCGTCTACCTCCTCTTCCTCCTCGGGGGCCAGAACCAGTAGGCGCGGCCCGCGGAGATTTCCCCGCGCGGCTCTGGGAACCTCGGGATCCTGTCGCTACCCTCCGCGCATGATTCCCACGGTTGTCTGGGGCACCGGCAACGTCGGCCGTCTGGCCATCCGTGCCGTGGAGGCCCATCCGGCGCTGGAACTGGCCGCCGTCATCGTCCACCATCCCGACAAGATCGGCCGCGACGCGGGCCGGCTCGCCGGCCTCGACCACGACACCGGGGTCACGGCCACCGACGACGCCGAAGCCGTCCTCGCGGCCCGGCCCCGCGCCGTCGTCTACGCGGCCACCGGCGACATCCGCCCCGGCGGCGCCCTCGCCGACATCACCCGGGCGATCCGGGCCGGGGCGGTCGTCGTCAGCCCCGCCCTCTACCCGCTCTACGACCACCGCAGCGCCCCGCCGGAGTTCCGCGACCCGGTGGTGGCCGCCATCGCGGAGGGCGGCGGCTCGCTGTTCGCCTCCGGGGTCGACCCCGGCTGGGGCAACGACGTGCTCCCGCTGCTGGTCAGCGGACTCGGCACCGCCATCGACGCCATCCGCTGCCAGGAGATCTTCGACTACTCCACCTACGACCAGCCCGACTCCGTACGCGATCTGGTCGGCATGGGCCGGCCCATGGACTTCGACCCGATGATGCTCATGCCGTCCGTCCCCACCATGGTGTGGGGCGGGCAGATCCGCATGATGGCCCGCGCCCTCGGCGTCGAACTGGACGGGATCCGCGAGACGGTGGACCGCCGCCCCCTCGACACCACCGTCACCACCCGCACCATGGGCGCCTTCGAAGCCGGCACGCAGGGCGCGATCCGTTTCGAGGTCCAGGGCATCGTCGACGGCGAACCCCGCCTCGTCATCGAACACGTCACCCGCATCCACCCCTCCTGCGCCCCCGACTGGCCGATGCCGCCCGACGGCGGCGACGGCGCCCACCGCGTGGTCATCGAGGGCCGCCCCCGCATCGAGGTCACCGTCGCGGCCACCGACGAGGGCGAGAACCGCTCGGCCGGCGGAAACGCCACCGCCGTCGGCCGCCTGGTCGGCGCCATCGACTGGCTGGTGGACGCCGAACCGGGCCTCTACGACGCCCTGGACATCCCGCTGCGCCCCGCCGTCGGCAGACTCGGAAGGAAACGGTCATGACCGCCATGAGGATCGACGTCCCCGAAGGGCAGCACCCGATCGAGTACGTCTGGGGCGACATGGTCCCCGGGATCGGACCGGCCGCCGCGAACTTCTCGCTGTCGGTGTACGCCCACACCACCCTGGGGCTGCGCGAGTTCGAGGCCGCGCGACTGCGCGTCGCCCAGATCAACGGGTGCGCCTTCTGCCTGGACTGGCGCACCGAGCGCGACGGGGAGAAGGTCGAGGAGGAGTTCGCCGCCGCGGTCACCGACTGGCGCACCACGGACCGCTTCGACGAGCGGACCCGCCTCGCCGCCGAGTACGCCGAGCGGTACACCCTCGACCACCACCACCTCGACGAGGCGTTCTGGGACCGGATGACCGCGCACTACAGCCAACTGGAGATCGTGGAGCTGACCATGAGCATCGGCTCCTGGCTGGCCTTCGGCCGCCTCAACCACGTCCTCGGCCTCGACACCGTGTGCGTCCTTCCGGGGCACTGAGGGCGGGGATCCCCAGGCCCCGGGGCCGACCGAGGCACCGGTCGGCCCCGGTCCGGACGGACGCTTTGAACCCGGCACCACCGACGAAGCCAGCTGGCTCCTCACCACCGCACAGAGCCACCGGCTGCGTGCGCTGTTCGAACTCGCCCTCCACATCGGGCTCCGCAAGCGCGACCCCCTCCGCCAGGCAAACGCGGCCGACCGCTGCGCCGACCGAAGCACCTCTACGCTGACCGCGGCTACGCCCACGAGAGCTACCACGACCAGGTCCGACGGTGCGAAATCACCCCGCACATCGCCCGACGCGGCACCGAACACGGCTCCGGACTCGGCGTACACCGCTGGGTCGTGGAAGGCGCCATCGCACTACTGCACTGGTTCCACCGCCTACGCATCCGCCCGGAGATCCGCGACGACATCCACCAGGCCTTCACTGAGGACCTCGCTCTGATTCCAGTCCAACGTAAGGTGACATCCCATGTCGCGAACTCGCGCCAAGAAGAAGGAGGCGGGATGCTCGCCAACTCGTCGGCGCTGGCGGCCGGAAGGCATCATTCGGTCGGACGGCGCTGGGATGGAACCGTTCTCGCCGTGGGCAATACCGCCACCGCTGAATGTCGTGTCGAGCGATGGGAAGACGTCGTCGCGGTGGCAGCTGGCAACGTCCATACCGCGACGAACACGGGCAGGTCCCATACGGTGGGACTCCGGTCGGACGGCACGGTGCGGGCAACGGGGTGGAATGGCGATGGACAATGTGATGTCGCCGGATGGCGAGGCGTCACGGCCGTGGCCGCAGGCTGGCGCCGCACTCTCGGGCTGCTCGCGAATGGCCGCGTGCTAGCAGTTGGCCGGAGTTCAGAAGGACAGTGTGACGTGCAGTCCTGGCGCGAGATGGTCGTCCTCTCGTGTGGTGACTGGCACTCGGTTGGCGTCCGGTCGGACGGTTCTGCCCTGGCCGCGGGGAACAACCGACGACGGCAGTGTGCCGTTGAAGGGTGGCGTGACCTAGTCGCCATTTCGGCTGGGTATCTCCATACCGTCGGCCTCAGAGCCGACGGGCGGGCAGTCGCGACCGGAGACCGGGCAACCGGGGCCTGCGAGGTCGATGACTGGGAAGACGTGGTGGCGCTCAGCGCGGGCAGCTACCACACCGTCGGGGTCACTGCGTCCGGACGGGTCCTCGCAGCGGGAGACAACAGCTACCGACAGTGCGAAGTCGGCGGTTGGCGCGACATTGTCGCCGTGGCGGCCGGTTCAACGCACACCCTTGGCCTGCGGGCCAACGGCACAGTCGTGACCGCAGGGAATAATGCCGACAGACAGTGCGAAGTCGATGCCTGGTCCGGAATCCAGCTTCCATAGCCCTCCGGACCGCGCCGACACCACCTGACTTGCGGTCATCTCCCGACCTTGGAGACCTCATTCTGATTCCAGTCCTTTAGTTGTCCAACCAGGGACGGTTGGGGAGGCCTCCGGCCCCACGAGCCCAGCTTCCCCTCCTACCGCAAGCTGGCTCCGGGCTGGGCCGCCCGCGACATCGTCGGAGTGCACGACGTCTCCGGCGACAAGGCCTCGGGCCGAAGGGCGGCGGCATCCCATCGGATGCCCGTGACCGGTACGTGGTGCAGGTCGGCTTTCTGCGCTGTGGCCACTACCGCTCGCCTTGCTGGAGGTCGGTGGTGATGATGTTTTCGATGTTGCGTTCGGCGAGGGCCGTGATGGTGACGAACGGGTTCACGCTGGTGTTGCCGGGGATCAGCGCGCCGTCGATCACGTACAGGCCCGGGTGGCCGTGCAGGCGGCCGTGGTTGTCGGTGGCCTTGTCCAGGACGGCGCCGCCGAGCGGGTGGTAGGTGAGGTGGTCGCCCCAGACCTTGTGCAGGCCGAACAGGTCGCTGCGGTAGATCGTCCCCTCCCGTGCGTTGATCCGGTCGAAGATGGTGCGGGCCATGTCGATGGACGGCTGCTTCCAGGCGGTCTGCCAGTTCAGCACGACCCGGCCCGCGGCCGCGTCGTACGTGAACTCGGCCCGGTGCGGATTGCGGGTGATCGACAGGTAGAAGGAGGCGTACGTCTCGATGCCGGTCGGCAGCGGGGCGATCTCGGCGAAGGCGCCCCCGGCGTCCCAGTTGTCGATGCCGCCGCAGGGGATGGAGGCCTGGACCTTGCCGGTGGGGTCCCACAGGTGGTTGGCGCGCCCGCACATGACGTTGCCGTTGTCACCCCACCCCTTGCCGATCTCGCCGTTCAGGCCGGGGAGGGCGCCGGTGGCCTTCAGCCTGACGAGCAGTTTGCTGGTCCCGACGCTGCCGGCCGCGAAGAACACCCGGTCCGCCGTCACCGTCTTGGTGGCGGTGGTGGCGCCCGTGGTGTCGATCTGCTCGATGGCGACGGCGTAGCCGCCGCCGGCTGCCGGGGTCACCGAAGTGACCTTGTGGAGGGGGGAGACGGTGACCCGCCCGGTGGCCCTGGCCCGGGCGAGGTAGGTCTGCTGGAGGGACTTCTTGCCGTGGTTGTTGCCGTAGAGGATCTCGCCGGCCACCGCCGACTTCGGGACCGTGCCGGCTGCCTCCTGCTTCATGTAGTCCCAGTCGTAGACGTCCGGGACGAAGACGAAGGGGAATCCGGAGCGCTGGGCGTGCTTGCGGCCGACACGGGCGAACTGGTAGCAGTCCACCGTGTCGAACCAGGCCGGGTCGACCAGGCCGACGCCGAGGCCGGCGTTGGCGCGCGGGTAGTAGGTGGCGTACATCTCGGCGGGGTCGACCGAGGGCAGGATGGCGGGGAAGTTCGCCCGCCTCGGGGTGACCGCCATGCCGCCGTTGACCAGTGAGCCGCCGCCGACCCCTCGGCCCTGGTAGACGGTGATGCCGCCCATCTCCTCGGCGTCGAGGATCCCGGTGTAGCGGGGGACGTCCTTGTCGAGGGGGAAGCCGAGGAAGTTGCTCAGCGGCTGCTTCGTGCGGGTCCGCAGCCAGTACGCGCGGTGGTCCGGGCTGGTGGTGTTGCAGAACACCTTGCCGTCCGGCCCGGGGGTGTCCCAGGCCATGCCCATCTCGACCATGTGGACCGTGACGCCGGCCTCGGCGAGCCGCAGGGCGGCGACGGAGCCCCCGTAGCCGGTGCCGATGACCAGGACCGGCACGCGGGCCCCGGACTCGATGGACCCGGCAGCCGGGGCCGGGGCGGCGGCCCGGCTGCGGGCGTGAGCGTGGGCCGGCTGGGCGTGCCCGGCGAGGGCGGCGGCCCCGAGAACGGAACCTGTTCCCGCCATGAACCCGCGCCGTGAGATTCCGTTGGGGTCTTTTCCGTGCAGGGTCCTGTCACTCATGTGACGTTCCTCGCTCTCGACAGAATGGGAACGAGTTCTACTGCGATGGGGTTGCGAAGTCACTACCCGCGGACGGGAAACTTTCGGGCGCCGAGCGTCACGCCGTTACGCAAGCGCGTGTCCGTGGACCTCAGCCGTCGGCGGGTGGCGCGCGAGGCCGTACGAGAGCACCGCGGCGGCGGCGGGCCCGCGGGTGCGGCCGCCGGCCCCACCGAGAGCAGCACGCCGAACGGCACCCGCACCGCGAGCACGGGCATCGCGATCACCGCCCAGGCGGTGGTGGCCGGCCCGGACCCGCCGCCAGCCCGCCAGACGGCGGCCTCGACCAGCTGGTGGGCGCCGAGCAGCAGCGGCGGGGCGCGTGCGCCTCCGCCGTGGCCTGACTGGCGTTGCGGACGAGCCCCGTGGTGCTGACTGAAGTTTTCGTCACCTGCGGGGTGGGGTCTGGGTCTCCTCCGGCGGCTCCAGCGGGGGAGCGGTCAGCGCGCAGTGGGTGCGGCACTGCGGATGGCACGCGTCCGGCCTGGGCGTCCGTACGGTCGCCCAGGCCAGGGCGGCCCCGACGGCCAGCGCCCCCGCGCACCACACCATGGCCACCTCGAAGGCACCGTCGAACAGGGTCGCCGAGAGGTAGGCGTCCGGCCCCATCCCGGCCAGCAGCGGCAGCGCCGCCACGGCCAGCAGCCCCGCGACCCGCGCCGCGGCGTTGTTGATGCCGCTGGCGAGGCCCGCCCGGCCGGGGTCCACCGAGGCGAGCACGGTCTCGGTCAGCGGTGCCACCAGCGTCACCATGCCCATGCCCAGGACGACCATCCCCGGCAGCACGTCCCGCACGTACGAGGCATCGGGCCCCACCCGCAACATCAGCAGCATTCCGGCCGCGCACAGCAGTGGCCCCGCCGTCAGCGGGATCCGCGGCCCGATCCGCTCGCCGAGCGCCCCCGCCCGGGACGACAGCAGCAGCATCAGCGCGGTCGTCGGCAGCAGCGCGGCCCCGGCGGCCAGGGCCGAGTACCCGGAGACCACCTGGAGCTGGAGCACGATCAGGAAGAAGAAGCCGCCGAAGGCCGCGTACACGCACAGGGTGACCAGATTGACCGCGGTGAACTGCCGGGACGCGAAGATGTCCGGCGGCAGCATCGGCTCGGCCCGCCGCCGCTCGACCCAGACGAACGCGACCGCCAGCAGGACGCCGACGACCGCCGCCGCGACCACTGCGGGCGACCCCGAGCGGGCCTCGATCAGCGCGTACGTCACGAGTCCGAGGGCCACCGCGCCCAGTGCCGCACCGAGCACGTCGAACCGGCCGCGCGCCGCCGGATCGCGTGATTCGGGGACGTGCCGCAGGGCCACCGGCACGCACAGCGCGGCCAGGGGCACGTTCAGCAGGAACACCCAGCGCCAGCCGGGCCCGTCCACCAGCCAGCCGCCCAGGAACGGCCCCACGGCCGCGCCCACGCCGCCGAACCCCGACCACAGCCCCACGGCCCGGGGCCGGTCCGCGGCGGCGATCGAGCCCTGGATCAGCGCCAGGGAACCCGGGGTGAGCAGCGCCCCGCCCACGCCCTGCAGGGCGCGCGCCGCGATCAGCACCCCCTCGTTGGGGGCGATGCCGCACAGCAGGGAGGCGGCGGCGAACCACACCACGCCCAGGACGAAGATCCGGCGCCGGCCGAACCGGTCACCGAGCGCCCCGCCGACCAGGATCAGCCCCGCCAGGGTCAGCAGGTAGGCGTTCACGATCCACTGGAGGACGGCCATGTCGGCGCCGAAATCCCGGCCGATGCTGGGCAGGGCGACGTTCACCACGGTGGAGTCGAGCAGGGCCATCGTCGAGCCGAGCACCGTGACGAACACGATCCACCGGCCCCGGGCGGTGCCGAGCGCCACCCCGGGCCTGCCGACGGCGCCGCGCACGGCATCGGGGGCCGCCCCGGAGACGGCGCCGGGCCCGGTGTCGGACGTCGCGCCGGAGGGGGCCCCGGTGGGGGCCCCGGGGACGGCGTCGGGGACGGCGTCGGGGCCGGTGCCGGGGCCGGGGCCGGTGCCGTGCCTCTGCGGCCCGCCGTCCGGCGCCGGCTCGTGTGGAGCTGGACCGGTCATGCCCTCAGCCTCGCTCCCGCGCCGCGGAAGGGCCACCCGGAAGCCCGGACCGGGCAGGAGCGGCGGGTCTCTCGGGCAGCAGCGGCGGGCCGGAGCAGCGGCGGGCCGCAGCGGCCGCCCGGGCTCCGGCTCGTTAGGCACTCTTGTAGTGAGCATGACGCCTCCTTCACCATTGCCGCGCACGTCACGCACGCCCTATCCGCACGACCTGCACACGGCGTACGAGGAGACACACGTGGCCCAACGCGACACACGACGATCCCGTCGTTCCCGGCACCCCTTACGCGCGGCGCTCGCCGCCCTCACCGCAGGACTGCTCCTGCCCCTCGGCGCGGGCGCCGCAGCCGCCGCACCGGAACCCGGCCCCACCCCGAGTGCGGCCGAGCGCAAGATCGAGCCCAAGCTCCGCGCCCAGCTCGGCGACTCCGGCAAAGCCGCCTTCTGGGTCTACCTCGACAGCGCCGCCGACCTGAGCGCCGCGCAGCGGCAGACCACCCGGGCGGCCAAGGCGGAAACGGTCCTCAAGACCAAGCGCGAGCACGCCGCGCGCAGCCAAGCCGGGCTCCTCAAGGCCCTGGACGGCGCCCAGGCCGAGTACACCTCGTACTGGATCGTCAACGCGGTCCGCGTGGTCGGCACCGAGAAACTCGCCGGCACCCTGGCCCAGCGCTCCGAGGTCTCCCGCATCGACGCCGACGACAAGGTCACCCTTCCCGCGCCCGCCGACGGTACGCGCGAGAAGACGGCGGCCGACGCCGTCGAGTGGAACATCGACCGGATCAAGGCCCCCCAGGTGTGGGACCAGTTCGGGGTGCGCGGCGAGGGCATCGTCGTCGCCAACATCGACAGCGGCGTCGACCACACCCACCCGGCCGTGAACGCCCAGTACCGCGGCCGGAACGCCGACGGGACCTCCGACCACAACCACAACTGGTTCGACCCCGCCGGCGTCTGCCCCACGGCCGCCCCGTGCGACAACAACGACCACGGCACCCACACCATGGGCACCATGGTCGGCGACGACGGCACCAACCGGATCGGCGTGGCCCCCGGTGCCCGCTGGATCGCCGCGAAGGGCTGCGAGACCAACTCCTGCTCCGAGGCCTCCCTCCTCGCCGCCGGCCAGTGGATCGTCGCCCCGACCGACCTGAACGGGCAGAACCCGCGCCCCGACCTCGCCCCGCACATCGTCAACAACTCCTGGGGCAGCGCCGCGCACGACGACTGGTACCGCCAGATCGTCGACGCCTGGCGGGCCGCCGGCATCTTCCCCGCCTTCTCCAACGGCAACGCCGGCCCCAACTGCTCCACGAGCGGTTCCCCCGGCGACTACGCCAGCTCCTACAGCTCCGGGGCCTTCGACATTAACGGCACCATCGCCGCGTTCTCCTCGCGCGGCGCCGGCCCCGGCGGCATCGTCAAGCCGAACATCGCCGCGCCCGGCGTGAACGTACGCTCGTCGGTCCCCGGTGGCAGCTACGAGGCCTTCTCCGGCACCTCGATGGCCTCCCCGCACACCGCGGCCACCGTCGCCCTGCTCTGGTCCGCCGCCCCCGCCCTCGAGGGCGACATCGCGCAGACCGAGGCGCTCCTCGGCGCCACCGCCCAGGACACCGACAACGGCCAGTGCGGCGGCACCGCCACCAACAACAACGTCTTCGGCGAGGGCAAGCTCGACGCGCTCGCCGCCGTCACCAACGCCCCGCGCGGCGCGACCGGCGCCCTGAGCGGCACCGTCCGCTCCGGCGGCGCCCCGCTCGCCGGCGTCAAGGTCACCGCCTCCGGCCCGATCGCCCGTACGGCGACCACGGCCGCCGACGGCACCTACTCCTTCCGCTCCCTGTCGGTGGGCTCGTACGCCCTGACGGCCGCCAAGTTCGGTTACGGCCAGGAGACCGCCACCGCGACGGTCACCGAGAGCACCACCGCCACCGGCGACTTCACCCTCAGCCAGGCCCCCTCCGGCAAGGTCACCGGCACCGTCACCGCGCCCTCCGGGCCCGCTGCGGGCGCCGCCGTCACGGTCGCCGACACCCCCGTGACCGCGACCGCCGACGACCAGGGCCGCTTCGAGGTCACCCTGCCGCACGGCACCTACGAGATCCGGGCCTCCCACGCCTCCCGCTGCGTCACCGGCGGCAGCGCGCCGGCGGCCGTCGCCGGCGACACCACCGTCGCCATCACCCTGCCCGAGCGCACCGACGGCTACGGCTACGCCTGCTCCACCGCGAGCGGCCGCCCCTACCAGGCCGGCACCCGGCAGCTCGCGCTGACCGGCGACAACACCACCGAGCGCGTCGACCTGCCCTTCCCGCTCCCGCTGTACGGGAAGACGTACGGGCAGGCCTGGATCGGCACGAACGGCACGGTCAGCTTCGGCGGCGCCCACACCGGCGACATCAACGGCGACCTCCCGAGCACGGCCACGCCCAACGCGGCGCTCTACCCCTTCTGGGACGACCTCGTCGTCGGCCCCGCCGGTAGCGGCTCGGGCGTCTTCACCGCCGTCACCGGCACCGCACCGCACCGGCAGTACGTGATCGAGTGGCGGGACGTGGCCCACTGGTCGGCCCAGGCCGACAAGTTCTCCTTCTCGGCGGCCGTCGGCGAGGACGGCAGCGTCACCTACGCCTACAAGGGGACCGGCGGCTCCGGCATCAAGGGCGGCTCCACCGCCACGGTCGGCGTGGAGAACGCCACCGGCACGGACGCCTTCAAGTACTCCTTCAACACACCCGTCATCAGCGACGGCCTCACCGTCTCCTTCCGCACCACCAAGACCGCCGTCGTCTCCGGCCGGGTGCTCGACGCCAACGACGGCAACGGCGTGGCCGGGGCGAGCGTTGCCATCGGCATCGGCGCCGACGAGGTCAGGACGACGTCCGCGGCCGACGGCAGCTTCGTCCTCCAGGCCGGCGTCGGCAACAAGTCCTACACCATCCTGGCCGACCACTACGAGGGCTGGACCAACGTGGTCCACGTCCGGCCGAACGACGTCACCGTCCTCACCCAGGCCCTGCGCACCGCCCGGGTCACCCCGTCCCTCGCGTCGGTGGAGATCGTCCTCGCGCCGGGCCAGAAGCGCACCCGCACCCTCGACCTCACCAACCCGAGCGCCAAGGACACGCCCATCACCGTGGCCGAGGACGCGCCCTGGCTGACGGCCACCACCGGCGCGACGGACCTCCCGGCCGGAGGCAGGGCCACCGTCACCCTGGCCGTCGACACCACCGGGCAGGCCGCCGGCTCGGTCCTCACGACGGACCTGCGGATCAGCTCGCGCAGCGGCCGCAGCCCGGTGCTCACCGTGCCGGTGAAGGTCGTGGTCCCGCGCTACCAGGTCGCCCTGGACGCCGGATCCGACCGCGCGGCCACGGACACGGTCGGCGACAGCTGGTCCCCGGACCGCAAGTACACCCCGGGCTCGTACGGCTACCAGGGCAGCAGCTCGGTGCGCTCCACCGGCCGCGGCATCGCCGGGACGGACGAGCAGCAGCTGTTCCGCAGTGCTCGCGAGGGCATGTACGAGTACCGCTTCGACAACGTCCCGAACGGTACGTACACCGTGGAACTCGGCTTCGCGGAGCTGTCCTCCACCAAGCCGAACAAGCGGGTCTTCGACGTCCTCGCCGAGGGCACGCAGGTCCTGCCGTCCCTGGACATCGCCCTGGAAGCGGGCAGCTACAAGGCCCTGACCCGCACCTACACGGTCACGGTCACGGACGGGGTCCTCAACCTCCGCTTCGTCACGCACACCGGCTTCGGCAAGCCGCTGCTGAACACGCTGCGGGTGACCGACCGGCCCGACAAGAACCAGCCGGGCGACCAGCCGGGCAACCGGCCGGGCAGGTAACGGAGCACGGCTCCACCGGCTGACCGGGGGCGGGGCGCCGCGGGCGTCCCGCCCCCTTCCGCTGCCGCGGTGCATTCGGGTGGCGGGCGGCGGGCCCTGCTGCGGCGCGCCCGGCGGACGGTCGGGACGTCGCTAGCGTGGGGCACCATGACGCTCCTGAGCGACGACCGAACCGGCTGCGGCGACGCGGCGGACCGGATCCGGCGGCTGCTGGAGGCCGCCGACCCGGAGGCCGTCTGGGCGGTCGGCGGGCCGGACGGCATCCTGGCCCGCTCGGACGGCCCCGGAACGGGCCCCGGGCACGACGGAACCGGGTACGACGCCCCCGGGCACGACGTCGGCGCCCTGGCCGGTGTCCTCGCCCTGTGGCCCGTGATCGGAAGCCTCGTCGCCGAGGAAGCCCTGCACCTGCACACCCCGCTGACCGCCTACGGGGCCGAGGCCGCCGCCGGCACCCCCAACGGCACCACCACCCACCACCTCCTCACCCGCACGGGCGCCCGCTCCGCCCCCGCCGCGGCCGCCGCACTCACCCGACTCGCCGAGCACCTCGGCGGCAGCCCGCTCCCCGAACTCGCCGCCGCCCGCGTCTGGCAGCCCCTCGGCATGGCCGGCACCCGCTTCGCCGACGGCGTCCTGTACGCCCCGCTCCCGGACCTCGCCCGCTTCCTCGGCCACCTCCTGTCCCCTGCGGGCCACCCCGTCCCGCGCGCCTGGACGGCCGAGTCCCTGCGCATCCGGACCGGCGAACTCACCCCTTCCCGAGGCCTGCTGTGGCGCCCCGCCGCGCACGGCACCTGGACCCACGGCGACACCGCGGCCGTCTGGCTCCACCCCCGCCGTCGCCGCTGGGCGGTCCTGCTCCCGGCCGACCCCCGGGGGCCCCTGCGCAGCCCCTTCCGCGACGCGGTGTTCGCGCCCCCGCCGGGCTCCTGAGTCCCGCCCCCGCCGTCACACCGCCCCCGCCGTATCACACCGCCCCCGCCGTCACGGCGGCGCCGCGGCCCCGTCGCCCGTACGGCTGCGCCCGCGGCCCCGGGTCCGCCCGCGGCCACGGCCCGGGCGCGCCCGTACGGCTGCGCCCGCCCGGCCCCGGACCACCGTGCTCGGAGCGCGGGTCCTCCAAGATCGACGTACGGTGAGCTCGAAGTCACCGACCGCTGGTTCCCGGCTGTGCGGAGGTACCGGATGCGCATGCTCCACTACGCCGCCCCCGGCGGGCCGACCCGGGCGGCCGTCACGCGGGGGAGGCGCGGACCGGCGGAACGCGCCGGGCGCGCCGAGTCCGTGCGGTTCGCCGCCACCCGGGCGATCCCCTTCCTCGTCCGCAGCGTCCCCGGCGCCCGCCCGGCGTTCTCCGCGGAAACCCTGCGGGAGCTGCGGGCCCGCCACGGCGGGGCGCCCGTCCCGGTACGCGGCCTGTCCGGCACCGTGCTCGTCCTGCTGGACCCCCGTGAACTGCGCCAGTTCTACGCCCAACCGGTCGCCGGACCGAGCGCCGCGGCGGCTGCCCCGGCCGGCGCGGATCGCACCGCTGCGGAGCCCGCGCTGCTCTCCGGCGAGGCGCTGCGCACCGTGATCACCGAGGAGGCCCGGCAGCTGACCGCCGCCAGCACCCTCGAACTGGTACGCGTCCGCCAGGCCGTGGCCCGGGTCGCGCGCCGGATCGTGCTCGGCGACCGGGGCTCCGTACCGGTGCCCGCCCCCGGACCGGGAGACCGCGGATCCGCGGGCTGGCTGGGCCTGCTGCGCCGCCGCGGCCTGGTCGAGCGCGGAGCCGCCGACGGGCACGTCCCGGCCGGGCGCACCGTCCCGTACGCCGATCCGGCCGGCCCCTTCCACCCCTGGCTGCGGGCCATGGACACCGTCCCCGCGACCGTCCTGCGCACCCTGCTGCTGCTCGGCGCGCACCCGGCCGAGCAGGAGGCAGCGGCCGGGGAGGCCGCCGGGTGCGCCGGGACCGAGGGCCTCGCCCGGCTGGCCGCCTGTGTCCGGGAGTCGCTGCGGTTGTACCCGGCGGTGCCCGACCTGGTCCGGGTCACCCGGACCGGGACCGAGTGGCGCGGGGTGCGGTATCCGGCCGGCACCCGCGTGCTGTTGCCCGTCCACTTCTTCCAGCGCGATCCCGTGCACGTGCCCGCCGCGCATGTCTTCGTCCCGGGGCGCTGGAAAACGCCCGGCGCGGACGAGGACATCCGGATGTCCCCGTTCGGCCACGGTCCCGGCCGCTGCCCGGGCAGCCGGCTGGCACTGCTGGTCACCACCGGGCTGTGCGCCGAGGTGCTGCGCCGCCGTCGGATCACGGGCACCCGGCCGGTGCTGGACCCGCCGGGTCCGCTGCCCGCGGTCCTCGACCCGCGCGCCATCCGGCTGACGCTCACCCGCCGCTGACGCACCGTCGCCGACGGCACCCCCGTCTCTCTCCTTCCCCCACATCCCGCGAGGATTCCCATGTCCGACGCCGCGACCTCCTCCGTGTCCACCGACCCGGACGCCGATCTGCTGGGCGCCGTGTCCCGCGAACTCGCCGAGGCCGCCGACGCCGTCGCGGAGGCCGCCCGCTACGCCTCCGAACTGGCCCTCGGCCCCCGCTTCCCGGCCGCGGCCCCCGGCCGCACCACCGACCCTCCCGCCCCCCGGAGCCGCGGCGGCCGGAGCCGGCTCGCCCGCCGTGCCCTGCTGCGCACCCTCACCGACCCGGCGGGCCTGGGCTGGGCCCCGCGCGGCCGGGGCGTCGCGCGGGCCGGCTGGCTCGCCGGGATCCTCACCGGCCGCGAGAGCCTCGCCGTCAGCCTCGCCGTCTGCGGGCTCAAGGCCCGGATCCGGGCGACCGGCATCGACCGCCCCGAGCTGCTGGCCGACCCCGACGGTGCGGCGCTCCTGCGGGCCGTGGACGAGGACCGGCAGGCCGTGGCCGCCCGCGTGTTCCGCCGGGTGGTGCGGGAGCAGGGCACCGAACACGCCTTCACCGTGCTGGCCCCGGCCTTCGCCGACGTGTTCGCCTGGCGCGCCCTGACCGACGCGAACCCGTTCAACGACCACGCCGGGTGGCAGGTGGCGACCGGCCGGGCCGCCCCCGCCGAGCCGCTCCTCGGCCTCGGCGCCGCCGTCCGGGCCTTCCTGCACCGCGACGGCGCCCGCGGCCGCACCCCGGGCCGCGGGGCCGGGCGGAAGGCCGGCCGTGACCCGGGGGCCGCCCCCGCCCCACCCCTGCCCGCCGGGCACCGGGGCTGCGTCCACACCCTGGGGCTCCTCGGCACCGGCGGCCTCCTGCTCGTCCAGCCCTGGCGCGCCCGGTGAAGGCGGCCCCGCGGCTGCGGCCGTCCCGGCCGGACCCGGTCGAGGGGCTGCGCGCCCACTGCGCGGCCCTGCGCGCCCACGCCGACCGGCTGGCCGCGGCCGCCGGCGAACTGGAACGGCAGGGCAGCCCGCAGGCCGCCGCGTTCCGGGCCGAGGTCGCGGAGCTGGCCGAGCGCTGCGCGACCGCCGCGAGCGGGCTCGCCCTCGCCGTGGCCCGGCTCCAGGGCCGGTGAGGAACCGGGGTCAGGGGCGGTGCGGGGCGGGCAGCGCGGCCAGGGCCGCGAGGGCCCGTCCGGCGGTTTCCTCGGGAGTCCCGCAGACGTCGACGGCAATCCCCCGCTCGTCCGCCTGGAGCGGCTCCAGCGTGGCGAACTGCGAATCCAGTAGGGCGGCGGGCATGAAGTGCCCCGTCCGCGCCGCCATCCGCCGCTCGATCAGCGCGCGTTCGCCGGTGAGGTGGACGAACACCGCGTCGGGCGCGGCGGCGCGCAGCCGGTCGCGGTAGGCCCGTTTGAGCGCCGAGCACGACAGCACCGTGTTCCGGCCGGCCGGCAGCCGGCGGAGGTGGTCCGCGATGGCGTCCAGCCAGGGCCGACGGTCCTCGTCGTCCAGCGGGATGCCGGCGGACATCTTGGCCACGTTGGCCGGCGGGTGGAAGGCGTCGCCTTCCGCGTACGGGAGGCCGAGGGCGTCCGCGAGGAGCCGGCCCACGGTCGTCTTCCCCGTGCCGGTCACCCCCATGACCACCACCGTCACGTGCCGGCCGCCGCCGTCATGGCCTGCCACCGCCCGCCACCTCCCCTCCCGCGTCGTCACCGGGGTGCTCGGCATCGGCCCGTCACCCGTCACCCCTGACGCCGATTAAGCCATACGTTCGCGGTGTTCAGCTGACTCGCGTCACGGCGTGGCCCGGTACGGACCGTGTCGACGGACCGGAACGTGTCGTTCAACGGACCCCCTAGAGTTGGATCATGACGTTCTCCAGTCCCGCATCCGCCGGCTCGCCCGATCCCCACCTCACCGCCCTGACGGTTCGACAGGCCGACCACCTGCGCGATCTGGTGGGCCGGTACCACGCCGACCGCGGCGAACAGGTCACCGTCGAGGGCGACACCGTCCGTGCGCCCCAGGGCACCGCGGCGCTGTACAACCTCGCCGAGTACGTCCGCCGCGCCGACCCGAGGGACTGGCCCCGCATCGTCGAGCACCACTTCGCGGCCCTCGCCTCCGCACGCGAGTCGGCCTCGGTCCCGGCCGCCCCCGACGACGTGCTGCGCCGCGCCTTCCTGCGGCTCATACCCGACGACGCCCTCCCGCCGGAGGCCGCCGCTTCGTTCGGTTACGTGCGCCCCGTCGCGACCGGGCTCTCGGAGGCGCTCGCGCTGGACCTCCCCGACTCCGTGCGGCTCCTCGACGACCGGGACGTCGCCGCCATCGGCCTGGAGGCCCTGCGCACGGCGGGCCGCGCCAACCTGCTGAGCGAGCCCGCGGAGCACGAGACCGTGCCCATGCAGGGCGGCGGACTGCTGCACGTCCTGTCGGGGGAGTCCCCGTTCGTCGCGAGCAAGGCGCTGGTCCTCGATGAGGTCGTCCGCGCCGTGACGGGCCGTCCCCTGCCGGCCGCGGGCGCCCTGTTCACCGTTCCCAGCCGGAGCTTCCTGGTTTTCCACCCGCTGGCGGACCACCACGTCCAGGACGCCGTCAACGACCTGGCCGCCTTCGGCCTCGGCGCCCACGGGGACAACCCGGGCCCGCTGTCGCCGCGGCTCTACTGGTGGCACCGCGGCGCCGTCACCAACCTGACCCGCATCGACGAAGCCACCCGCTCGATGTCCATCGAACCGCCAGCGGAGCTCATGGACGTGATGCGGAGCCTGGTCGCCGCGGCCCCCGGCGCCGGCCCGGCCTGACCGTTCCGGCGTGCCGGCCCCGTCCCCGGCCGTTCACCGGGCGGAGGCCGCGGTGCGCGGAGTGGTCTGCTGCACCGCCCAGCGGTTGCCGTCCGGGTCCGAGAAGCGGACGAACGAGCCCCAGGGCAGGTCCTCGATCTCGCTCACCGCCACGCCCCGCCCCTTGAGGTCCGCGTACGCCTCCTCGATGTCCCCCACGACCACCTGCATGTTGTCCAGCGATCCCGGGGCCATCCGGGTGAGCCCCCTGCCCAGGGCGATCGAGCAGGCCGACCCGGGCGGGGTCAACTGCACGAAGCGGATCTCCTCGCTGACGGTGACGTCGTGGTCGGCCCGGAAGCCGACCTGCTCGTAGAAGGCCTTGGCCCGGTCGACGTCGGTGACGGGGACGGTGACCAGCTCCAGCTTGATGTCCATCTGCTGCTCCACGTTGCCTGTTCGGTGCGGGGCTCGTCCGCATCATGCTCCCGCCGGCCGGCACCCGCCGCGCGGCACGCGCGGCGGGCCCTGCCCGGCCGCACCCCAGGCCCCGCCCGGCGCCCGCCTCAGGCTCCGGCCGGCGCCGTCTCGGCGGCCGCTTCCCCGGCCGGCGCGAACTGGGTACGGTACAGCTCCTCGTACCGTCCGCCCGCGGCCAGCAGCCCGGTGTGCGTACCGCGCTCCACGATCCGCCCGTCCTCCACCACCAGGATCTGGTCGGCCGCCTGCACGGTCGACAGCCGGTGCGCGATCACCACGGCGGTCCGGCCCGCCAGGGCCTCGCCGAGTGCCTCCTGCACCGCCGCCTCGGACGTGGAGTCCAGGTGCGCGGTGGCCTCGTCCAGGATCACCACCCGCTGCCGGGCCAGCAGCAGCCGCGCGATGGTCAGCCGCTGCCGCTCCCCGCCCGACAGCCGGTACCCGCGCTCGCCGACCACCGTGTCCAGGCCGTCCGGGAGCGCGGCGACCAGCCCGTCCAGCCGCGAGCGGCGCAGCGCCTCCCACAGCTCCTCCTCGGTCGCCCCGGGCCGGGCCAGCAGCAGGTTGGCCCGTACCGACTCGTGGAAGAGGTGCCCGTCCTGGGTGACCATGCCGAGGGTGTCGCGGATCGAGTCGGCGCTGAGGTGCCGTACGTCCACCCCGCCGAGGCGCACGGCGCCCGCGTCCGCGTCGTACAGACGGGGCAGCAGCTGCGCGATGGTGGACTTCCCGGCGCCGGAGGAGCCCACCAGGGCGATCATCTGGCCCGGCTCGGCCCGGAACGACACCTCGTGCAGGACCTGGGTGCCGCCGCGGGCGTCGAGGGTCGCGACCTCCTCCAGGGAAGCGAGCGAGACCTTGTCGGGGGAGGGATAGCCGAAGGAGACCCGGTCGAACTCGACGGAGACCGGCCCGTCCGGGACCCGGCGGGCGTCCGGTGCCTGCGCGATGAGCGGCTCCAGGTCGAGGATCTCGAAGACCCGCTCGAAGCTCACCAGGGCGCTCATCACCTCCACGCGGGCGCCGGCCAGCGCGGTCAGCGGGGCGTACAGCCGGGTGAGCAGCAGGGCCAGGGCGACGACGCTGCCGGCGTCCAGGGTGCCGCGCAGCGCGTAGTACCCGCCGAGCCCGTAGACCAGCGCGAGGGCGAGGGCCGAGACCAGGGTGAGCGCGGTGATGAACGCCGACTGCGCCATCGCCGTACGGATGCCGATGTCGCGCACCCGGCCCGCCCGGGCCGCGAACTCCGCGGACTCGTCGTCCGGCCGCCCGAACAGCTTGACCAGGGTGGCGCCGGGCGCGGAGAAGCGTTCGGTCATCTGGGTGCCCATGGCGGCGTTGAGGGCGGACGCCTCCCGCTGGAGCGCGGCCATCCGCGTCCCCGTCCGGCGGGCCGGGACCACGAACACCGGGAGGAGCACCAGGGCGAGGAGGGTGATCTGCCAGGAGATGCCCAGCATGACGACCAGCGTCAGCAGCAGGGTCACGGTGTTGGCGACCACCCCGGACAGGGTGTTGCTGAACGCCCGCTGGGCGCCGATGACGTCGTTGTTGAGCCGGCTGACCAGAGCGCCGGTCCGGGTCCGGGTGAAGAAGGCCACCGGCATCCGCTGGACGTGGTCGAAGACCGCCGTCCGCAGGTCCAGGATCAGGCCCTCGCCGAGGGTGGCCGACAGTTTGCGGGTCAGCAGCCCGAGTCCGGCCTCCGCGACCGCGATGAGCGCGATGAGCAGGGCGAACCGGACGACGGTGGAGGACTCCCGGCCGTCGACGATCGCGGTGACGACCCGGCTGGCGAGGACCGGGGTGGCGACCGCGAGCAGCGCGGCCACGACGCTGAGGAGGAGGAACAGGGTCAGCCCGCGGCGGTGCGGGCGGGCGAACGCGGCGATGCGGCGCAGGCTCGCCCGGGAGACGGGGCGGCGGTCCTGCTGGGCGTCGATCGCGCTGCGCAGTGAGGTCCAGGCGGTGACTTCCATGTCCATGAGGGGAACGCTAGAACCTCAATCAATCTTGAGGTCAAGGGTCGGATCGTGAGGCGGACGCCGCTGCCCGCTCGCGGCCTTTACCCTTTCCTGACCTGCCCATGGTCCGCCACCGGACAGTGCGATAGATTCGGCCAGTCCCGGCCCCTCCCACCGGTGCCCTTCCACCCCCGCGAAGACAGGCTTCACAATGAGCGACATCGTCAACGGACTTGGCCGTACCAGCGCCTACGGCGCCCTGGGCCTGGTCCTGCTGATCCTCGGGATCGTCCTGGTGGACGTGCTGACGCCCGGGAAGCTCCCGAAGCAGATCTGGGAGGAGCGCAACCGCAACGCGGCCATCACGCTGAGCTCGGCCCTCCTCGGCATCGGCGGGATCGTGTTCACCTCGATCTGGACGACGTACAACGACTTCGGCAAGGGCCTGCTGTCCACGGCGGCCTTCGGCATCCTCGGCCTGGTCCTGATGGCGCTGGCCTTCCTGGTGCTGGACTGGGTGACCCCGGGCAAGCTCGGCGCCATAGTGGTCGACCCCGAGCCGCACCCGGCGGTCTGGGTGACGGCCTGCTGCAACCTGTCCGTGGCCGCCATCGTCGCGGCCTCGATCGCCTGACCGGCCGCTGACCGGACCGGGCCCGGGCCCGGGCCCCGTCCGCCCACCGCCGACACGAGAGCGCCGCCCCCGGCAGGGAGCGGCGCTCTCGTCGTAACCACCGGCTCTCGTCGTAACCCCCGGATCAGGCCAGGCCCAGCGCGAACACCGCGAACCCGGCCGCCAGCAGCCCGGCCGCCGTCCGCCGCACCGCCGTCGCCCCCGTCCACGGCTCCTCGAACCGCCGTGCGTACCGCGCAATGCACAGCAGCAGCACCGCGAACACCGGCAGCCACAGCAGCCGCGCCGCGATCCAAGCCGGGCTGTCCGGAGCCGTCGTCAGACCCGCCACCTCGCCCAGGAACGAGCCGGGAACGGCCGCCGCCAGCATGGCCGTCTGGTGCCAGCACAGGATCGTCATCGCGCACAGGTTGACCACCACCACCGGCGCCCACAGGGCCGGCCGCGCCAGCAGCCGCGCCAGCCGGTCCCGCAGCAGCACCGCCGCCCCCGACTGCGCCGCGGCCAGAGCCAGCACCAGCAGCGACGGCGGGTGCGAGTTGGTCCGCTCCGCACCCGGTACGCCGACCATCGACGCCGGGTAGTGGAACACCACGAGCAGCACGGCGAACAGCACGCCCCCGCCCGCCAGCAACAGCCAGGCCCCGCGCCGCCCGATCCGACGCTCCCCCCACGACACCCCCAGCTGGTAGGCGAACAGCCAGCCCGGCAGGATGTTCAGCACCGCCAGCCAGGACGGTACGGACCCGGCGAACGGCCCGTACCGCAGGAAGTCCACCAGCGCGACCGAGGCGAGCAGCGGGGCCGCCGCCCACCCGCCGAGTCGCCGGGCGGCCCGCACGCAGTACGGGGTCAGCGCGGTCACCACCAGGTACACCCCGACGAACCACAGCGGCTGGATCACCAGCGTCGCCGCGGTCCGCAGCGTCGCCTCCGGCACCCCGGCCGCGTACAGCACGGGCGCGGCCAGCGCCCACACCGCGGTGACCCCGAGCACGGGCCGCCCCAGCCGCGCGAACCGGCCCCGCAGCCAGGCCCCGGCGGACCCCTCGCGCCGGTGGTACGACTGCACCGAGGCGTAGCCGCCGACCAGGAAGAAGATGCCGAGCATCTGCAGCACCCAGCTCGCCGGCGCGAGCGCGGCGAACGCGGAGAGCGGGCTGGCGTTGTGCAGGCCGCCGTCGCGGTCCAGGGTGAAACCGCCGAGCAGCCAGTGCCCGGTCGGCACGGCCAACAGGGCGAGCGCCCGCAGCCCGTCGACCGCCCGGTCCCGGTGGGCGGGCGTCCCCCGCTCGATGCGGTCGGCCGTCCGCCGCAGCACGGCCGCGGCGCTCACCGGGCCCGCCCCGTCGCGATCGCGGCGAACGCCGCCAGCGACTGCGTCCCGGGCGCGAAGTACCCGGTGTGGCCGCGGACGTCGGAGGCCGGCACCGCCCGGGCGCCGAAGGCGGGCGAGGTCGGGTCGGCGCCGTGACCCAGCCCGGCGAACGCCACGTTCGGCACGTCCGCGATCCAGTCCGACGGCCCCCGCGCCGCCCACACCCGGGCCCGGGTGCCCAGGCCGGCGGCGGTCTCGGCGCGCAGGCCGGGGGAGCCGAACACGACGAGGTCGGAGGCGTCCGTGTGGCGGGCCGCGAGCCCGCACACCACCGACCCGTAACTGTGCCCGAACAGCACGGGATCGGGCGCCCCGACCGCGTCGAGCCCCGCGGTGAACCGGGCCAGCCGGACCGCGCCGGCCTCCGCGAGCCGGCCGGCGGCCGCGTCCAGGCCGACCCCGACAGGGGTCGTGTAGCCGGTCCACGCCACCACGGCGGTGTCCCCGCCCGCCGCGGCGTGCAGCGAACGGGCCATTCCCGCCGGGCCGGTGTGCGGGGCGCGGCCGGCGTCATGGGAGGCGGCGTCGTTGTCCGACCCCGGTACCACCACCGCGACGTGCACGGCCCGCTCCAGGTTCCCGACCACCTCGGCGACCTGCCCCCGCCCGCGGGGATCGAAGGCGAGGACCTGCCGCCCGGGCGCGGCGAGCGGGGCGAAGCGCAGCTGTCCCGTGGCGGCCACCGCCAGCCGATTGGCCTCGTACCGCAGGGCTACCGGCGCGCCGTCCAGATTGCCGACCACCAGCGGGTGGCGGCGGGCGAGATCCCGCCGCGCCGCCTCGTCCAGCCCGGCGAAGAACCGGGCCACCTCGTACGGGGACGCCGTCCCCGGATCGGGCAGCGGCCGCCCCGACGCGCTGTCGGCCCGCCACGCGGACGCACCCGGCGGCGGGCCGGTGACCGCCGCCTGCACACCCTCCCCGGCAGCCCATCCGGCGGTTCCCGCGACCACGGCCCCCGCCAGCACGGCACTGGCCAGGGCCCTTCCGAAGCGGCGCATTCCCCTTCTCCTCTCCTCGTGACGCCGAGGAAGGTAGGAAGGAGGTGCCTGCCGGCACGTCGCACCGGGGAGCCAAGCCGGATGTCATACCCCGGTAGGGGGTGGAGGAGGAGTACCGCAGGGTTGGGGGCGGCGCGTCAGCCGCCGTCGCCGGGCCGCACCACTCCGGCCTCGTACGCGAAGATCACGGCCTGCGCCCGGTCGCGGAGGTCCAGCTTCGCCAGCACCCGCCCGATGTGCGACTTCACCGTCTGCTCGGCCACCACCAGGTGCCCGGCGATCTCCTGGTTCGACAGCCCCCGCGCGATCAGCTCCAGCACCTCGGTCTCCCGCGGGGTCAGCCCGTTCAGCCGGAGCGCCGGGTCCCGGCGCGGGGCCGGCCGCTGCTGTACGAAGTCGGCGATCAGCCGCCGCGTCACCGACGGAGCCAGCAGCGCCTCGCCCGACGCGACGACCCGGACCGCCGAGATCAGGTCCGCCGGCGGCGCGTCCTTCAGCAGGAACCCGGACGCCCCGGCGCGCAGCGCCTCGTACACGTAGTCGTCGATGTCGAAGGTCGTCAGCATCAACACCTTCGGCCGGTGCACGACCCCGGGCGGCGGATCGAGGATCTGCCGGGCCGCGCTCAGCCCGTCCAGCTCCGGCATCCGCACGTCCATGAGCACCACGTCGGGGTGGACGGACCGGGCCAGGGCCACCCCCTGCCGCCCGTCGGGGGCCTCGCCCACCACATCGATGTCGGCCTGCGCCGACAGCAGGGCGGCGAACCCCGCGCGCACCATGGCCTGGTCGTCGACGACGATCACTCGGATGGTCAACTGGCTTCCTCGATCGGTCCGTTCAGGGGCAGTCGGGCGGCAACCCGGAAGCCGCCGTCGGGCAGCGGACCGGTGTCCAGAGTCCCGCCCGTCAACCGTACGCGTTCGCGCATCCCCACCAGGCCGTGCCCGGTGCCCGCCGTCTCCAGCGCCGGCGCGCCGTCCCGGCCGGGCCCGTTGACGACGAGGACGAGGACCTCCCGCGCGTCGTACGTGACCGAGACGCGGGCCCGCGCCCCCGGGGCGTGCCGCACCACGTTCGCGAGGGCCTCCTGCACGATCCGGTACGCCGACAGGTCCACGGCCGGCGGCGCCGCCCCGTCCGCCCCGGCGGCCAGCGACAACTCCACCGGCTGCCCGGCCCGTACGGTCGCCTCCACGAGCTGCTGGATGCGGCCGATGCCGGGCTGCGGGGCCCGCTCGGCGCCACCCTCGCCGCCCTCGCCGACCGGGCCGCCGTCGGTTCCGGCCGCTCCGGTCGACCCGTGCGCCTGGTCGCTGCGCAGTACCGTCAGCAGTCGCCGCATCTCGCCCAGCGACTCCCGCGCGCTCGCCGCGATCGCCGCGAACTCCTCGCGCACCGGCTCCGCCATGCCCGGCAGCCGGTACGGCGCGGAGTCCGCCTGCACCGTGATCACCGACATGTGGTGAGCCACCACGTCGTGCAACTCCCGGGCGATCCGCGCCCGTTCCTCCAGCAGCGTGCGCCGGGCCCGCTCCGCCTCGCTGATGCTCTCCTGCTCGGCGATCCGCTGCTGGGCGTCGCCGAGTCCCCGCAGGGATCCCGTCACCGCGAGCAGGGCCCCGCTCAGGACGAAGAGGAGGGCGACGGTGTCCGTCGTCACGGCCGGGCGGGAGAACCCCAGCACCACCCCGACCGCGCCCGTCGCCAGCCAGACCCCGATCAGTGTCCTGACGGGCTCGCGCAATCCCAGGCACACCATCACCAGCAGGTAGCCGACGATGCCCATCGGGGTCCACGGCCAGGCGAGTCCCGCCAGGCCGTCGGACCCGAGCACCACCAGCGCCCCCACCGTGTCCGCGCCCAGCACGATCGCCCAGGCCCGCACCGGCCGGGTCACGGCCAGCAGCAGCGGCACGGTCTGGGCCACGCCCAGCGCGCCCGCCCAGCCGCCGCCGGCCCCGTAGGCGTCGGTCAGCACCACGATGGTGACGGGCAGGAGGGTCGCCACGCACGCCGCGGTGACGGCGAAGGGGAGCAGCCGCTGCCAGGCCTTCGGCGCCTGCGCGAACAGGGGCTCGCCCGGCCGGGCGGGGGAGCGCAGCAGCCGGCCGGGCCGGGCCGGCGCCCGCGCGCCCCGTACGGCGGCGGGCTCGGGCGTACGGGGGAGCCGGCGGAACCGGGAACGGCGGCGGGGCTCATCGCGATCGTTCATGGTCCGCCCAGCGTAGGCGCCGCGCGGCGCGGCGGGCCCCGTCCCGGACGTGGTACGGCGCACCACCGGCGACCGGCATCCGGCCGCGGGGCAGCGGGAGTTCGGCCGGATATCGCCCCCGCCGCAGTCGTCGATCTTGCAGACTGTGGCCCATGAGCGCACCGCGAACCACAGCTCCGCCCCCGGCATCCGCCACCGCCCCGGCCGGGGTCACGGCCGCGGCCACGCTCGGCCTGCTGGCCGCCTGGGCCGTGCACGACACGGAGGAGATCGCGACGATGGGGCGCTGGTCCCGCGACCGGGTCCCCGTCCTGCGCGCCCGCCACCCCTGGGTGCCCGACCGGGTGTGGGACCGCCTCGGGTCGGTGGACGGGCGGGAGTTCGCCACCGCGGTCGCCATCGCGGCGGTCGTGGTGGGCGCGGCCGCCGCCGACGGCCACCGCACCGGCGGGCGGTCCGCCTTCTACCAGGCCTCGTTGAACGCCTTCGGTCTGCACGGCCTGGTCCACGTCGCGCAGGCCGCCGCCACCCGCGGCTACACCCCCGGTGTGGTCACCTCCCCGCTGCTCGTGGTCCCGTTCACCGTCTGGGCCCGCGGCCGGCTCCGGCGCGCCGGGGTGCTGCGGCCCGCGCGGCCGCGCGATGCGGCGCTCGGGCTGGCCCTGGCCGCGGCCACCGCCGCCGGTGCGCAGGCCGCCGCCCGGCGGATCCGGCGCGGCGCCGGGTCGGCCGCCTGACGCGGGCGGCGGGCCCCGGCGCGCCTTCGGCCGGGTGCCGAAGCCCGGCCAGGAGGCAGGCTCGTTTCCCGCGGGCGTCCCGCTCGTTGAGCCGACGTGACTCCTCCTCCCCGTGAACGGGGCGGCTTCTCACTCGGGTCAGCAGGCCCTCATGACGGCCAAGCCCTGACCGCTGCCGAAGCAGATCTGAAGCGTGCTACGCCGCTTCGCGGCTCCGGGCATCACGATGCGTTTCCCTCCCCGGCTGAAGCCGGGGATACCCACGCAAGGAGAGAGATGGAGCAGTTGCCGACCATCGCGGCCCCGGGCGTCGGCGAGCGGGCCGACGCCGCGGCCGACGCCGCCTGTCACCTCTACGACGCCGTCGCCCCCTGGAGCTCCGTCGGGCCCGGCGGGTGGAGCCGTACGGCGGCCGAGGACGCCGCCGACACCATCGAGACCACCGCGCACGCGCTGGCGTACCTCCACCCCACTGCCGAGGTCATCCTGGCGCCGGTCCACGCCGCCCTCGCCGACCTGCGTCGCCAGTTCGCCCTCGCGCCCGCCGACCCGCTGACCGCCGCGGAGGTCCCGGCCACGCCCCGCAGCGTGGGCAACCCGCGGCGGACCCGCTGGGTGCGGGTGGTCACCCCACCGCTGCCTCGGCAACAGCCTTCTGGTACAGCTTCCTGACGTCGGCGCCGAAGTAGGAGCTGTACGAGGTGTCCGCGGTGTCCCCGCCGGTCTTCCAGCCGCCGATGACCCCGACCACGTCCCCCGTCTCGGTCTCCTCGTCGTAGTGGGTGAGGAACGGGCCGCCGCTGGTCCCGCCCGGGTAGCCGGTGCAGTCGATCCGCAGGAACGACCCGGGGATGCCCGGGTCGGTGCTGGTGAACTTCGTCGTGCGGTTCACGCACAGCCGCGGTCGTGCCGCGGACGCCGGGTAGCCGATCAGCGTCACCTGCGGGTGCGCGTAGCCCGCATCGGTGGCCAGCCGGTTCCCGCCGACCACCTCCTCCACCGGGAACCCGTCGGCGTCCGGGCCGACCTGCGCGAACGCGACGTCGAGGGTGGCCGCCGCGTCGGCCCCCAGGCTCCTGTAGCGCGGGTCGATCCACACCTTCGACCGCCCCTGCGCGTCCCGCAGCACCGGGAACATGCCGTACGGCTGGGGGTTCTCCGCCGTGTACAGCGGGACGAACGCCACCTGCCGGGCATCGGTGCCGAGCAGGCAGTGCGCCGCGCTGAGCACCAGGTCGCGGCCGGGGGAGGAGACCACGCTGGCGGTGCAGAAGTACGCGCCACCGTCCTTCATGACGAACATCCGGCCGACGACCGGGATCCCGTCGAAGTCCTTGCCGGTGCCGGGATCGGCGGCCGCGGCCGCCGCCGGCGCATCGGAGCCGCTCGCGTTGACGGGGGCGGCGGACGCCATCCGGTCGGCCGTCCAGAAGGCCTCCGCCTCCCGGGCGGACCACCGGCCGGTCGTCGGCGGCGGGCCGCTGCCCGCCTCGGCCACGGGCAGCGGCCCGCTCGGCAGCAGCAGGGCGGCCGCCATCGCCGCCACCGTCAACAGTCGTCGCATGTCGGGCTCCTCGGGCTCCGCTAGACGGCCTGGGGGAAACGGAACAGTCGCCCCGGGTCGTGGGCGCGCCGCACCTCTTCGAGGCGGGCGAGGTTCGGCCCGTAGTAGGCCGTGCGCCAGTCGGGCAGCTTCGGGTCGATGTAGTTCTGGTACGCGCGGCCGCCCGCCCAGGGGCGCAGGTCCTGCCAGAGCGCGTCGAGCCAGGCCTGGTGCCGGGCCGTCTCGGCGGGTGTGGCGGCGTCCGGCCAGTAGGCCAGGTACTGGGTGAGGAAGGAGCTGTCGCGGTGCACGAACGCGGTGTCGGCGGGCGCCGGCCGGTTCACGGCGCCGCCGCACTCCCCGGTGAACTGCACGACGCCCAGCCCGCCGGCGGGCACGTCCTGCGCGTACCGACGCAGCCGGGTGAGGAGCGCGGCCACCCCGGCTTCCGGGAGCCCGGCGGCCGGCCAGAAGTCCGAGCGGGCGCCGTACGATTCCCGGCCGATACGGCCCTCGGCGCCGCGGCCGGGCAGCGTGCCCGGCAGCCGGCACTGGGCGGTGGTCCGCTCCAGGCAGCCGGACATGGCCCGCAGGGTCTCCGCGTAGCTGCGGACGGTGGTCCAGGAGTCCCGTGGCGGGCTGCCGACCAGGTCGGCCAGCCGGGTCAGCTGCCGGTCCAGCTCGGCGCGCCCGTCGAGGCAGAGCACGCGGACGGCGGGCGGGGGCGGTGGACCGGACGGAAGGAGGAACTCCGCCTGGCTCCAGAACGGTTCGGGCAGGGCGGCCAGCCAGCGCTGCCAGCCGCGGAGCACGGCCGCGGAGCCGGTGTCGGTGTCGGACCAGTGGAGTTCGGCGTAGGCGCAGTCGGCGGCCGGGTGGGTGGCGAAGCGGAGTTCGGTGACCACGGCGAAGTTGCCGCCCCCGCCGCCGCGCAGGGCCCAGAACAGGTCCGGGTCCCGGGTGGCGTCGACCTCCCGGACGACCCCGTCGGGGGTGACCGCGGTGGCGCCGGTGAGGCGGTCGCAGGTGGCCCCGTACGCCCGGGAGGCGAGGCCCAGCCCGCCGCCGAGGGTGAGCCCGGCGATCCCCACGGTGGGGCACAGGCCGGTCGGGACGGCGCGGCCGTGTGCGGCGAGGGTCCGGTTGACGTCGCCGAGGCGGGCGCCCGCGCCGATCCGCACCCCGGTGCCCGACAGGGCCACCCCGGCCATGGCGCTGACGTCGACGACGAGCCCGCCCGCGCAGGTGGACCAGCCGGCGTAGCCGTGGCCGCCGGAGCGCGGGACGACCGGCACGGCCGAACGGCGGGCGAAGTCCAGGCAGACGGCCACGTCCCCGGCGTGCGTCGGATAGGCCACGGCGGCCGGGGCGACGGAGTCGTAGCGCGGCTGGAACAGCTGCCGGGCCTCCGGGTAGTCGGGGTCGCCCGGCAGGACGACGCGCCCGTCGAGGCCGCGGGCCAGCGCGCCGTAGTCCGGGCCCCGGGCGGGCACTCGGGTACCGGCGGTCCCCGCGGCGCCGGAACGGGTGCCCGGCCGGGCACCGGAACCCGTGCCCGGCCCGGCCGCAGCCCCGGCCGCCGACGGGGCACCCGACCCGGCCGCCGACCAGGCGGCCGCGAGGACGGCCAGGGGTGCGCCGGCCAGGAGCCGGCGTCGGTGGAGGCTCATTCCTCCTTCCTGCCATCGCCCGCGCCGAACGCCGTGCAGGCGGGCCCGCCGCCGCCCCGCTGCCCCCCGAACGGCCGACGACCGTCCGGAGGCCGTCGGCGCCCCGGAGCCGCCCCCTACCGGGCGCCCCCCGCTTCCGCCTCCCGCGCCGCCCGCTCCCCGTCACCGGCCCGGCGGGCCAGCAGGAAGGCCTGCGGCCCGGCCTCGCGGGCGCCGGGCCGTCGCACCAGGCGGGCGACCTCGGCCAGCCCCGCGTCGGCCAGCAGTCCGGCGATCAGGTCCGGCGGGTTCCCGTACACGTCCAGGTCGACCCGGTGCCCGTACGCGTGCTCCAGGCGGGCCCGCCGGTCGCCCGCCTCGAACGCGATCAGCAGATGGCCGCCCGGCGCCAGCACCCGCGCGAACTCGGCGAACAGCGGCGGCAGCCCGGCCGGCGGGGTGTGCACGGTGGAGTACCAGACCAGGACCCCGCCGAGCACGCCGTCCGCCACGTCCAGCGAGTCCATCGAGCCGACCTCGAACCGCAGCCCCGGATAGCTCCGCCGGGCCACCGCCACCATCGCGGGCGACAGGTCCACCCCGAAGGCCCGCAGGCCGAGCGCGTCCAGGTGAGCGGTTATCCGGCCCGGACCGCAGCCCAGGTCGGCGACCACCCGGCCGCCCGCCCCGCCGCCCCCCTCGCCCCGCACGCACTCGGCGAAGGCCGTCAGCATCGCCCGGTCGAGCGGTCTGCCGTCCAGGTCCGCCCCGGACAGCCGGGCGTAGTCGACGGCGACGGCGTCGTAGGACGCCCGTACGGAGCTCAGGTACGAGGTCTCGCTCATGCCCCCGGAGACTAGTCCGCGAGCCCGCCCGGCTCACCCCCCATCAGCGGGTTGTCCAGGCCGGTCCACTGGTCGCCCGGGGTCCCCGGGCTCAGCCGCATCAAGGTCAGCGCCTTGGCCGGCACCGGGGCGCCCAGCAGCGCCCCCGTATCGGCGGTGGGGGCCAGCCCGGACACCACCCGTCCGAGCACCTCCGCGAAGACCGCCGCCGAGCCCGCCGTGGACCCCAGGGCCCCGGCGAGGAGGGAACCGAACAGCTTGCGCCGCAGGACCGTCACGTCGTCGGTGATCAGCCGGCCCGACACCGGCGGCAGCGGCAGGCCGTGCCGGGCCAGGCGGGCCGGGCTGATCCGGATGTCGGCCAGGTCCCGGTAGACCAGCCGCAGCGGGGTGCCGTCGGCGGAGAGGACCACGAGGAGGTTCTGCCCGTGGGCCTCCAGTGCCACCCCGAGGTCCAGCACCCGCAGGCACACGGAGAGCGCCAGGCGGGCGAACGCGGCCTGCCACGCCGCCGACCGGGCGAACGGCGCCCCGGCCAGCGCCGCCACCGGCACGACCCGCTCGCCCGCCGCCGCGTCCGCGTACGCCTCCGGCGGCTCGCGCAGCACCGCGGCCAGGTCCGGACTGTGCGCCGACACGGCCCCGAGGGTGCGGGTGATGTGCAGCCGCCCGTCCAGCCGCTCGGCCAGCGCCTGAGCGAAGGCGGACACCACGGCCGCCGTCTCGATCGAATAGCCGGAGATGTCCCGTACGGAGGAGGTCAGCCGGGTGCTCAACGCCGTCTTGACGTGCGCACCGCCCGCCACCGGGCTGAGCGTGCGCAGCGCCATCAGCGGATGCGCAGCCCCGCCCGGACGCAGGGCGTCCGGTCCCCGGCCCGGCTGCTTCGGGCCCGTCTGCTTCAAGACGTGCTCCGCCTGCCAGGGGTGGACGGGCAGCAGGATCCGGCCCCCCGCTCGCAGCTCCTCCGGCCAGACGCCCGTGACCAGGCACTCCTCCGCCCGTACGGCCACCAGACCGAGCTGCACCACCGGACGGTGTTCGGGGGCGTACGCCAGCTGCTCGGCCACCGAGAACCCGGGGCGGGAGCGGCAGTTCGGGTGGTACGGGTGCCCGTCGACCACCCGCTGCTCCCACTCCCAGGTGGCCTCCGGGTCCGGCTCGCCAGCCGGGGGCTGCCCCGCCCGCGACAGGGCCAGGGAGGCGGTACTGCCGTCGAGCTCGGCGCCGAACGCGTCCCCGTGCGGCACGCGCAGGGCCGCCATCAGCCGCCCTGCCTGCCGGAACGGGGTGCCGTCGAGGAGCAGCTCGGTCACGTGCCCGCCGGTGGCGTACGGGTCCGGCGGCGGGCCCTCCAGCCGCCTGCCGTCGGACAGCAGCAGCGCCAGGCCGCCGGAGCCCCGCTCGCGGCGCACGACCCACGGCAGCGGTTCGTACGCCAGCGCCCGCCACAGCCGGGTCAGCACCGCGGCCCGGGCGCCGCCGAGCGCGGACTCGTACGGGGCACCGAGTGCAGGGCGTACGTCGGCCAGTTCGGCGGATACGGCCTCTTCGGCCGGGGAGTGGGGGAGGTTCATGCTGGGGTGCAGGGCCCTGTTCCTCTCGCTCTCGCGGATGGTTGTGGTGATCACGTCATCATCGCGGATACTGATGATCACGGCCGGTCGTCCGCCCAGCGGGCCTCCGGCGCATGGGATGGACCGAATGGAATCCGTGGACCTCAACGCCGTCGCCGACGCACGCGCCGCCGCCCCCCTGCTCAACTGCCTGCTGCGGGAGGCGGCCGACCCGGAAGGCGGAGGCGTCCACCGGCTGCGCGGCAGCGGCCGCCTGCTGCGGGTGCGCCCCGGCCGCCGGCCCGCACACCCCGAACTGGGGACGGCCGACGGCTGGCACCCCCTCACCCACACCGAACTGGTGAAGCTCGTCGCCGACGAACTGCTCCGGTACACGGGCACACCGAACGACGAGCTCCCGGTCGAGATGGCCGACAGTCGCGAGGCGATCGCCGCACTGCTCGCCGCCCGGTCCGCCGTCGAACCGCCCGAGGACCCGTACGTCCTGTCGGAGCAGGCCCTCGTCATGGGCCACCCGCACCACCCCGCCCCCAAGGCCCGGGGCGGTGCTCCCGCCGCGAGCTGGCTGCCGTACGCGCCCGAGGCCCACGCCCGCTTCCCGCTGGTCTTCCTCGGGCTGCGCGAGGACCAGGTGGTGGAGGAGGGCGGGCCGGTCGCGGCCGACGCGATCGACGCCCTGGCCGAACTGCAGGACGGCCCCCGCCCGCCCGCCGGCTACCGGCTGTTGCCCGCCCACCCGTGGCAGCTGGAGCTGCTCGACGGCTCCGCCGCCGTCCGCGCGGCGTTCGCCGACGGGCGGCTGCTGCACCTCGGCCGCGGGCGGCGGGCCGCCTGGCCCACCGCCTCGGTCCGGACCCTGTACGTGCCCGACAGCGACAGCGACAGCGACAGCGGCGGGGACGGGGACGGGGGCGGGGGCGGGGCCCGGGGCGGTGCCGCCCGGGACCTCTTCGTGAAGTTCAGCCTCGATGTCCGGATCACCAACGACGTACGCCGTCTGTGGCGGCACGACCTGCTGAAACTGCGCCGCACCGACGCGGCCGTCGAGGCGGGCTTCGCCGCGCTGCGGAGCACCGGCTCGAACGCCGCCTGGCTCGCCGACCGCGGCTACCGCACCGCCGCCTTCGCCTTCGAGGAGCTCGCGGTGCTGGTCCGTGACGGGCTACGGGCGCATGCGCTGCCGGGGGCGGTGCCCGTGCTCGCCGCGGCGCTCGCCGAGGGGTACGCGGACAGCCCGCTCGCCCGCACCGGCGACCCGGCCGGCTGGTGGCGGGCGTACCTGCGCCAGGTCGTGCCGCCCGTGCTGGAGCTGTTCGCCCGGCACGGCGCCGTGCTGGAGGCCCACCTCCAGAACACCCTGGTCGCCTTCGACGGGCAGGGCGTGCCGGTGCAGGCCCTCTTCCGTGACGCGGAGGGCGTGAAACTGCTGCCGGAACCGGACCGGGCCGCCGCCTGGCAGCGCCTGGTCTACTGCCTGGTCGTCAACCACCTGGCGGAGGTGGCCGGAGCCCTGGCCGAGGCGCACCCCGGCGTGACGGGCCTGGTGTGGCCCGCGGTGCGCGAGGAGTTCCTGCGCTACGACGCCGAACGGGGTCTGCCCGAGGTCGCGGAGCTGCTCGCGGCCCCCGCCCTGCCGGCCAAGACGAACCTGCTGCTGCGGTGGACCCGGGCGGACGGCGCGGACGCGCGGTACATCCCGCTCCCGAACCCGCTGCGGTAACAGGGGGCCCGGGGGACGGACCCCGGGGGAGTGGCGGCGGGATCCGGCCAAGGTGGTGCGGGGACCCTCTTCGACCCCGCGAGAGGTATAGACCAATGCTACGTTAGGTGGGCAGTCCGTGCATTCCTTGACCATCCGTCAGAGGAGAAGCCATGCCCTCCCCTTCGCGGGACGGCGGCCCGGCCGCCCTCCCCAAGTACCTGAGGATCGCAGCAGCGCTGCGGCAGGAACTCGAAGACGCCGCGCACGGCCCCGGCGGCAGACTCCCCTCGGAACGCACCCTGGCCGCGCACTACCGGGTCAACCGCCAGACGGTCCGGGCCGCGCTGCAGCACCTGCGGGAGGACGGCCTCATCGTGACGGAACGCCGGGGCACTCGGTCGGCCTTCCCGGCACCGCCCGCAGCCCCCGCACCGCCCGCACCGCCCGCGGCCCCCGCGCCGTCCGCCGCCCCCGGCCCGTCCGCGCGGTACGGGGCCGCCCGGGCCCATGGGGCGTACGGCGACGACGGCGTGGGGGGCGCGGTCGCCACCAGGCCGCCGGAGGTCATGCACGGGGGTGTGCCGGCGGCCGGACCGGCCGGGGCGCCGGGGGCCGTGGTCGCCCAGAGCTGGCTCGCCCGGGTGATCGTGCCGCCCCCGCTCGCCCCGCTCCTCGGCATGCGCAGCGGCGAGCGCACCCTGGTGCACCACCGCCGCGAGCGTAGCCCGGCGGGGCAGACCCTCCAGCACGCCGTGACCTACCTCTGCCCGCGCGCCGTGGCGCAGACCCCCGACCTGGCCGTCTACCGCGACCGCCCCGCGGCGCGCGACGAGGACCTCGGCCCCCTGCACCGCTGGCTCGATCGGGCCGCCGAGCAGGGCCGGGTCGCCGACACCATCACCCTGACCCGCAGCAGCCACCCCCGGGCCGCCGCCCCCGCCTGCGGCCTGACCGTGCGCCGCACGCTGCACGACGATTCCGGCCGGCTGCTCGCCGTCACGGACCTCGCCTTCCCCACCTGGGACCGGCTGACCTTCCACCGGGACCGCGCCACCGGCGGATTCCGCGTCAGCTGACGGGGGTGTGCGGCCGATG
This sequence comes from Streptomyces sp. NPDC127106, assembly GCF_042677605.1. NCBI lineage: Bacteria > Bacillati > Actinomycetota > Actinomycetes > Kitasatosporales > Streptomycetaceae > Streptomyces > Streptomyces sp. NPDC127106. Next base: position 245,233 of record NZ_JBHXTC010000001.1, on the reverse strand, counting down.
GCCGGGGACGGAAGCGCTGTTCACGGGGCCGACCCGTCGTGAGCTCCAGTGAGGTCCGGCTGTCCGTGTGCGCGCGTTCACCTCGCCCGGTATCGTCCTAAATACATGTGTTCCGCCCACATCGCTGCGGTGTTGTCACCAAGCAGTCCTGGATCGGCAGAGGAACGGGATCACATGGCAGAGCACAGCAGCACGCCGAGCGGCCCGTCATCCAGCCCGGAGCGGGGCCGGGCCCCACGGACGAGAGCGGAACGCCGGTGCGTCCGGCGGCGTTCCGGCGGCGTGCTCACCGATGCGGCGGCTGCCGCGGCCGCGCTGGTCTTCCTGGCAGCGGCCGGCCCGACACCGAGTGGTGCCGCGACACCGGGGAGCGGCACTCCCGTGCCCAGCCCGACCGCGACGCCGTCGCGGTTCGTGCCCGGCCCCTGCCCGAAGACCCCGGAGCTGATCGCGGCCCTGAGCACCGCACGGTGCGGTTTCCTGGAGGTGCCCGAGAACCGCGCCCGCCCGGGCGGCCGGACCATCCGGCTGGCCGTGGCGGTCCTTCCCGCCGCGTCGGCGAAGCCCGCCGAGGACCCGGTGGTGTTCATGTCGGGCGGCCCGGGCGGCGAGACGTTCGACGACATTCCCTTCCTGGTCGACTCCGGCCTGAACCGGGACCGCGAACTGATCATCATGGCCCAGCGCGGCAACCTCTACGACCGGCCGAACCTCGCCTGCCCGGAGATGGACCGCTTCAACGCGCAGTACGTGGGGCTCGGCTACGACTCGCCGCAGGCGAAACGGCTCCTGCTGGACTCGGTGAAGAAGTGCCGCAGCCGCCTGGCAGCCGACGGGGTTGACCTGAGCGCTTACAACACGACTGAGAACGCTGCGGACTTCGCCGACCTCCGCACGGCACTGGGCATCTCCCAGTGGAACGTCTACGGGCACTCCTACGGCACCAACGTGGCCCTCACCTACCTGCGCAAGCACCCTCAGGGGATTCGCGCCGTGGCACTCGACTCGTCCACGGCTCCGCAGAGCGTCACCCTGCCGTGGGGCTGGCGCAGCGCCCGGGAGGCGATCGACAACATCCTCGAAGCGTGCGCGGCCGAGCCCCGCTGCAAGAGCCGCTACCCGGACCTCCGTCACACCCTCACCGAGCAGGTGCGCAGGCTGGAAGCACAGCCGTTGACGCTGAACGCCCGTCCGCCGCGCGGAGGAGACCCGGTGAAGGTCGTCCTCGACGGGGGCGCACTGCTGAACCTGCTGGTCGCCAATGCCGTCCCGTTCCCCGACCTCCCTGCGGCGATCGAGGAGCTCGCCCAGGGACGGCCGGAGCGCTTCGCGCGGGCCCGCGCCGCCGACTCGGCTGCCGTCGTCGGCATGACCGCGCACGGCCTGACGGAGTCGGTGGCGTGCAGCGAGTGGGTGCCGGGGTACTCGGAAGCCGACGTGCTGAACGCCGGTCGCCGGGCCTTCCCCGGATGGCCGGACACGGTCCTGGCCCAGGCGCCGCAGCTTCCCTTCCAGCACGAGGTGTGCCGCATCTGGGACGTTCCCGACCGCGCCGCCTCCCACCGGGTGGCCACGGCCAGCGCGGTGCCGGCACTCCTGTTCGCCGGGACGTTCGACGCGAGGGTCGGGGCGAGCTGGTCCCGGGAGGTGGCCCGTACCCTGTCCCGCTCGACCTCCGTACGGGTCCCCGGGATCGGCCACTGGGTGGTCCCGCAATCGCCGTGCGCGCAACGCGTGCTGGCCTCCTTCCTCGCCCGTCCGACCGCGCCCGACACCGGCTGCGTGGCCGGTCTCACGCCGAAACCGTTCACGATCATTCCGAAGTGACTGAGCGACCGAGTGACCAGGAGGGCAGATGGCTTCCCATCACGCGCCCCGCCGCCGGACCGTGCGACGGCTCCACGCCACGCCGGCTGCGATGACGACCGCGATCCTCGTCACCGGCCTGCTCGCGGCTCCAGCCCACGCGGAAGACGGCACCGGAGCGACGATCGGCACCGTCGCCCGGGCGACCGGGGACGCCAGCTTCGAGCCGGGCCCCTGCCCGAAGACGCCAGAACCGATCGAGGCGCTCGAAAACGCCCGCTGCGGAACGCTCACCGTGCCCGAGAACCGCGCCGACCCCGACGGCCGAACGATCGAACTCGGTGTCGCGATCGTGCCCGCCGCGACCGACACACCGAAACCCGACCCCATCGTGTGGCTCGCGGGCGGACCCGGGGACGACGCGGTGGGGGAGGCGAAGATGGCGATCGACGGTGGCCTGAACCGCGACCGTGATGTGATCTTCATGTCCCAGCGCGGCACCTACTCGGCCGTCCCCGATGCCCTGTGCCCCAACGTCGACGAGTTCAACGCACGCGTGGTCGGCCTCGTCTACGACGCGCCGTCCACCGAGCGCCTGCACGTCGAGGCCACGAAGGCCTGCCGCGACCGGCTGGCGGGCCGCGGGCTCGACCTGAGTGCCTACAACGACACCGAGAGCGCCGCCGACTACGAGGACCTGCGCAAGGCGCTGGGCATCAAGCAGTGGAACCTGTACGGCATCTCCTACGGCACCCACCTGGCGCTGGTCTACATGCGCCTGCACCCCGAGGGGCTCCGCTCGGTGGGCCTCGACGGCATCCTGCCGCCCTCCACGGGCGGGTCGGCCCTCACCTGGAGCAGCTTCCGGCAGGGCACCGACGGCCTGTTCAAGGCCTGCGCGGACCAGCCGGCGTGCAACAAGCGCTATCCGAACCTGTCGGCCACCTTCAACAAGCTCGTCAGCGACCTCGAAGCCAAGCCGGTCACCACCACCGTCACGCTCCCCGGTGGCGACAAGCCGGTGAAGGTCGTGCTGGACGGCGGAACGCTGGTGAACTGGCTGACCTCCGCCACTCACACGGCGGAGGCCGTGCCCCGCTCCATCGACGAGCTGGCGAACGGCAAGCCGCAGCGGATCGCCGAGCAGTGGGCGGGCTGGAGGACCAACCCCAAGGGCATCGGAGTGACGTCGCACGGCCTCGTCTACGGCGTCTTCTGCAGCCAGTGGACACCGTACGAGACCCAGGAGCAGGCACTCGAGGGCGGACAGGAACAGTTCCCGACCTTCCCCCGCTCGGTGCAGGCCCAAGCCCCGCTGCTCACCTTCCTCCGCCCGGACTGCGACGTCTGGAACGTCCCCGCGGCCGCGCCCTCGATCAGGGACGTCACGCGCGGGGACGTCCCCACCCTCGCCCTGTCGGGCAGCTTCGACGCCCAGACCGGCGCGGGCAACGGGCCGTACGTCGCCCGTACGCTGAGCCGGGCCAAGGTCGTCACGGTCCCCTACGAGCCGCACGTGGTGTTCGCCACGTCGAAGTGCGCCCGGGAGATCGCCGTCTCCTTCTTCAACACCCCGGGCACGCCGAAGACCGAGTGCCTGAACGGCCTTGAGCCGCCCCGGTTCGAGATCGGGCCGTGAAGCGTAGCGTCAGCACACCCCGGCCCGGCGGCGGTCGGCCCGGGTGAGGTGGCGGGCGGGATCGCCACTGGCGTGCTCGAAGTTGCTTGATTATCGGCCAGTTCGAGCAGCTTCCTTCAAGTGATCTCCACGTGTCGCTATGTTGCCAGGCGCATGCCAATTCGGTGTGTCCGTGACACGGACCGCACGAGGAGCTGCCCCATGACCCTGTTCGGCATCCGCACGCGCCCGCGCCGGCGGCGGCACGGCCTCCTGGCCGCGCCGGCCGCCGGGGGCCTGGCCATGGCGGGGCTGGCCGCCGCCGGGCCGCTGATCCTTCCCGCCTCCGCAGCCCCGGCCCCGGCCCCGGCCACGGCTTCGGCCACGGCGGGCGACGTCACCGGGTTCTCCCGGTCGGGGAACACCTTCACCGTCACCGCCTCCAGCGGGGCCAAGGCCCGCGTGGTCATCGCCCGCGCCGACATCTTCCGGCTCTGGCTCTCTCCCGACGGCACCTTCACCCATGACCCGGCCGGCTCCGACCTGGCCGTCACCACCGACTTCGGACCCGTCGGCGCCGGCTGGACCGACGCGGGCTCCCACTACCGGATCACCACGGGCTCCCTGAACATCCGCGTCAACAAAACTCCCCTGAAGTTCTCCGTCTACCGGGCCGACAACAGCACCCTCGTCTGGGAGGAGAGCCGGCCCACGGCGTGGACCGGCAGCCGCACCACCCAGTACCTGACCCGCGGCGCGGACGAGCAGTTCTACGGCACCGGCCTCCGCCTCGGGGAGTGGGCGCTGCGCGGCAAGACCGTCCCGGTCGCCGTCGACAACACGTGGCGCGAGAACGACAACGCCAGCCCGGCCCCCTTCTACATGTCCACCAACGGCTACGGCGTGATGCGCAACACCTGGACCCCCGGCTCGTACGGTTTCGGCGCGCCCACCACCCTCACCCACGACGAGAAGCGGTTCGACGCCTGGTACTTCACCGGCGACTCCCTCAAATCCGTGCTCGACGGCTACACCGACGTGAGCGGCAAGCCGTTCCTGGCCCCGCTGTGGGGCCTGGAGCTCGGCAACGCCGACTGCTTCAACGCCTCCAGCCCCGACTACCAGGGCGACCACGGCCGGCCCCGCCACCAGACCACCCCCGACGTGATCGGGTACGCGGACGACGCCCGGGCCGCCGACATGCCCTCGGGCTGGTTCCTGCCCAACGACGGCTACGGCTGCGGCTACACGAAGCCGCTGAAGCCCACGGTGGACGCCCTCGCCGCAAGGGGCTTCCGGACCGGACTGTGGACCTCCACCGGGCTGTCCGGGATCGCCGACGAGGTCGGCACCGCCGGCACGCGGGCGGTCAAGACCGACGTCGCCTGGATCGGCAGCGGCTACAAGTACGCCTTCGACGGGGTGCAGCAGGCCGTCGACGGCATCGAGCGGAACTCCGACGCCCGCCGGTTCGTCTGGACGGTCGACGGCTGGGCCGGCACCCAGCGCAACGCCGTCGTGTGGACCGGGGACACCCACGGAACCTGGGACGACATGCGCTGGCACGTCCCCGCCATCGCCGGGGCCGGACTCTCCGGCCTCAACTACGCCGCCGGCGACATCGACGGCATCTTCGGCGGCAGCCCGCAGACGTACACCCGGGACCTGCAGTGGAAGGCCTTCACCCCGACCTTCATGACCATGTCCGGCTGGGGCGCCGCCAACCCGTCGGCCGGCTACCAGGACAAGCAGCCCTGGCGCTTCGGCGAACCGTACCTCTCCATCAACCGGAAGTACCTCCAGTTGAAGATGCGGCTGATGCCGTACCTGTACACGATGAGCCGCACCGCGCACGAGACCGGCGTGCCCAGCACCCGCGCCATGGTCCTCGAACACCCCGACGACCCGGTGGCCCGCGGCAACCTCACCAGCGGTCAGTTCATGGCCGGCGACTCCTTCCTGGTCGCCCCGGTCGTCTCCGACACCTCCGTCCGCGACGGCATCTACCTGCCCGCCGGCACCTGGACGGACTACTGGACGGGGAAGACGTACGCCGGGCCGGGCTGGCTGAACGGCTACCGGGCACCCCTCGACACCCTGCCCCTGTTCGTCAAGGGCGGTGCGATCGTGCCGATGTGGCCGCAGATGAACCACACCGGCGAGAAGCCCGTATCCACCCTCACCTACGACATCCACCCGCGCGGAGCCTCCTCGTTCAGCCTGTACGAGGACGACGGGCTCACCCGCGCCCACCTGTCCGGCGCGTACGCGCGCCAGCAGGTCGACGTCACCGCCCCCACCGCCGGATCCGGCACGGTCACCGTCTCCGTGGGCGCTCCCGTCGGCGACTACGCCGGCAAGCCCGCCGCCCGCGGCTTCGCGTTCACCCTCCACGTGGCGTCCGCCCCCGGCCGGGTCGGCGTCGACGGTTCCGCCCTCGCCCGCCTGAGCTCCAAGGCCGCCTACGACGCCGCCGCGACCGGCTGGTTCTACGACCCCGCCGACCGCGGCGGCATCCTGTGGGTGAAGTCCGGTACGAGGTCGGGCGCGTTCACCGTCACTGCCGCGGGTACCACCGTCCCGGCAGCCCGCCCCGTCCCGGCCGCTGCCGCCGTGCCGCCCACGCCCTGACCCGGTTGCCCGGTCGGTTCGGTCGGTCCGGGCGTCAGGCGTCTTCGAGTACGGCCCGGCACTCCCGGAGTGCCGGGCCGCTCAGCAGCTCCTGCCAACGGACGAACAGGGCGCGCAGGCCCGGGCCGTGTGCCGCCCGGAACGCGGGGTCCGCGCGGGCCAGGTCCAGCTCGTTCGCGGCAGTCAGCTCCGCGAAGTCCCGCCGCGCCTGTAGGTCGGGGAGGTGGACCCGGCCGGTGAACCGGTCCCGGAAGGCCGGCTCCGCGGCGGCGAGCGAGGCGTACGAGGCCGAGCGGTCGCAGCCGGCGTACAGGTAGGCGATCTCCTCGGCCCCGCCGCCGATGACCGCGGCCAGTTCTGCCCGCCTGCCGACCGGCAGCAGTGCGGTGGCGAAGCCGTCCGTGCCGTAGAACGCGTGGCACAGGCCCGCGAGCCGCAGCTCGGGCCGTGCGCCCCAGGACGCGAGCAGCGCCTCGACGCGCGTGAGGTGCGCCAGGAGCGTCCCGCCGGGGTGCGGGATCCGCTCGGCGCCGAGCTCGCGCAGCAGTGCGAGCGCAGCCGCAGTGGTCATGGTGCGTTTCCCGTTCTCGTGAGCGGGTCGGCACCCGTCATCGCCCACCCCCGTCCGGACCGGTGGTGCGGGACGGGACGGGTTGCCGCCCTGGGACCCGCAAACGATCGTGGTCCCTCCGCACATCCAAGTCAATCCTCTGAATTCCTATCAACACCCAAGCGATAGCTTGGATCCATGACTCTCGACGACCTGCGCGTCTTCGTGGCCGTCTGCCGGGCCGGCAGCCTCAGCGCCGTCGCACGCGACCTCGGCTGCACCCAGTCCGCGGTCAGCCAGCACGTCCGCCGCCTGGAGAAGCAGATCGGCACCGCCCTGCTGGCGCGCCACGCCCGCGGTGTCCTGCCCACCGAGGCCGGCCGGATCCTCCAGGAGGCGGCCGCCGACGGCATCGCCGGCCTCGACGGGGCGCTGCGCCGGCTGGGGGACGTCGTCCGCGGGGACACCGGATCGGTCCGCATCACCACGGGGGCGACGACCGTACGGCACTTCATGTCCGAGGCGGTCGTCGGCTTCCGCCGCCGGCACCCGAACGTCAGCCTGGAGTTCCAGACCGAGAACTCCAGCCGCAGCTGCTTCGACGCGCTCGCCGCCGACGACCTCGACCTCGCCTGGATCACCATCGGCGGGCCGGTGCGCGGCATCGAGCAGCGCCCCGTCATGGAGCTGCCGTGGGTCCTCGCGGTCGGCGCCGACGACCCCCTCGCGTCCCGGCCCCGCATCGACACCGCCGACCTGGCCGGAATCCGCCACATCCGGCTCCCGGAGAACTCCACCTCCCGCGCCCACCTCGACGCCGCCCTCGCCGAAGCCGGCATCACCATCCGCTCCGACACCAGCGTGGCCGACTGGGACACCGCCCTGCTGCTGGCCGAACTAGGGCTGGGCCACGCCGTGGTTCCCGCCCTGCCCGGCTGGCAGGTACCCGGATCCGGCGGGCCGCTGCGGCTCGTCCCGGTCCCCGCCCTGCCGCCCCTCCCGGTCGGCTGGGCGGTCCGCCGCTGGGCCGCCCTCTCTCCGCTGGCCCGGGTCTTCGCCGACGACGTCGCCCGCAGCTGCCGGGCCCGCGCCGCGCGGCAGGAGTGACGCCGGCAGCAGCCCGACGCCGGCCACGGCGGCCAGGACGAGCAGCGCCGCCGACGAGGTCCCCGCACCCGCGGCGACGGCGATCCCGAACGCCGGCCCCACGTTCATCGCGGTCTGCTTGAGCCCCCCGACGACCCCCGCGTACCCGGGCGGGGCGTCCCCGACCACGGTGCCGGTGGCGGTCACCATGACGGCGGCGAAGCCCGCCCCGAGCACCGCGAACGCCGCGGTGACCGCCGGCCCGGACCACAGGCAGAGCCCGGCGACACCGGCGGCGACCAGGGCCGTACCCCCGAGCGCGGTCCGCCGCGGCCCCCACCGCCGCAGCAGCATCCCGGCCGCCGGCGCACCGGCGACCATGCACGCGGTGAGCGGCAGCACGAGCAGGCCGGTGGCCAGCGGGTCCAGCCCCCGCCGCTCCTGCAGCAGGAAGGTGGCCGTGAACAGTGCCCCGAACATGCCGGCGGAGACGCACAGCAGCAGTGCCATCGACGCGCTGACCGGCACCGACCGCACCACGGCGGGCGGCACCAGCGGCTCCGCGGCCCGCCGTTCGCGGCGCACGAACAGCGCGGCGGTCCCGGCGGCCCCGCCGAGCCCCAGCAGCGTCGGCGCGGACAGCCACCCGTGACCGGGTACGCCGGCCAGCGCGTGCACCAGGACCGCGAGGGCGGCGGCGAGCAGCGCCGCGCCCACCGGCTGCGGCCCGCCGGGAGCGGTCCGGTCCGGCGCGGGCGCCCGTACGGCGAGCACCAGCACGGCGATCACCACGGCCACCGGCACGTTCAGCCAGAACACCGACCGCCAGCCCGCCTGCGCGACCAGCAGCCCGCCGAGCAGCGGGCCGGCCGCCGCGGCCACCCCGATCGCGCCGGTGCGGACGGCCACCGGCCCGGCGAGCCGTTCGGCCGGGTACGCCAGCCGCAGCAGGGCGAGCGTGGCCGGCTGGAGCAGGGCCCCGAACATGCCCTGCACCGCCCGCAGTGCGATCACCCAGCCGACGCCGGGGGCCGCCGCGATGCCCGCCGAGGCCGCAGCGAAGCCCAGGGCGCCGACGAGCAGCAGCCGGGCGTGCCCGTACCGGTCGCCGAGGCGGCCGGCGATGACGAGGAACGCGGCCACGGCGAGCAGATAGGCGGTGCTGGTCCACTGCACCTGCGCCACGCTCGCCCCGAGATCGCCGCGCAGGGCCGGCTGCGCCACGCTGAGCACCGTTCCGTCGAGGGCGACGAGCATCGCGCCGACGACGCTGACCGCCAGGGAGATCCGCCGCCTCATGACGCGGCCGGGCCGAGGTGGGCGGCGAGGGCCGCGTCGACGAGTCGTCCGACGTACTCCTCCCGACCGTCGGCGCCGAGGACCAGCGGCAGGCTGCCCCAGGCCCACAGCTGGGCCACCCCGTGCAGGTTGGCCCACAGCGCGGCCGCCGTGACCTCGGCGTCCGCCGTCGCACCGCAGCGGGAGACCAGCGAGACGAGCAGCTCGAACAGGGGGAGCGTCGATGCCCGCAGCCTCGGCTCGCCGGTGTCCTCCTGCCCCGTGCTGTCCAGCAGGTCGTGGCGGAACATCAGCTCGAACATGCCGCGGTGCTCCAGCGCGTAGCCCACGTACGCCGCGCCCAGCGCCCGTACCTGCTCGCGCGGGGACGACGCCCGCGCCGCCGCGGCGGCGAACCGGTCGCCGAGGTCGGCGAAGCCGCGCCGGGCGATCGCCGACAGCAGGGCGTGGTGGGTGGGGAAGTAGCGGCGGGGCGCGCCGTGCGACACGCCCGCCCGGCGGGCGATCTCGCGCAGTCCGACGGCGGCGGTGCCCTCGGTCAGCACGAGGTCGACGCCCACGTCGATCAGCCGCTCCCGGAGCGGTCTCTCCTGGTCCATGGCCCCTGTCTATCCGATCGTAGTAGACAGTGTCTACCCGCGGTCGCTCCGAAGGCCGCACCGGGGCCCGCGGCCGGGCCGAAAGGGCCCGCGGAGGGGATGATGGAGTCACCGGGTCCGTCGGCGACGCATTGCAGGAGGTGTAGTGGCCATGGCTGAGCACGACGGCGGTCCGTCGGCGCGGAAGCTGGAGGAAGGCAGGCTGCTCAAGGAGCTGGAGGCCATCCACCGCACCCGCCACGAGACCCTGCTGCACGGATCGGACGACGCGCTGGTCACCCACACGCAGCGGATGAACGAGCTGGAGCACGAGTACGTGCGCCGCCACCCGCAGCGCGCCCAGACGCCAGGGCGCACCCGCTCGGGCGCCCGTGCCCGCGCGAGCGCGGCCGAGGAGAAGCCCGACGGCACCTGAACCCTGAACCGCACCCGCACCGGGCGGCGGCGCGGCCGGCGCGCGCCCCACCGGGCCGGCCCAGCCGGCCGGGACGGCCCGGTGGCTCAGTCCCGCCGGTCGGCTCAGCCCGGCCGGCTGGTCCCGTCCCGCCGGGCAGGCCGGGCCGAGCCGCTCCCGAGCACCGCCGGCGGGGCCGCCGGCGCCGGGCCCAGCGTCGTCGTGCCCGGCGCCGCCCGGTGCCCCAGGCCGGTCCGGTACGCGTCCAGCGCGGCCTCGGTGCGGCCGGTGCGCCGCAGCAGGTCGCCCAGCAGCCGGCACAGGTCCGCCAGGTCGCCGCTGGCCCCGCTCCGCTCCAGCAGGGCCAGTGCCTGCACGTAGTGCTGCTCGGCGCACTCCGTCTCCCCGCGCTCCTCCGCCATCAGGCCGAGCAGCCGGTGCGCCCCGCCCGCGTGCACCGCCCCGTGGCTGTCGCCCAGCTCCAGCAGGCCCGCGAGCAGCTCCGCCGCCTCCTCGCCGCGGCCCAGCCGGCGCAGCACGTCCGCGAGCTCCACCTCCACCTGCGCGGTGTACAGGGCCGCCCGCCGGGCCGCCAGCATGTCCCGGGCCGTGCGCAACTCGGCCTCGGCCGCCGGCAGTTCACCGTTCTGCGCCTGCACGTAGCCCCGCATCCAGTGGCAGTGCGCCAGGTCCGTACGCAGCTGCAGCTGCCGGTAGATCGCCTGGGCCTTGGCCAGGGAGGCGTCGGCGTCGGCCGTGCGGCCCGCCGCCAGGAACGTCCGCGCCACCTGCCGGTGCATCCCCGCGAGCAGGGCCGGGTCGTCGACCCGGGGCGCGAGGGCCAGGGCGATCTCGGCTGCGCGGGCCGCCCGGGCATGGGCGCCCATGTCGATGTACGGGCCGATCACCGCCGCGTACAGCAGCACCAGCGCCTCCGGGTCGGCCAGCCCGCTCGCGTCCAGCTCGTCGATGGCCGACTCCAGCAGGTAGCAGGCGTAGCGCAGTTCCCCGGCGAGCAGGTGGGCGACGGCCCGCCCGCGGACCGCGCGGGCCCGCCGGGGCAGCGGCTCGCCGGCCAGCAGTCGCTCGACGGCCTCGAAGTGTCCGATCGCCGCGGCCAGTTCGCCTGACTCCAGGGCGCAGTCGCCCAGCCCGAGCAGCGCCTCCGCCCGCTCGGCGGCGAGGCCGAGCCGTTCGGCGTCCGCCAGCAGCTGCCGGTAGCGGGCCGCGGCCTCGGCGGCGTCGCCGGTCGCCAACGTCCGCTGGGCGTCGGTGAGGGCGAGCCGCAGCTCGGTGGCCAGATGGGCGGGACGGCCGGTGGCGAGCTCCTCGTACGAGGTCCCGAGCCGTTCGGCGAGGAAGCGCAGCGCCGCCTCCGAGGGCCTGACCTTGCCCGCCTCCAGGGTCGAGACGTAGGCGGCGGTGTACGAGGGCTCCGCCAACGCCCGCTGCGTCAGCCCGCGTTCGGCGCGCATCCGGGCAACCCTGCGACCGATCTCGGCCGGTTCGTCCATGACGACCCCCCCTGCTGGTTCCAACTCCCCAGTATTCAGGGGCGGCGGGCCATTGCACACGCCCCCGGGCCGCCCCTAGTTTAAGCAGCCGCTTCACTGCGTTTATCGGACTGCTTAACTGCCTTTTCCGGGGGAGGACTTCATGGACCGAGCCGTTCGTACGGCCCTGCGCGCCGCCGTCGCCGCGGCCGGCGCGACCGCGCTGCTGCTGGCCGCGGGCCCGGCCGGCGCGACCGCCGCACCCGCACCCGCGCCCGCACCACCGTCCTCGTCCTCGTCTTCGCCCTGGTCCGCGCCCGCCGCTGCCGCGTCCGGAACCGGCCCCCGGGTGGAGGTGCCGGGTCCGGAGGACGGCACCGTCGCGGGATCCGGCCACGTCCGGGTGCCCGCCGCCGGCCGCGCCCAGGGCGGCGCCCGCCTCTCCGAGGCCGACCGGGCCGCCGACGGCCGGGTCACCAAGATCGTCGACGGCGGACCCGCCGCGGACCGCCTCGACATCGTCGTCGTCGGCGACGGCTACACCGCCGCCGAACTGGACCGCTTCCACACCGACGCCAAGGCCAAATGGGCCGAGCTCACCACCGTCGAGCCGTACGCCACCTACCGGAACCTCTTCAACGTCTGGACCGTCGACGCCGTCTCCCACGACTCCGGCGTCACCGGCGACCCCACCCCCGCCACCGTCCGCGACACCGCCCTCGGCTCGTACTTCTGGTGCGAGGACATCGAACGGCTGCTCTGCATCGACCAGCCGAAGGTGGACGCGTACGTGGCGCAGGCACCCGACGCCGACCTCGTCCTCGTCCTGGCCAACAGCGCCAAGTACGGCGGCGCCGGCTACAACGAGCGCAGTGCCACCCTCGGCTACGAGGGCATCTCCACCGCCTCCGCGGGCAACGCCAAGTCCGGGCAGGTCGCCATCCACGAGACCGGCCACTCCCTCGGCAAGCTCGCCGACGAGTACTTCTACCCCGACACCCCCGGCTACGAGGAGTACGAGGGCCCCGAGCCGGCCGACTCCAACAGCTCCACCCTGACCGCCGACCGGATGGCCGCCGAGCAGGCCAAGTGGTACCGGTGGCTCGGCGAGCCGTCACCCGACGGCGGCACCGTCGGCACCTACGAGGGCGGCGGCTACTACGTCTCCGGCCTCCACCGGCCCACCGACAACTCGCTCATGCGCGTCCTCGGCAAGCCCTTCAACCTGCCCGGCACCGAGGCGATGATCGGCGGCTTCTACCAGCACGCCCGGCCCGTCACCCCCCTCACCCCGACCACCCGCACCCTGCGCCTGCACCACACCGCGAAGGTGTCCGTGCCCCGGCTCGCCGGCGCCGACGGGCGGCAGCTCGACGTCCGCTGGCACCTCGACGGCCGGGAGCTGGGGCGCCTCGCCGGCCGGACCGAGGTCGCCGTGGCGGAGCTGTGGCTGCTCGACCTGCGCGGCCACCGACTGTCCGTCACCGTCGAGGACCGCACCCCCGCCGTGCGCGACCCGAAGACGGCCGCCTCCCTGCGCGCCACGATCGGCTGGAACGTCCGCCTCTGAGCACCCGCCCGCACCGAGCGCCCGGCTACGCCGCCCGGTCCGGCCGGGCGGCGTACGTCCAGAACGCGCGCATCACCTCGGGCGCGGCCGGGCCGCCGAGCTCCATCTGGGTCAGCAGCACGGCCACGGTGCCCGTCAGCGGTGTGACGTGGGCCGCCGTTCCCGTGCCGCCGATCCAGCCGTAGCGCCCCTGTACGTTCCACGGCTCCCGCGGCAGCACGTCCACGGAGCCCCCGAAGCCCCACCCCTGGCCCTCCAGGAACAGCTCGGCGCCCGCCCGCTGATCCGGAGTGAGCCAGTCGGTGGTCATCCGCTGCACCGACCCCTCGGTCAGGATCCGGCCCCGGCCGCCGTCGAGGGCGCCCCCGGCGAGCAGCATCCGGCAGAACGCGGCCACGTCGTCGGCCGTCGAAACCAGGCCGCCGCCGCCGGACGGGAACGGCGGCGCGCTGCTCCACTGCCCGTGCGGCGGGTCGACCAGCTCGATCCCGCCGCCCGCCGCGCGGTACTGACTGGTGAAGCGGCCCAGATCGGCGGCCGGCACCGCGAAGCCGGTGTCGGCCATGCCGAGCGGATCGAAGACCCGCTCCTCCAGGAACTCGGGCAGGGACCTCCCCGACACCCGGGCGACCAGCACGCCGAGGATGTCCGAGCACGTGTGGTAGAGCCAGGCCTCGCCCGGCTGGTGCAGCAGCGGGATCCGCGACAGGGCCCGCATCCACGCGTCCGGCGCCGGCACCTCCTGCGGCCGCGGCGGCCCCTGCCGCAGTTCGCTGAACAGCGGCGCGACGGCGGGCAGCGAGAAGTCGTCGGGGAAGCCGATCCCGGCGCGGAAGGTGAGCAGGTCGAACACGGTGACCGGGCGGGCCGCCGGCACCACGTCGTCGACCGGACTCGCGGGCGTCCGCACCACGGCGGGCGAGGCCAGCTCCGGCAGCCACGGCGCGACCGGGTCGTCCAGTGCGCACCGGCCCTCCTCGACCAGCATCATCACCGCGGCGGCCGTCACGGGCTTGGTCAGCGAGGCGATCCGGAAGATCGAGTCCCGGACCATCGGGCACGTTCCCTCCGCATCGGCCGACCCGACCGCGGCGACCTCCACCTGGCCGGCGCGGTCCACCAGCGCCACCGCGCCGGGCACCGCACCACCGTCCACGAAGGGCGCCAGGACCTCGCGCAGACCGGTCATCACTTCCGCCTCTCCGCCGCAGCACCGTCAGATTCTCGGCGTACGGCCCCGGTTCGCCCGATATCGGCTGGCCCGGGCACCTGCCGCATCCTAGGGTTCCGCCCATGAAGATCACCGGCGCCCACGCCATCGACCGAGCCGTTTCCCTCATCACGCGGGCACTGCGCGATGCTGCCCACCACGACTGGACCGCGCCCGCAGCCGGTCTGGAATGGAGCTGCCACGACACGGCCGTCCACATCGTCAACGACTTCACGGTGTACGCCGCCCGGCTCGCGGCGCGCGCGCAGCGGGACCTCCAGGTCGACCGGTACACCGCCCCCGACGCCCCGCCCGTCGAACTGGCCGAGGCCATAGCGGCCGCCGGCACCCGGCTGACCGCCGTCGTGGCCGCGGCCGACCCCGACGACCGTGCCTGGCACCCGTACGGCACCGCCGACGCGGACGGCTTCGCCGCCATGGGCGTCGTCGAAGCCCTGGTGCACACCCACGACGTCCTCGACGCCCTCGGCGTGCCCGACTTCGCCCCCGACCCGGAGCTCTGCGACTTCGCCCTGGACCGGCTCTTCCCCCACACGCCCCGCGACGCGGCCGCCCCCTGGCCGACCCTGCTGTGGGCGACGGGCCGCACCGCGCTGCCCGGCCTGCCCCGCCTCGGCGCCTGGCGCTGGTACGCCGCGCCCGTCCCCGCCGGCGACCGCATCGTGCTCTGCGAGATCACCCCGGACGTCGCCGACGACCTCCACACCGGCGGCAGCGGCGGCTTCGCCTGGCCCGAGGACGGCCCCGGCGAGGGCACCCGGTACGCCGCCGGCATGAAGGCCACGGCGTACCGGGAGGGCGCCTACCGCCTCGGGTGGGGCGCGTACGCCGTCGTCCGCACGCACGACCGCCGCGCCATCGGCGGCATCGGCTTCCACGCCGCCCCGGACGCCGACGGGAACGTCGAGGTCGGCTACGACCTCGTCCCGTCGGCCCGGGGCAACGGCTTCGCCACCGACGCGCTGAACGGCCTGGCCGCATGGGCCTTCGGACAGCCCGGCCCGGCCGTCGTCCTGCACGCCAGGGTCGACGAGGACAACACCCCCTCCCGCGGGGTGGTCGAACGGGCCGGCTTCGAGCGCACCGGAACCGCCGGAGGGGAGGTCCGGTACGCCCTGCGGGCCCCGGGAGGCGGCCGTCAGTAACCGCAGTTGTTGACCCACTTGTGGGAGGAGATCCGGTCGTTCCACTCCCACGGGATGTTGCCGGCGGAGCCGTTGGGCGCACAGGTGGAGGCCCCGCCGTAGTTGATGTTCTCGTAGACGCGCACGTCCCCGTAGGAGCCGGCGTAGCCGTTGTTCCACCAGGACGACGCCTTGTCGTTCATGTCGAACGTGCCGCTGGCGCCGCACGTGCGCCAGTCGGCGTCGTTGCTGGACCAGCCGCACGCGGCCCCGCCGCGGTTGGTGTGCTCCCACACCCAGTAGGTGCCGTCCGCGGCCAGGCCGGAGGCCTCGGCCGGGGCGGAGGCCCCACCCGTGGCGGCGCCCGCCGTGGTCAGCGCGGCGGGAACCGCCAGCAGCGAAGCGGTGAGCGCGCCGGCCAGGAACAGGCTGCGGTACTTACGCATCGGACCCTCCAGAGGTCTCGGTGGTGGTGTCGTGCTCGTGCTCGGACTGCACGAGGCGCCGCGCCTTCGGCAGCGCCTCGTTCTGGAGCCGCCACCTGAGCGTGATCTCCGCCCGGTGCCGGGTACGGAGTTCCTCGCCGTAGGCGCGGTCCAGAGCTTGGGAGACCCGGGCCAGCGGGGTGCCGGTCGCACAGGTCGCTTCGACGACGGCCAGCTCGGCCGCGGCCGCGTCCGCCGCGGCCGGCGGCAGGTCCTCGCCGTACCGGGCGGCGGCCTGCCGGGACGCGTCCGGGGTGGCGTGGGGCCGGCCCGCCGCCTCCATGCACACGGCCCACTCGGCGACCGCGCCGGTGTACCGCGCGTCCTCGCGGACCCGCGCCTCCCGCACCGGCCGCAGGTTCATCGTGACGACCTTGACCCGGAACCAGGCCGCGAGATCGCCGTACAGGGAGCGCTGCGCGTCGGCGATGCAGCCGTCCGCGGAAGCGGTGACCGTCATCCCGGTCGGCGCCTGCACCGACAGCCCCACGGGGGCGGCGCCCATCAGCGCGGTCCGGGCGGCCGCACGCTCGGGCGCCGACAGCCGCCGGAAGTACCGCTGGTTGGGATCGTCCTCGCGGGCCCGCGCGGCGGCCCGCTCCTCGGCGCCCCCGTAGCCGTGGTCCCGGGCCCACGCGACGTCGTCCACCGCGTACGGGAAGGAACGCGCGCCGTCGTCCGGCCCCTCGGTGACCGCGTACGGAAAGCCCCGCACGGCCATGCACCGGCTGATCAGGACCTGCTCGGCCCGCGCCAGCGTGCGGGACTCGGCGGCACTCGGCTCGCGGGCGGCCCCCCGCGCGGAGGACCCGCAGCCCTCCAGGACCAGGACGGCGGCCAGGGCGGCGGCCGTGGCGGTGGCGGCGGCCGCCGCGGCGACGGTGCGCTGTCGGTCCATCCGGGGGCTCCTTCCTGACGCGGTGCGGTGTGCGGTCCACCCAGGTCTAGCGGCGATCCGTTGTCCGGCGTCGGGGCGGTGCGGGCGAACAAACAACCGCCGAACAATCCGCACGGGGAGGCACGAAGCCGATCATTCGGGGAAGGGAAGGGGCATGGCCCGCAAGGAGCGACCGCTGGAAGGCGACGACGGACCGCTGCTGCGGTTCGCCGCCGCCCTGCGCCGCCTGCGCCACGAGGCGGGCTCCCCGCCCTACCGCCGCCTCGCCGCCCGCGCCCACTACTCGGTGGCGACCCTGTCCGAGGCGGCGGCCGGCCGGCGGCTGCCCAGCCTGGACGTGACCCTCGCCTACGTCCGCGCCTGCGGCGGTGACACGGGGGAGTGGGAGCGGCGCTGGCACGCCTGCGCCGCCGAACTGTCCGCCGGTCACCGCGACCCGGACGGCGAACCCGACGGAGGGCGGGGCGCCGGCCCGCCGCCGGACGGCCCGGAAGGGGTCCCGTACGTCGGCCTGGCCGCGTTCCGGGCCGAGGACGCCGGCCTGTTCTTCGGCCGGGAGCGGCTCGTCGAAGACCTCCTCGCCACCCTGGCCCGCCACCGGGTCGTCGCCCTCGTCGGAGCCTCCGGAGCCGGCAAGTCCTCCCTCCTGCACGCCGGACTGCTGCCCCGCCTCCGGCGGGAGGCCCCCCACACCGCGGTCCGCGTCCTGACCCCCGGACCGCACCCCGTGGAGCGGCTGGAGGAAGCCCTCGACGCACCCCGCGAACCGGCCGCCACCGGCGAACTCGTCTTGGTCGTCGACCAGTTCGAGGAGGTGTTCACCGTGTGTCGCGACCCCGCCGCCCGCGACCGGTTCATCGCCGCCCTCGTCGGCGAGGCGCAGCGGCCCGGCTCCCGTTGCCGCATCGTCCTCGGCGTCCGCGCCGACTTCTACGCCCACTGCACCCGGCACGCCCCGCTCGTCGGGGTCCTGCGCGACGCGCAGACCGTCGTCGGCCCCATGACCGCGGCCGAACTGCGCCGCGCCGTCGTCGAACCGGCCCGCCGGTCGGGCCTCACCGTGGAAGGCGGCCTCCAGGCCACCCTCGTCGCCCACGCGCACGGCCAGGTCGGAGCCCTGCCCCTGCTGTCCCACGCCCTGCTGGAGACCTGGCGGCGGCGCCGGGGCGCGGCCCTGACCCTGGACGGCTTCCACGCCGCGGGCGGCTTCGACGGAGCCCTCGCGCAGTCCGCGGAAGCCCTGTACGCCTCGCTCACCGGCCGACAGCAGCAGCTCGCCCGGCAGATCTTCGTCCACCTCATCGCCCTCGGCGAGGGAACCGAGGACACCAAGCGCCCCGTCGCCCGCGACGAACTGCCCCCGGACGCCGGCACCGCGACCGTGCTGGCCCGCGCCGCCCGGCTGCGCCTGCTCACCCTCGACGACGGACGCGTCGAACTCACCCACGAGGCGCTGATCCGCGCCTGGCCCCGGCTGCGCGGCTGGCTCACCGACGACCGCGAACACCTGCGGCTGCACCGCCGGCTCACCGAAGCCGCCCGGGCATGGGAGAGCCTGGGGCGCGACCCCGGAGCCCTCTACCGGGGCACCCGGCTCGCCCTCGCCCGCGACCTGGCCGCCGGGCGCGGCACCGGACTCACCGCCGCGGAGCGGGACTTCCTCGACGCCGGACTCGCCGCAGAGGAGGCCGCGGGGAACTCGGCCCGGCGTCGCGCCCGCCGCCTCGGCTACCTCGTCGCCCTGCTCGCCGCCCTCGTCGTCGTCGCGGGGGTCGCCACCGCCAGCGCCGTGCGGGCCGGCGCCGAGGTGACCCGGCAGCGCAACGACGCCGTCGCCGGGAACCTCGCCGACGGCGTCAGCGACCTCACCACCACCGAGCCCGGGCTGGCCGTCCAGCTCAGCCTGGCCGCGTACCGCCTCTCGCCCACCCCGAAGACCCGCGACAGCCTGCTCAGCGCGCTGATGACCACGGTCCCGGCGCACCCCAAGGAGGTCGTCGCGCTCGCCTACCGCCCCGACGGCCGGCAGCTGGCGACCGCCAGCGGCGACCACACCGCCCGCCTGTGGCAGGTCGACGGCACCGACCGGCCCGTCCCCGGGGCCGCCCTGACCGGACACGGCGGCGACGTCCGCGCCGTGGCCTACCGGCCCGACGGCCGCACCCTGGCCACCGGGTCCGCCGACGGCACCGCCCGGCTGTGGGACGTGTCCGACCCGACCAGGCCCGCCCGAATGGCTTCGCTCACCGGGCAAGGGGGCGAGGTGCGCGCCCTCGCCTACAGCCCTGACGGACACACCCTCGCCACCTCCGGCAGCGACGGCAGCGTCGGCCTGTGGGACGTGGCCGACGCCGCCCGCCCCGCCCTCCTCGCCCGGATCGGCGGCCACCGCGATGCCGTGCGCGCGGTCGCCTTCGCCCCCGACGGGCGCGCACTGGCCAGCGCGGGCGAGGACTCCACCGTCCGGCTCACCGATGTCACCGACCCGCGCCGCCCGCTCCCGCTGGCCGCCCTGGAGGGCCACGACACCGTCGTGTTCTCCGTCGCCTTCAGCCCCGACGGCGGCGTCCTGGCCTCGGCGGGCGGCGGCCGCAACCCGATCCGGCTGTGGAACGTCGCCGACCCCCACCGACCCGCCCCGCTCGCCACCCTCACCGGCCACACCGACGTCGTGGGCTCCGTGCTGTTCAGCCCCGACGGGCGCACCCTCGCCAGCGCGAGCGACGACCGCACCGTCCGCATGTGGAGCGTGGCCCGCCCCGCCCGCCCCGGGCTGCTCGCCACCCTCACCGGCCATGCCACCGCCGTCGGCTCGGTCGCCTTCAGCCCCGACGGCGCCGTGCTCGCCTCCGGGGGCTTCGACACCACCGTCCGGCTGGCGGGAACCGACCTCGCCCGGGTGATCGCCGGCGCCTGCGCCCGCACCGGCCCCCGGATCACCCGGGCGCAGTGGACCGCCCACCTGCCGTACGTCGCCTACTCCCCGCCCTGCGCCGGCCTGGAGCGTCCCTGAGGGGGGCGGAGCCCGCTCAGGCGGCCCGGATTCCCCCGGCGCGCCGGACTGTCAGCGGCCCGTGTTATCTGTGGGGCCCGGCGGACGCGGAGCCGCGTCGGCATACCGGGAAGGGGACAAGGGGACTTGGTGACTTCGGCGAACTGGCTCGACGGAACGGAATTCGGCTACTACGTGGTGTGTCCCGCGCGCCATGTGCAGGAGTGGGCCGGCACCGAGGCGTTCGAGGAGCTCAGCGCGTACATCAACAAGGTCCTGCTCCCCTGCCATGAGGAAGTCCTCACGATCGGAGGCGAGGCACTCCCCGTGACGTACCTGCCCGAGAGCATGACCTTCGTCCAGAACGTCGGCTCCGAAGAGAGCTGCGACCTCCGCCGGGAGGTGGAGCGGGCCATGGCCGCACAGGGATGGCAGGACGCCTTCGAGATCGTCCTGGGCGGGCCGTACGCGCTGATCGACGGCTTGGTGCCGGGTGCGGACACGGAAGAGGACTACATGCTCCGGATCGAGATCCCCCACGGTCGCTACCGGGTGCAGTCGCTCTACGTCAACCGCCCGGTGGGAGAGTTCTACCTCCATCGGCTACAGGCGGTCTGACCCCGGCGCGCGGTTCGGGTGCGGTGCGGTGCCCGCGCCGCACGCGGCCGGTCCGCCTGCGTCGGCCGGTGGGCGGGGCCGACCGCACGACCCACGGGCCCGCCCCTCACGGCGATGCCCGCTGCCGTACTAGCGTCGGTGGCGGACGCCCGACACAGGCTCGGAAAGGCAGGTCCCCATGGCGAGTTCCCTGCGTGACACCGGCGGCGGAGGGGCGGGCTCCGGCTCCCCGGTCCCCGTGATCGACCTCGGGCCGTGGCGGTCCGGCGGCCCGGCGGTCCGCGCGCGGATCGCCGCCGAGGTCGACGAGGCCCTGCAAGCCGCCGGGTTCCTCCTGGTCACCGGGCACGGCGTCGACCCGGCGCTACCCGCCCGGATCCGGGCCGCCGCCCGCACGTTCTTCCGGCTGCCAGCGCCGGTGAAGGAGCCGTACGCGGTCACCGTCGGCGGCCGCGGCTGGCTCGGCCCGGGCGCCGAGGCCAACAGCTACGCGGAGGGCACCGCCTCGCCGCCCGACCTGAAGGAGTCCTGGTCCTGGGCGGCGGACGAACCCACCGGCGACCCCGCGGTGGACGCCGAGTGGTTCCGCCCGAACGTCTGGCCCGCCGAGGTGCCGGGACTGCGGCCGCCGGTCGAGGAGTACCTCACCCGGATGCGGGCCCTGTCCGACGAGCTGCTGGAGCTCCTCGCCGGTGCCCTGGGCCTCGGCACGGACCACTTCACCCGCCACACCGGCCACCCCACCTGGGGCTTCAACCTCAACTGGTACCCGGGCACCGAGGTCCTCGGCCCACCGCTGCCCGGCCAGTTCCGCATCGGCGCGCACACCGACTTCGGCACCGTCACGATCCTCGACCGCGAGCCGGGCGCCGGCGGGCTCCAGATCCACACCGACGCCGACGGCTGGCAGGACGCCCCGTACGACCCGGCCGCCCTCACCGTCAACATCGGCGACCTGCTGGCCCGCTGGACGGGGGACCGCTGGCGGGCGGGCCGCCACCGGGTGCTGCCGCCGCCCACCGACGCCCCGGCCGAGGAGCTGGTGTCGCTGGTGTACTTCTACGACTGCGACCCGCACACGCGCGTCGAGTCGCTGCCGGAGCCGATCGGCCGGGTGAGGCACGAGCCGGTCGACTCCCACGCCTACCTGCGGGCCAAACTGGACGCGATCAGCGTCTCCTGACACCGCACCGACCGGCCTCCCGTCCCCCTAGCGGGGGATGGGAGGCCCTCCTGCGGGCGGAGCCCCCGATCAACCTCCGAGACGATGATCGGCACGGCGACCGGCGCGTAGCGTCGATGCCATGAACCGACGCCGCACCACCACCACCGCCGCCGTCTTAGGCGCCCTGCTCCTGCCGCTCGTCCTGACCGCCGCCGGAACCGCCTCGGCGACCGGGTCCGCCCCGGCGGCCCCGACCGCACCGGCCTCCGTGTCCACGGCCGCCACCACCGGGGTGGTCCGGCCCGAACTGCCGCGTCCCACGGGCCGGTTCGGCGTCGGACAGGAGACCCTCCACCTCGTCGACCACAGCCGCACCGACCCCTGGGCCGGGTCCGGACCGCGCGAACTGATGGTCACCATGCGCTACCCGGCCCACCGCGGCACGGGCGGCCCCGTGGCCCCGTACCTCACCGACGACGAAGCCCGCCTGCTGATCGCCGACCGGGGCATGGAGCAGCAGGTCGCCGTGGAGAGCCTGGCCGGGGTGAAGGCGCACGCCCGCTCCGGAGCGCGCCCCCTCGCCGGTCGCCACCCCCTGGTCGTCCTCTCGCCCGGCTTCACCGTGCCGCGGGGCACGCTCACCGCACTGGCCGAGGAACTCGCCTCCCGCGGCTACGTGGTCGCCGCCGTGGACCACGCGTACGAGACCGCCGGCACGAGCTTCCCCGGCGGGCGCGTCCTGACCTGCAAGGCCTGCGACGTCGTCCGGCAGACGAGGGACTACAAGCCGGTGGCGGACAACCGCGCCCGCGACGTGTCCTTTCTGCTGGACCGGCTCACCGGACGGCACCCGGCCTGGCGGCACGCCGGCCTGATCGACCGCAACCGGATCGCCGCGGCCGGCCACTCCATGGGCGGCTCCGCCGCGGCCGCCGTGATGGCCACCGACCCGCGGGTCCGCGCCGGCATCGACATGGACGGCGGGCTGTTCTCGCCCGTCCCCGACGGCGGTCTGGACGGCCGGCCCTTCATGCTGCTCGGCGGGGCCGAGGTCGTCCCCGGCAGCGCGCCCGGCAACCCGGCGGGTTGGGACGCCAACTGGCCCCGGCTCGACGGCTGGAAGCGCTGGATCACCTTCGCCGACTCCCACCACTTCACCTTCACCGACTGGCCCGCCGTCAGCGACGGGCTCGGACTGCCGAGGATGAGCCCGCTGCCCGGGGACCGGTCGCTGGAGCTGACCCGCCGCTACGTGGGTGCCTTCTTCGACCTGCACCTCAAGGGCATACCGCAGCCGCTGCTGGAAGGCCCGGCCGCCGATGCGCCCGAGGTCCGGTTCCACCGCCCCTGAGGGCCCCGATTACCGCAGGCCGGGGACGTTTCGGCAGGATGGGGGCATGACCGAGATCCGCACCCCCCGTCTCCTCCTGCGCCGCTGGGACGACGACGACCTCGTCCCCCTGTCGGAGATCAACGCCGATCCGGCGGTGATGCGCTGGATCGGCGACGGCTCCCCGCTCGACCTGGAGCAGACCGCCGACGAGATCGAGCGGTGGGAGGACGAATGGGACGAGGAAGGCTTCGGCCTCTTCGCCGTCGAACTGCTCGGTTCCGGTGAGCTGATCGGCGCGGTCGGCCTGTCGGTGCCCGAACACCTGCCCGAGCTGCTGCCCGCCGTCGACATCCGCTGGCGCCTCGGCCGCCCGTACTGGGGGCAGGGCTACGCGTCCGAGGCCGCCCAGGCCACCCTGGAGTTCGCCCTCCAGGACCGCGGCCTGGACCGGGTGATCGCCGTGGTCCGGTCCGGCGACCGGGCTTCCGACAACGTGGCCGAGAAGCTGGGCATGGCGCCCGAGGGGGAGGCCACCGACCCGGAGCACGGGCACCTGCTCCGGGTGTACGGCATCGACCTCACCGAGTACGAGGCGTGATCGGGCCCTGGTCTGATCGGGACCCTGGTCTGGTCGGGCTTCTGGTCTGATCGGGCCCCGGTCTGGTCTCGTCGGGCCCCGGCCTGGCCGGCGCGGGGTCCGGTCAGGCCGCGCAGGTGTCCAGCATCGTCGTGAGCATCTTCTTCTCCGCCTCCGTGACGGTCAGACCGTAGGCGGACTTCACCGTCGTCCACGCCCGCCCGTACAGGCACCAGCTCGACCTGTCCGGCGGCTGCCACAGGTCCGGACTCTGGTCGCCCTTCGACCGGTTCGACGCCGCCGTGACCGCCAGCAGCTGGGGGAGGGCCAGGTCGTTGGCGAACGCCCTCCGTCGGGGGGCGTCCCACGCGGCCGCGCCCGAACGCCACCCCTCGGCGAGCGGCACCACGTGGTCGATGTCCATCGTCGACGCGTCGGTCACCACCACCCCGTCGTACAGGCTCCTCCACCTCCCGGAGACCGCCCGGCACCCCGCGTCCTGCACCACGTCCGTGCCGTCGCGCTGGAGGACCGCCTCGCGCGTGTTGCAGGTCCCGCCCTGCTCCGCCCAGTGCGTGAACCCGGACCGGCTGTATCCGGCCATCGTCCCCACCGGCGCCACCGTCAGCCCGGCCAGCTGCGCACGGGCCGCGCCGACGTCCGCCACGCCCGGCAGCGTCTCCCCGCCGCCCGCCTTGCCGTCGCCGGCCGACGGCGAACCCGCCCGTGCCGGGGGTGGGGAGGCCCCCGGGTCCGCCCCGCCCGCCCCGTCCGTGCCGTTCGACGTGCAGCCCGCCGCGGCCAGCAGCAGCGAAGCCGCCAGCACCGCAGCCGGCACCCGTATCTGACGTCCCATGAAAGCCCACCCCGACACCCGGTCCGCGCCCTGTCTCGAAAACAGTACCCAGAACCGGACATTCAGCCCAGTGGCCCGGCCCCGCAGCAGCTCCGGGACCCGGATAGGAGCCCCCTGGAAGGCCGTTGTCAGTGGCTCTCGCTAATCTCGCCGCATACCGCAGCTCAGGGGGGCTTTTCGGCCGTGCCCGGCGCTGCGCGGAATCGGATCGGGCAGGCGGAAGGGCACGAGGCACATGGCTTGGCTGGCGGCGGGCGAGGGATACGAGATCGCCCTGGTGGAAGGAAAGGTGGCGGCGCGGTCCACCACCGGGCGCACGGCGGGACGGCAGCTCAAATCACTGCCCAAGGCCCTGCGCGAGCACCCCGAGGTGGACCGGCTGCGCCGGCTCGCCGAATGGCTCGACCGGCACGAGGCGGCCTGCATCGCCCAGGTCGACACCTGGATGGTGTCCTCCCTGCCCGTGCCCACCGCCGTGCTCGCCCGGGTGTGGCCGGACGAGGCCTGGCAGAACGCGCTGCGCGACCTCGCCGTCGTCGGCGACGACCCGGACGAGGTGGGCTTCCTGCGCGACGCCACTGCCTCCGGCGAGCTGAAGGTGGTCAACCTCGACGGCGAGACCGTACGGCTCTCCCCCCGCACCGTGACCCTGCCCCACCCGGTGCTGCTGCCCGACCTGGACGACGTACGGGACTTCGCGGCCGAACTCGGCATCGTGCAGCGGGTGGAGCAGATCCACCGGGCGACCTGGCTCAAGCCCGAGGGGCTCGCCGCCAAGGACACCGAGGTCCGCGACTACGCGGGCGGCGTCTTCCCCAACCGCTTCGGCCTGGCCGCCCGCGCCACCAACCTCGGCTACCGCGTCTCCGGCGGCTACGCCACCTGCGCGGTCCGCGACACCGGCCGGGCCACCGAGGCCGCGGTCTGGATCGGCGAGCCCTACTACGAGGACGAGGCCACCACCGGCGCCCTCAGCTGGCACGACGAGGACGGCCGGGCCGTCCGCCTGACCGAGGTCGGACCTGTCGCCTGGTCCGAGGGCATGCGCATGGCCGCCGCACTGTACGCCGGACGCAAGATCGAAGAGGGCAAGGACGCACGATGACCACCACCACGACCACCGCGACCACGACCACCACCGCGAACACGCCCGGCACCGCGACCGAGGCCGCACTGCTCCTGAAGGCCGGCGCCGTGCTGCCGGTCGGCACCGACGGCGCCGGCCCCTCCGCCGTCGACCTGACCGCCCGCACCTACCGCCACCCCGCCCTCCCCGACGGTCGCGTCGTCGTCCGGCTCGCCGCCGCCGAACTCGGCCCGGCCGAGGACCTGGCCGCCGGTTTCCTCGGGCTCGTCCCCGACGAGGGCGAGCCGCCCGTCGTCGGCCTCGGCCAGCGCCAGGCCCTCGGCTTCCCCGAATGGGTCCTCGTCCACCACCCCGAGGACGGCCACCACGCCCTCGCCGTCGTCCCCGAACTCGACCGCGCCGCCCGCCAGGCCAAGACCAAGCCCAAGGCCGCCCTCGACGCCTGCCACGAACTGGCCGGCCGGCTCGCCGCGGCGGTACCGCACTTCCTGCCCGTCTTCTACGAGCAGGCCGCCCGCCTCTTCCTCGCCGTCGAGAACACCGCCTACGCCTCCCAGCTGTTCGGCCGCGCCCGCACCGCCGAGGCCCGGCACGGCCTCACCGTCGACGAGGACCGCCTCGACGCCGTCTTCCTCGAGTTCGCCCTCGTCGGCGCCCTCCCCGTGAAGGTCCTCACCGGCTACGCCAAGGACCTCTCGGCCCGCGTCAGCCCCGCCGAGGCCCACAGCCGTTTCCGCCGCCTGTGCGTCCGCCGCACCGCCGGCGGCCTGCCGCCCTCCGCCCAGGCCGCGACCGAGTTGCGCCGCCTCGCCCGGGCCGCCGGCCTGACCGGCAGCCAGGCCGAGCAGGAATACCTCGCCGAGCTGCTGCCGCTGCCCGCCACCCTGCGCGCCGCGTACGGCTGGTGGAAGGCGCACCGCACCGCGCTGATCGCCCTGGCCCGCCGCGAGCCGGCCGTCCGGGGCACCCTCCTCGAACTGATGCCGCCCGGCGGCGGCGACGGCGAACTGTCCGAGCTCTGGCTGGAGATCCTCGAGGAGTCCGGCGCCACCGCCGGGCTCGTCGACGCCGGCCTGCCCGCCGAGCAGCGCTGCGCCGACGGGGCCGCCGGCTGGCTGGAGCGCTACCACGCCGCCCGCCACGCCGGCTGGGGGCAGCGACCCACCCTCCCCGCCCTCCTCGACCTCGTCACCCGCGCCGCCGACCGGCTGCGCACCGAACTCGCCGAGCCCGGCCGCGAGGCCGGCCTGCTCATCGGCGTCCAGGACGTCGACCTGCTCGACCTGCTCCTCTCCCTCGGGATCCCGGTCGCCGACCCCGAGGAGAACTCCCGCCCGCACCACCGCCACAACCAGCTGAACCTGGCCGACTGGGCCCGCGCCGACCAGCGCCGCGACCTGGAGGCCCTCGCCGCCGACCGGCGGTTCCGGCCCGCGTTCCGCCGCGCCGTGAACTCCTTCGGCGACGCCACCTCCGGCGGCGACGTCATGCGCCGCCTCGCCGCCTCGCCCGGCGGCCGCCCCATGCTCACCGAATGGATGCAGGAGGTCGCCCGCAACTCCAAGGCCGCGGGCCTGCCCGGGCTGCCCGAGGCCATCGGCCGACTGACCTGGCTGCCCGCCGAGGCCCTCGAACTCGCCCGCGAGGAGGTGGCCGACGCGGCCGCCGCCGACCTCGGCGGGATCCTCGCCCGCACCCTGCGCGGAGGCCTCTTCGAGGAGTTCGCCTGGCCCGCGTTCGAGGAGGCACTCGTCGAGCTCGCCGACCGGAAGGCACTGCACCGCAACCATCTGACCGTCGTCGAGGCCTGGCCCCACCTCATCGTCGCCAACAGCATCCAGGTCCGCGTCATCGACGCCGACTCCACCGTGCTCACCCACGACCTGCGCGTGCCGACCGGCGGCTCGTACCGGTACGGGTTCCACTACGTCGACGGCGCGCTGCTCGTCTTCTGGTCCACCTGGGGCAGCGAGGTCCAGGGCTACTGGCACACCGACCCGCAGAACGTCTTCACCCTGAAGACCGACCGCGCCCACTGGTCACTGCGCTCCGACGAGATCAGCCTCCCCCTGCCCGGCGGCGGCCGCACCCTCGGCGGCGGCGTCCTGCACGCCGGGGACACCGAACTGCCCGCCGAGCAGGCCGTACTGTCCGACGGCACCTCGTACTGGGTGTGGCGGTCCCGCGACAAGGACCAGGGCGGCGCCGGCTGGTGCGAGTACAACCCCGCCGACGGCACCCACGGCCGCTTCTCCCAGCCGGCCTTCCTCACCGACGCGCTGGCCGCCCGTCCCGCGTCCACCAACTTCGCCGCCCGCTCCGCCTGGCTGCGGCCCGCACCCACCGTCGAGGGCTCGGCCCTCGGGGCGCCCGCCGACGGCCTCCTCGGCTGGTGCGCCGTCCGCGTCAAGGACGAGGGCTGGTACGGCACCGACACCGCCGGCCGCACCGTCCGCACCCCCGAGGACGGCAACATGCCCGCCGCCGCCCTCGCCGTACCCGGCGACGACCGGCCGCGCGCCCTCACCCACCGCTGGCGCGAACTGAGCATCACCGACCCCGACGGGGTCGTCACCGTGATGACCAGCGGCGACCACCGCAACGAGGGCTTCGCCACCGGCAGCGTCGACCTCCCGCCGGTGCCCTTCTGGTACGCCCTGCGCCCCCGCGACCCGGAGGGTTCCGCCGCAATGCGCGCCGCCGACCGGGACACCGTCGCCGCTCTGCTCGACGCGGCCGCCGCCGCGGAGAAGGCGTCCGACCTGCCCGGCCTGGTCAGCGCCGCCTTCCCGCAGGTCACCGCGCCCGAGCTGGTCGGCGGCGTCATCGAGGTGCTGCGCTTCGCCCTCGCCCAGCAGAAGGCCCTGGACGCAATCGCCGCCCGCCTCGACTCCGCCGACGCCGCCGCGCCCGGTGAACCGGAGGGCCCCACGGACGCGTTCGTCGAGGACGCCCTGCGCGGCGTCATCGGCACCGGCTACTACCACTGGGGCGGTCCGCGCGACGTCGCCCACCAGTACCTGCACCGCCTCGCCGCCGCGGTCGCCGACACCGGTGCCACCGCCGTACCGGGCCGGCTCCACTTCGACCTGCCCACGCTGGAGTACTCCGGGCTCCCGTTCACACCGATGCTCGACCACCCCGCCGCCCTCGCCTACCGCGCCGTCGCACCCGGCGCCACCGACGATCAGCGAGCCGTCCTGTGCGGGCTGCTCGGCACGATCGACGCCCTCGGCCTGGCCTCGACCGCAGGGTCGGCCGACCGCTGGCGGCGCGTCGTGGTCCACCTCGACGACCACCACCTGCGCACCCCCGACGGCCTGGGCCGCAGCTTCTCGCACCGCAGCCTGCTCCCGCTCGGCGGCGGCGCCGTCCTCGCCCTCACCGAGCACAGCGAGGGCGTACCCGGCGGAGGCGGCGAATTCGGGGCCCTGCTCCACGATCCCTCCGGCCGGTTCACCGTGCCCGGCCCCTACACCCTGCGCGGGGAGGCCCCCGTCGGCGACCGCGACCGCGGCCCCGGCTGGCTGACCGCCTTCCTCACCGAGGCCGCCGCCCACGGCCCTGCACCCCTGCGCCTCGAAGCAGCCGACGAGTTCGCGCGCCTGACCGGCGTCTCCGCCACGACGGCGAAGCTGCTGCTCGCCGGCCTGCCGAACATCGACAGCTACGAGCACAACTTCCTGCCGGCCGAACTGCGCACGGCCCTCGGCGTGAAGGCCGCCGACGCCAAGCACGCCCGCACCGAGCTCAAGGCCCTCGACATCGACCTGCGGCGGTCCCTCGTCGCGGCCCTGCTGCCGGCCGACCCGGCCCGGCTGTGGACCGACGGCCCGGACGTCGCCGCCGCCGCCGAGCTGTGGAACCGGCGCGTGGGCCGCCGGACGCCCGTCCCCGAGTGGCTGCTCGCCGAGACCACCCGCGCCGTACGCACCTCCTGGCCCACGCACCGGGCCCTCGTCTCCGTCCTCGACCCCGAGGCCTCCCCGGCGCTGGGCACCGACAGGGAGTGGACGGTCCGCAACGACCGGGTGGAGCCCGGCACACCGGGCGGGGAGCCGTTCACCACCACGGTCCTGACCGACGCCCTCGCCGTGACCGCCTGGCTCGCCCACCGCCTGCCCGCCGGCGATCCGGTACGGGCCGCCCTGCCGCCCGTGCTCACCGCCGTACGGCAGCGGCTCGCCGCGCCCGGACTCCTCCTCGACCTGGGGTACTACGCCGACCTCCCCGAATTCCGCAAGGCCGCCGGCACCCCGACCGAGACCGCGGAGGGCTACGAGCGCTACGGCGCGGTCGTCATGGCCACCCACGACGACCGGCCGCGGCCGGCCCTGCGCACCGCCCTGCTCGACTCCACCGGCTCCGACCCCTACCTGCCGGCCCTGCGCGGCGACGACCAGCAGCCGACCGCGGCCGAGACCGCCCTGCGCTGCGCCCACGACCCGCAGTTCGCGGCCCTGCTCGCCGACCCGGGTGCCCCGGCCGCGGGCACGCCGGACGAGGACGGGACGTGGTGGCCGCAGGACCCGGGCCGGTCGGTTCCCGAGCTGGTGGCCGAGGTACAGGCGGCGCACGGCCTGGGCGCGGACGCGGCGGTGCTGTACCTGATGCTGCTGGCGATGCCCGACCCCACCGACCGGAACACGGCCCGGTGGACGGGCTGGAAGCCGGGCCGCCTGAAGGCGGCCCGCGCCGAACTGGCCGCCACCGACCTGGTGGTCACGGCCGCCCGCACCCGGGCCGGGCGCACCCTGTTCCTCCCCGGCCCCTGGGCCGAGATGGCCTCCCCGAACCTGCCCGTGGAGCAGTGGAAGCTGCCGATGTACGAGGGCTTCGCCCCCGGCGGCCGCCCGGTCCTCCGCGTCCTGGTACCGGCCGAACCGGCCGCGGACCTCTACCGCAGGGCCTGGCAGCGGGTCACCGAGGGCGACGTACCGCGCTTCGAGGAGCTCAAGGTCAAGCGCACCCGCACCCGCCGCCGCTGACGGCACCGCCGGCCGGCCCCACCACGGGGCCGGCCGGCGAGGGACCGGCCCCGGTGCGGGCACCCGCGGTGCGGCTCACCCCCGCGCGCCGCGGGTGCCCGCACCACGGGCCGGCCCTCCCCTCCCTTTCCCCGTTTTCCGTTTCTTCCACTTCATCTGTTTCGTTCTCCCGCCGAGTTTCCGAGGACTCCCATGACGACCGTCACCGAAGACGCTGCCGCCGCCCCGGCCCGCCAGACGCTGCCCGCCGAAGAGCGGTACGCCACCGAACTCGCCTTCCTCGCCGCCCAGGACACCGGCCCCCGCCCGCCGGGCTGGGCGCTGACCCCGCGCGCCGTCGTCACCTTCGTCTGCGGCAGCGACGGCGCCGAACTGGCCCTGCCGAAGCGCCGGGCGGGCCTGCCCGCCAAGCTGGTCATCGCCCCCAAGTTCGTCGGCGAACGCGCCCTCGTCGAGCGCTGCGTCGTCACCCTCGCCGGCGAGCGCGGCCTCCTCCTCACCGGCGAGCCCGGCACCGCCAAGTCGATGCTGTCCGAACTGCTCGCCGCCGCCGTCTGCGGCACCAGCGCCCTCACCGTCCAGGGCACCGCCGGCACCACCGAGGACGCCTTCCGCTACGGCTGGAACTACGCCCTGCTGCTCGCCCAGGGCCCCACCCCGCAGGCACTGGTCGACTCCCCGGTCCTCTCCGCCATGCGGACCGGGCGCGTCGTACGGGTCGAGGAGATCACCCGCTGCCTGCCCGAGGTCCAGGACGCCCTCGTGTCGATCCTGTCCGACCGGCGGGTCAGCGTGCCCGAACTCGCCGCCACCGAGGACGCGGTGGTCAGCGCCGCCCCCGGGTTCACGGTCATCGCCACCGCCAACCTGCGCGACCGCGGCGTCTCCGAGATGTCCGCCGCCCTCAAGCGCCGCTTCAACTTCGAGACCGTCGACCCCATCGCCGACGCCGACGCCGAGGCCACGCTGATCCGCCACCAGGCGGTCGCGGCCGTCCAGCGCGCGGGCGCCTCCTTCGGCGTCGACGACGCCGTGCTCGACGCACTCGTCACCGTCTTCCGGGACCTGCGCTCCGGGCGATCCGCCGAGGGCTGGGACGTGGAACGCCCCGGTACGGTCATGTCCACCGCCGAGGCCGTCCAGGTGGCGACCTCGCTGGGCGTCGCCGCCGCCTACCTGCCGGGCGGCGACGTCCTGGACCTGCTGCCCGGCCACCTTCTGGGCGTGGTCCGCAAGGACGACCCCGCCGACCACGGCCGCCTGCTCGGCTACTGGGACGGCCCGGTCCGCCGCCGCGCCGAGGACGGCTCGGCCATGTGGCGCCGCCTGTGGGACCTGCGCGGGAGCCTGCGATGACCACTACCGCCCTGCCCGCGGGCACCCCGCCGCCCGCCGCCGTCCCGGATCCGGACGCCGATCCGCGGGACACCGTGGAAGCGCTCGCCGCGTCCCGGACGCCGTACCTGCTGGGGGTGCGCCACCACAGCCCCGCCCTGGCCGCCGTGGTGCCGGCCCTGCTGGACGCCTCCGGGGCCGACGTGGTCTGCGTCGAGCTGCCCGCCGACTTCCAGCCGTGGCTGGAGCACCTCGCGGACCCGGAGACGCAGGCCCCCGTCGCCCTCGCCGGCAGCGGACTCGACGGCCGACTGGCGTTCTACCCCTTCGCGGACTTCTCCCCGGAGCTGGCCGCGATCCGCTGGGCGCGGGCGCACGGCGCCGAGGTGCTGTGCTGCGACCTGCCGCTGTCCGACCCGGGCTGGACCCCGCACCCGGCCGCCGACCCGGGGGCGGCCGCGGAGCCGGTTCCGGACGCCGCCGTGGAAGGGGAACCGGCCGCGGATCCCGCCGCCAACCCCGGCTCCGGCCCGCGGGGCCGCTCGTACGCGGGCGCCCTCAGCGCGGCCGGCACCGGCCGGGACGGCGACGACCTGTGGGACCGCGCCGTCGAGGTGCTGGCCCCCGGCTGCACGCCGGAGGCCGTCCGGCGTGCGGCCCTCGGCGTCGGCTGGGCGCTGCGCCAGGACGCGGCCGCCTCCGGCGTCCCCGCCGTGGACCTGGCCCGCGAGGAGCGGATGCGCGCGGTCATCGCGGCCGCGGCCGCCGGGGGCCGGCGCGTCGCCGCCGTCATCGGAGCCTTCCACGCCCCGGCCCTCCTCGACTCCGCCGCCGGTGCCGCGCGCGCCACCGGCGGCGCCGGTGCGTCGGCCCGAGCGGGGGCGGGCAAGGCCGAAGCCCCCGCCGACGAGGCCGTCACCTCGTTCGTGCCCTACTCCTTCGACCTGCTCGACTCCCGCTCCGGCTACCCCGCCGGCATCCGCGACCCGCTGTGGCAGCAGGCCGTCCTGGAGGCCGGCGGTGACC
The DNA here is from genome assembly GCF_042677605.1 of Streptomyces sp. NPDC127106. Lineage (NCBI taxonomy): Bacteria > Bacillati > Actinomycetota > Actinomycetes > Kitasatosporales > Streptomycetaceae > Streptomyces > Streptomyces sp. NPDC127106. Next base: position 212,472 of record NZ_JBHXTC010000001.1, on the reverse strand, counting down.
CGGAGCGGCTGCGGACCGCGGCCTCCGCCGCCGTGACCGGCCTGTGCCGGGAACTGCGCCGGGCCGGCCACACCGCCGGGACCGGGGAAGCCGCCGAAACCCTGCGGCTCGCCTGCGACCTGGCCGTCCTGCGCGGCCTGCCCGCCCCCGGCCGCGGCGAACTCCTGGAGGCCGTCACCACCGTCCTCGGCCAGGGCGAACCGCTGGGCCGCGGCCGGGCACTGGCCCGCGCCCTCGAAGCCGTGTTCGTGGGCACCGGCCGGGGCCGCACCACCCCGCGCGCCCCCCGCTCCGGACTCGGCCCCGGCGTCGAGGCCGAACTCACCGAGCTCCGGCTGCCCGGCCCGGAGGACCCCGCCTCCCGCGAGGTCCGCCTCGACCCGCTGCGCTCCCCGCTCGACCGGCGCCGCGAAGTCCTGCTGCAGCGGCTGGCCGTCCTGGGAGCCGGGTACGGGGAGCCGCTCGACGTGGCCGCCACCGGCGACGGCACCGCGCTGGGCACCAAGTGGCGGCTGAAGTGGACCCCTTCCGTCCCGGCCCGTCTCGACCTCGCCGGGGTCCGTGGTGTCACCGCCGCCCAGGCGGCCGCGGGCACCCTGCGCGACACCGCCCGCCGGGCCGCCGCCGACGGCGGCCCGACCCCCGCCCAGATCCTCGCCGGCCTCACCGCCGCCGCCCGCTGCGACCTGCCCGAGCTGGTCGCCGTACGGCTCGACGAGGCGGCCGCCGTCCTGCCGCAGACCGCGGCCCTGCCCGAACTGCTGGAGGCGCTGGACCTGCTGGAAGGGCTCTCCCGAGGGCACTTCCCCGTCGACTCCGACACCGTGCCCGCCACCGCGGGCGCGCTGGCCGGCGAGCTGCTCGACGCCGCCGTACGCGCCCTGCCCGGCCTCGCCGGCAGCGAGGACCCCGCCGACGCGCGGGCCCTCGTCGCCCTCGCCGACCGGGCCGCCGCCCGGCACCTCGGCCTGCGCATGGACGAGGCCCTCGCCGGCCTCGCGGCCGACGGGTCCCCGCTCATGCAGGGCGCGGCGCACGCCGTCCGGGTCCTGCTGGACCTCGACGCGGCCGCCGGCCTCGGCGACCGCGCCGCCGGCTGGATCGACAGCGCCGCCACCCCGGACGGCCGGCGCGCCCTGACCCGCCGTCTGGGTGGTCTGTTGGCCGCGGCCGGACCGCTGCTGCAGTCCTCCGCGGCCGCCCTGCTCCCCGTCCTCGACCGGATCGACGCGCTCACCGACCAGGACTTCCTGGACCGGCTCCCAGCCCTGCGCGGCGGCTTCGACACGCTCGCCCCCGCCGCCCGCGACCGGCTGCTGGACACCGTCACCGAACGGCTCGGCGACCGCGTCGACCTCACCCTCGACGCGCCGCCCGCCCTGCTCGCCCTGTGGGCCGCCGCGGACGCCGCCGGGGCCGCGGCACTGAAGGCCCTGCCCAGCCCGGGGCACGGTGCCCCGGGTCCGGATGCGGCGCCGGCCGATCCACCCCAACCCGCACGAGCACCCGGTCCCGTACCCGTACCCGTACCCGTGGGCGACTCCGAGCCGCAGCACGGACCGGGAGCCGCGACGGACAGCGGGCCGCAGCGGCTCGCCCCCGCCGACCGGTGGCGGCTGCTCCTCGGCCGGCAGCGCGACCGCCTGCCCGCCGGCGCCCGCCGCTACGCCCACGCCCTGGACGAGCTGTACGGCGCGGGCCGCGGCGAGGGCTCCGCCGACCTGGACACCGGCGGCAGCGGCGGAGGCCAGGAGGCCTCGTTCCCCACGGCCCGCGAATGGGCCGAGGAACTGGAGGCGATCTTCGGCGCGGACGTCCGGGAGGAGGTGCTCGCGGCCGCCGCCGACTCGGGCCGCACCGACGTGCTGACCCAGCTCGACCCGGCCGCCGTACGCCCTTCCGTGGAGCTGCTCAGCTCGGTGCTGTCGCTCGCCGGCGGCCTGCCGGAAGCCCAGGTCGCGAAGCTGCGTCCGCTGGTGCGCCGCCTCGTCGACGAACTCGCGAAGGAGCTGGCCACCCGGCTGCGCCCGGCGCTGTCCGGCCTCAACACCCCGCGGCCCAGCCGCCGCCCCGGCGGCCGGCTGGACCTGGACCGCACCCTGCGGGCCAATCTCGCCCACACCCGCCGCCTCGACGACGGCAGCCTCGCCGTCGTCCCGGAGCGGCCCGTCTTCAGCACCCGGGCCCGCCGCGAGGCCGACTGGCGGCTCATCCTGGTCGTCGACGTCTCCGGCTCCATGGAGGCCTCGGTCATCTGGTCGGCGCTGACCGCGGCCGTCCTCGGCGGTGTCCCGACCCTGTCCACGCACTTCCTGGCGTTCTCCACACAGGTCGTGGACTTCACCGACCGGGTCGACGACCCGCTGTCGCTGCTGCTGGAGGTCCGCGTGGGCGGCGGCACGCACATCGCCGCGGGCCTGGCCCACGCCCGTTCCCTCATCACCGTGCCGAGCCGCACCCTCGTCGTCGTGGTCAGCGACTTCGAGGAGGGCGCCCCGATCGGCGGGCTCCTCGGGGAGGTGCGCGCGCTGGCCGCGTCCGGCGCCCACCTGCTCGGCTGCGCCGCGCTCGACGACACCGGCACGCCCCGCTACTCGGTGTCCGTCGCCCGGCAGCTCGTCGCCGCCGGGATGCCGGTGGCCGCCCTCAGCCCGCTCGCCCTCGCCCGCTGGGTGGGCGACCGCCTCCGTGGAGAAACCCGTTGAGCACCGCCCCGTCGCCGCTGCCACCCGTCGCCCCCGAGGTCCTCGCCGAAGCCGTCGAGAACCTCACCGCCCGGCTGCGCAAGAAGCTCGACGCCGCCGTCGAGGGCTGCGCAGCCGGCACACCGGCCGCTGAGCAGGCCGCCGACGGCAGCATCGGCTTCCGCTTCGGCGAGGACGCCGTCGTGACCCTGCGGCCCGGCCCCGGCGGCGCGGTCACCACCGCCGAACAGGCCGTCTGCAGCTGCCTGCTGGCGCCGCGCTGTCTGCACCGGGCCGCGGTGCTCGGTGCGGCTCCGCTCGCCGACGCCGCACCGCCCGAGCCCGAGCCCGAGCCCGAGACCGAGACCGAGCCCGAGCCCGATCCTGCGCCTGAGTCCGGGGCCGGGGCCGGGGGGCAGCACGCCGTACCGGCGGTGGGGCCCGCGCCGGCGGAACCCGAACCCGCCCGGGCCGCCGCCCTCACCCCTGCCCAGACCTCCGCCGCCTCCGCCCTGTGGCGGGCCGCCGCAGAAGCACTCGCGGCGGGTGCCACGGCCGGCGGCGCCGTCGTCCAGGCCGAGCTGCTGCGCGCCGCCCACACCGCCCGCCTCGCCGGGCTGCCCCGCGCCGAGGCCGCCACCCTGCGGCTCGTACGCGGCCTGCGCGCAGCGCGGGAGCGCAGCGGCAGCCACCGGCTCGCCGACCTCACCGCCGCCTTCCGCGAACTCCTGCACATCGCCGCCGTCCTGGCCTCCGGAGCGGCCGACCCCGCCCTGGCCGGCAGCACCCGGCGCGCCTACCGCCCGGGCGGCAGCCTGCGCGTGCACGGCCTGTGCCGCGAGCCGGTGCTGTCCGCGACCGGGTACGGGGGAGTGGTCACCCACCTGCTGGCCTCCGACGGGGGACGCTACTCGGTCTCCGACGTCCGCCCCGGCGGCCTCGCCCGCGCCAAGGGGGCCGGCTCCGCGTCGGTGGCGCTCGGTGGCGCGGTCCTCGACCACGCCGGCCTGGCGCGCGGAGGGCTGCGCATCTCCGGGGCCACCGTGTCGCCCGACGGCCGGCTCGGCGCCGGCCGCGGGGTGCAGGCGACCCCGCTGCCGGGCGTCCGCTGGACCGAGGAACCCGCCGCGGCGCTCTTCGCCCGCCCGGCGGCCGAGGCCGTGGCCGCGCAACTCGCCGACCCCGACCCGGAGGCGGCCGGCCCGGTACTCCTGGGCTGCGACGTCACGGTGGTCGGCGCGGCCGGCGAGGACCTGCTGGTCCGCGAGATCCGGACGGGGGAGGACCCGGCCGCCCCGCTGCTGCGGCTGCGGGCCGCACACCCCCACCCGGAGCTGCCGCACCGGGAGAACCTGCGCCGGATCGCCGCCCACCCAGGCTTGGCGCTGCGCGTCCTCGGCCGCCCCGACCTGGACCGCGCCGCCACCCTGCGCCCCCTCGCCATCGGGCCGGTACCGGATGCGGAGCACACGCTGCGGCTCCCCGACGAATGGTTCGGCCGGGCCGACCTCGGCTACGAGCGGCTCCAGGGCAGCCACTTCCCGCCCGGCACCGGCCCGGCCGCGGCACCCCACCCCACGGCCCCCGGGCCGGACCCGCTGGCCGACGCACCCCTGTGGCGGGTGCGCCGCCTGCTGGAGACGGGGGTTGCGGGCGGGCGGCGGGCCGTCGCCGAATCGGCCCGCGGCAGCGAGCCGCCCGCCACGTACGGGCCACTGCGCCGGGCCGGGTTCACCGCGGCCGCGGAGTTGGCGACGGCCCTGGCCGCAGAGGCGGACCGGCGTCCCCGCGACGCGTTCGGCCGCCTCACCGACCCATCGGCCGACGGCTACGCCTGGGCCTGGCTGTCCGCGGCCACCCACCTGGCCGCCGCCGAACGGTCCCTGGTGGCCGCGTCCTGGACCTGATCCCCGGCACGGGCACGGGGGCAGTGCGCGTGGGCTCAACCGAGCCGTGCAGGTCCGCGCAGCCAGGCGTCGAGTGCGGCGAAGTCGGCGTCCGTGAGCCCGAACCGGGCGTCGACACGCTGGAGCAGGGCCCGGCCCGGGTGGTGCGCCTCCACCCAGGCCCGGTCCGCGTCGGTGATCTCGTCGTCCACCCAGGCGAACGGCCGCCCGGCCGCGTGCTCGAGGAGGGGGCCCGCCTTCCAGTGCGGCCGGCCCCGCCCCGCGCCCGGGCCGTCGCCGTCGGAGGGGTCCGGCCAGGCCACGACGGGCAGCTCCGGCAGCCCGAGCCGCGGCCCGACCCACGCGTTCGCGTCGGCCGTCCACGTCGTGGCCCACACCAGCTGACCGGGCAGGGCCAGCAGGCGGGGGCCGAGCGCGGGATCGAGCCGGGCCAGCAGCGGGTTCCCGTCGTCCGGGGAGCCGTACAGCGGGTAGCCGCACGGGAGTTCCCGCGGCGTCGCCCCGAACGGGATCAGCGGACCGTCGACGTCGAGGAAGACGAAAGGCAGTACGGTTTCCATCACCGCGATGATGCCGCACGCAGAGCCGGGCCGCGGCCACGGGCCGACTGCGGGAGGGGCAGCCACGGGCCGGCCTCGAGACCGGCAGCCTCCGGCCGGCTACGAGGCGGCTACTTCTCCCGCGGCTTCGCGCGTACGTGGACGCGCTCGCTCTGCGGGCCGAACAGGCTGAGGACCTCCACCGGGGCGTCCCCGGTGCTGCCGAACCAGTGCGGCAGCCGGGTGTCGAACTCCGCCGCCTCCCCGGCCTTCAGGACGAGGTCGCGAGCGGCGAGGACCAGCCGCAGCCTGCCGCTCAGCACGTACAGCCACTCGTACCCCTCGTGCGTCCGCGGGTCGGGTGTGCTGCGGGACGCCGGGATGACCATCTTGAAGGCCTGGAGCCCGCCGGGGTTCTGGGTCAGCGGCACGATCGTCGTGTCCGCCCGCCGGATCGGCTTCAGCCGCACCCGCGGGTCGCCCACGGGCGGCGCCCCGACGAGCTCGTCCAGCGGCACCGCGTAGGCGCGCGCCAGCGGCAGCAGCAGCTCCAGGTTGGGCCTGCGCTCGCCGGACTCCAGGCGGGACAGCGTGCTGACCGAGATGCCGGTGGTCTGCGAGAGCCGGGTCAGCGTGATGCCGCGCTCCTTGCGCAGGGTGCGCAGCCGCGGACCCACCGAGGCCAGGACGGCGGCATCGTCGTTTGCCATGACGGCAAGCCTACGGTGCCCGGTCGGCGGCTTCCCGGGCGTCCCACAGCGCGCACCGGTGTTCCGCCCGTGCGTCCACCGGGACGGTGCCGTCCGGGCCCGGCGCGAGGGACAGCACGGTGGCGCCGGTTGCGAAGCGGGGCCACGCGGGAGCCCCGGCCACCCGGGGCACGCCGGTGCGGGCGAAGCCCGTCCAGTAGCCGATCATGCGGTCGGACAGGGCGCGCTGCGGCCCGGTGAGGGGCACCGGCATCGTGAACAGGTAGGGCAGTTCGAAGCCGTGCGCCGCGCCGTAGGGGAAGCCGTCCAGCGGGGGCAGCCCGGTGAAGTTCGGCGCGTCCCGGTCGCCGAACCGGTACGCGTACGTCGGTACGTACCGGGCCAGGGCCCGGCCGTCCCGTAGGGCGGGGCAGAGGAACGAGGCGTCGGTCACGACGGCGGCCCAGGCCAGGGCGGGCGTCGGGTAGTCGCCCACGGGGTAGTGCGCCTCGACAGCCGGTGCTGCCGCGGTTCCGAAGGACCGCACCACGCGGGCCCGGTAGGCGGCTTCGTCGGCGATCGGGGACGCGGCCAGGACGATCCGCAGGAAGAGCCGCATCTCGTCGAGGTTGGCGCCCTGGACCACCGGCACCCGGTGGAAGAGGCCCGACTGCAGGGCCCGGCGGGGTTCCACGGGCAGCATGCCGTTGCCGTACGAGACGAGGGAGAAGCGCTGCATGAGCGCCGGCGTCGCCAGCGCGGCCCCGTCCAGCGCCCGCAGGCAGTCCAGCGCGGCGGCCGGATCCGCCCGGCCGCAGCCGAGCGCGGCCGCGGCGGCGGTGCCCGCCGCGGTGGTGGTCTCCTCCGGGACGAAGGGCTCGTACCGGGGTTGGGAGGGCAGCACGGCACCGGGCGGCGTGCTGAGCGAGCAGCCGCCGCTCTGGACGACCGCCCGGTGGAACAGCCCGGCCGAGCCCGGGGAGGTGAGGTGCGCGCACACGCTGAGCGCTCCCGCGGACTCCCCGAACACCGTGACGTTGCGCGGGTCGCCGCCGAAGCGGTGGATGTTCGCCCGCACCCAGCGCAGCGCCGCCTGCTGGTCGGCGATCGCGAAGTTCGGGGCTCCGCCGAGCCCCGGATGCCCGAACAGGCCGAAGATCCCCAGCCGGTAGTTGGCCGTGACGACCACCGCGTCCCCGCGGACGGCGAGGGCCTCGGCCCGGTACGGGTCCCCCGCGCCCCAGGCGAAGCCGCCGCCGTGGAACCACACCATGACGGGCCGCGCCCCGGGCCGTCGCAGCCCGCCGGACGGAGCGGGCGGCGGCGCGGTCACGTTGAGGTAGAGGCAGTCCTCCGATCCGGTCAGGGTGCCGGGCCCCAGCTCGGGCGTCTGTAGGCAGCGGGAGGCGGGTGCCCCGGCGTCGCGGACGCCGTCCCGGCGCGCCGGGAGCCGGGGGAGCCGCCAGCGCAGCGGGCCCGTCGGGGGAGCGGCGTACGGGATTCCCTCGAACGTGTCGTACGTGCCGTGGGCCCGCCCGCGTACCGGCCCCTGCTCGGTGTTCACCACGGGCTCGGCGGTGCGCCCGGGCCCGGCGCCGGCCGCGGGGGCAGGGGCCTCGACCGCCAGGGCGGTCCCCAGGAGGGCGCACAGCAGGGTGGCCATCCGTCCGGCGCGGCGCGTTCGGGCCACGGTCGACTGCCTTCCGTCCTGGAGCGAGGGAGCTGAGGGGGCGTCCGGCGGGGCTCACTGCCGCCCGAGCACGCCCCGTACGTACGCCGCCTGGCCGGCGTGCTGCAGGTCGTCGGCGAGGACGCTGACCAGCCGCACCCCCAGGGTGACCGGCGGGTCCCAGCCCTCGTCGACGATCCGTTCGAGGTCGGCCGCGGCGAGGCCGCGGATGAACCCGAGGCTCTGCTCGTGCACGGCGTCGAAATAGCCCAGCAGCAGCTTGCCCGAGTCGACGCGGACCGTCCCGACCTGCTTCGCGCTGTGCCCGAACCCGGTGTCCTCGGCGGGCAGCGGCAGCGCGAACCGGGCCGCCCAGTCCTGGGCCGTCCAGACCTGCTCCAGGCCCGAGGCGTCCGCCACGTGATCGTCCTGTACCCGGGTCAGATGCCACACCAGCCAGGAGATCGAGTTCGCGTGCGGGTCGAGCCGGGCGTTCAGCTCCTCGGCCGACAGCCCCTCGACCGCCTCGTGCACCACCTCCCGGATCCGCCCGTACCCGTCGGCCAGTACCTGTGTCGCCTTCATGCACCGTCCCCAGACTCGTCACACCGTCGGACCCGTCGGATTCGTCGGACCCGTCGGTCCCGTCAGACGTCCGTAGCGCCGCCGTGCCTGCCGGACGGCACCGGCCGGAGCCGTGCGGCGGCCGGCCGATGCCCTGGACCATCGACGCCTACATCGGATCCATACCCCGATCGTCGATCTTGCTCTCCTGCTCGCTCTGCTCCTGCAGCCGGCGGGCCTTGTCCTGCAGCCGGCGGCGCTCCTCGGGGTCGGTGGAGCGCTCGGCGGCCCGGTTCAGCTCCTGTGCCTTCTCGCGCAACTGCCGGACGCGGCCGCTGGATCCGCTGGAAGCGTTCATGATCTCTCCTCGGGGGTGGGGTAGGAAGAGCGGAATCAGCGAAACAGCAGTGTCGCGGGGACGCATCTCGAACCGGTGCCCCGCGGGCCCCGCCCGGAGCCGCTGCTCCCCCGTTTGCCCCGCGAATGGCGCAGCGCGGACGGGCGACGGTGGACGGGACCGGTGTGCGCCGCCCGCCGCGCCCGCCGACCGGCGTCAACGTGCAGACCCGTCCGTCGGCGAACGGAGCCTTCGGTGCGGTGAGTGCCTCCTTGGCCTGGGCGGGTGTCGCAGCGGTGCCGTGCGCCGTGGTCGCGGCGCCGCTCGCCGGGCCGGCGCGGGCCGACCGGTCACCGAGGGCGGGGGCGGGGGCGGGCGCCGGTGGCCGAGCGTGCGGACGCGGCCGGGGTGCGGGTGCGGGTCCAGGCCAGCAGGTCCTCCTCCCGCCAGGTGTTGACGACGCGTTCGGCGGGCACCCCGCACTCCACGGCCCGTTCACAGCCGGTCGGCTGCCAGTCCAGCTGGCCGGGCGCGTGCGCGTCCGTGTCGATCGCGAACAGCGTCCCGGCCTCCACCGCGAGCCGCAGCAGCCGGCGAGGCGGGTCCAGCCGCTCGGGCCGGCTGTTGATCTCGACGGCGGTTGCGGATTCGGCGCACGCGGCGAACACCGCCTCCGCGTCGAACTGCGATTCGGGGCGGGTCCGCCCGGTCACCAGCCGTCCCGTGCAGTGGCCCAGCACGTCCATCAGGGGGTTGCGCACGGCGGTGAGCAGCCGCCGGGTCATCGCGGGTGCGTCCATCCGCAGCTTCGAGTGGACGGACGCGACGACGAGGTCGAGCCGGTCCAGGAGTTCCGGTTCCTGGTCGAGGGAGCCGTCGGGGAGGATGTCGCACTCGATGCCGGTCAGCAGCCGGAAGGGCGCCCAGGTCTCGTTCAGCTCCGCCACCACGTCCAGCTGCTCGCGCAGCCGGTCCGGCGACAGCCCCCGTGCGACGGTCAGGCTCGGCGAATGGTCGGTGAGCACGGCCCACTCGTGGCCCAGCTCGGCCGCGGTCCGGCCCATCGCCTCGATCGTGCTGCCGCCGTCGGACCAGTCGGAGTGCAGGTGGCAGTCCCCGCGCAGGGCGCGGCGCAGCGCCCGGGCGGCGGGGGTCGCGGACGGCCCCTCGGGATGCGCCGCGATCTCGTCCTCCAGCTTCTGCAGGTAGCCCGGAACGGCCCCGCCCAGCGCCTCCCGCACCACCTGGGCGGTTTTCGGCCCGATGCCCTTGACGGCTTCCAGCGTTCCGGCGGCGGCCCGCTGGGCGACCTCGTCCTCGCCCATCCGGTTCAGCGCGTCCGCCGCGGTGCGGAAGGCCCGTACCCGGTAGGTCGGCGCCTGGCCGCGCTCCAGGAGGAAGGCGATCCGCTGCAGTGCAGCCACGGGGTCCATCGGCTGTCTCCCGAGATCGTCGGTTTCCTTCCAGTTTCCCCCTGAATGCCCGGGCTGCAGGGGAACCGGCCACCCTCAAAGCGATGCTTTGAATGGTCATAAGTTAGAGTTATGAGGCCATAAACGGGGGGCGGGTGCCGGGTTAGGTTGCCCTTAGTTTAGGGTTCCCTTTGATCCAGTTTTTCGGTCGAAGGGAACATGTCATGCCTCGCCCTCTGCGGGTAGCAATCGTCGGCGCCGGCCCGGCCGGCATCTACGCCGCCGACGCGCTGCTGAAGTCCGAGGCCGCCACTGCCCCGGGGGTGTCCATCGACATCTTCGAGCGGATGCCCGCGCCCTTCGGTCTGATCCGGTACGGCGTCGCCCCCGACCACCCGCGGATCAAGGGCATCATCACCGCCCTCCACCAGGTGCTCGACAAGCCGCAGGTACGCCTCTTCGGCAACGTCGACTACCCGGGCGACATCACCCTCGACGAGCTGCACTCCTTCTACGACGCCGTGGTCTTCTCCACCGGTGCCACCGCGGACCGTGCGCTTCCCATCCCGGGCGTCGAACTCGACGGCTCCTACGGCGCCGCCGACTTCGTCTCCTGGTACGACGGCCACCCGGACGTCCCGCGCACCTGGCCGCTGGAGGCCGAGAAGGTCGCCGTCCTCGGCGTCGGCAACGTCGCCCTCGACGTCGCCCGCATCCTCGCCAAGACCGCCGACGAGCTGCTCCCGACCGAGATCCCGGCGAACGTCTACGACGGCCTCAAGGCCAACAAGGCGGTGGAGATCCACGTCTTCGGCCGCCGCGGCCCCGCGCAGGCCAAGTTCAGCCCGATGGAGCTGCGCGAGCTCGACCACTCGCCCAGCATCGAGGTCATCGTCAACCCCGAGGACATCGACTACGACGAGGGCTCGATCGCCACCCGCCGCTCCAACAAGCAGGCGGACATGGTCGCCAAGACCCTGGAGAACTGGGCGATCCGCGACATCGGCGAGCGCCCGCACAAGCTGTTCCTGCACTTCTTCGAGTCGCCCTCCGAGATCCTCGGCGAGGACGGCCGGGTCGTGGGCCTGCGCACCGAGCGCACCGAGCTCGACGGCACCGGCAACGTCAAGGGGACCGGCCAGTTCACCGACTGGGACGTGCAGGCCGTCTACCGGGCCGTCGGCTACCTCTCGGACGAGCTGCCCAAGCTGCCGTGGGACGTCGAGAGCGGCACCGTCCCGGACGAGGGCGGCCGCGTGATGGAGGCGGGCGAGCACCTGCAGTCGACGTACGTCACCGGCTGGATCCGGCGCGGCCCGATCGGTCTCATCGGCCACACCAAGGGCGACGCGAACGAGACGATCGCGAACCTCCTCGAGGACCACGGCGCCGGCCGCCTGCACACCCCCGCCGAGCCCGCCCCGGAGGCCGTCGAGGCCTTCCTCGCCGAGCGGAACATCCGCTACACGACGTGGGAGGGCTGGTACCGCCTCGACGCCGCGGAGAAGGCCCTCGGCGAGCCGCAGGGCCGCGAGCGCGTGAAGATCGTCGAACGCGAGGACATGCTCAAGGCCAGCGGGGCCTGATCCCCCGACAGGGGCCCGCCGTCACCGGCGGGCCCCGTTTCCTTTCTCCCCCGGCCCCCAAGCGGCCTCCGGGGCCCGGTGGTTGACCCCTGAGGGGGGAGTCCGGTGGATCGGCTGCACGGGGGGCGGGCGGGCACTACCGTGGCGGGCATGAGTGCCGATGACCTCGATCCCGAGGACGTGTGGCCGCTGCCGCCGGCCTGGATGTTCGGCTGCACCAAGTGCGCCCGCCTCTACCGTTCGATGAAGGAGATCCAGGAGGCCACGGCGGAACTGTGGCTGACGGGGGAGCGGGACATCGACTGGGACCCCATGGACAGCGGCCCCGGCTCCCGGATCCGGCTCGCCCGGCACATGGCCCTCACCCACCAGGACCTGCTGCCCGACTGGGCCCCGACCTGCGCGCGGTGTGCCGAGCACCGGAGCCGGGTCGAGAAGACCGCCGCCTCGGACCTGGGGGCCGGAGCCGCCCTCGTGGGCGCCGAGCACCGGGCCGCCCACCTCTTCGTCCCGCCGCGCGGCCTCGGCCTCGTCTAGGCCGGGCGGGCTTGCTAGGTTCCTGTCGTCACGGGAGTCACGGGAGTCACGGGAGGGTCGCCATGCAGGTCGCAACGGGTGGCGGAGCCGTACCCGGCGGGAGCCGGGTCAGGATCCTGCGCGCCGGTGACCGGCCCGCGGTCGCCTGGAAGAACGGCGGCGGTGTGACCCGGGAGATCGCGGCCTGGCCCGAGGGGGCCGGCACGGACGACTTCGCGTGGCGGGTGAGCCTCGCCGAGGTGGCCGCGGACGGGCCGTTCTCGGCCTTCCCTGGCGTGGACCGTACGCTCACCCTCGCCGAGGGGGCGGGCATGGACCTCACCGTGGCCGGCTCCCACCGCCTGGTCGGCGAGCGCTTCGTGCCGCAGGACTTCCCCGGTGACGCGCCGACCGGCTGCCGGCTGCTGGCCGGGCCCGTCGTGAACTTCAACGTGATGTGCCGCCGGGGTGCGGCCCCGGCGCAGACCGCTGTCGTCCGCGGCTCGCTCACGCTCGCGGCCGCACCGGACGAGGTCCTGCTGGTCGTCGCCCTGGAGGGTCCCGCGCACCTCGCGGCCGAGGGGACGAGCACCGTCCTCGACCGCCACGACGCGGCACTGGTCGGGGCCTGCCCGACCGGCGGGCCGTTCACGGGGCTGCTGCGCAGCCCGGGGCACACCGCCGTGGTCCGGCTGTCCGGTCGGCTCGGGTAGGCCGCCGCCGGGGCCGTCCTCGCCCTAAGCGCTCTTCTCCAGGCCCGGGCGTAGACGCTCCAGCAGGGCGTACAGCGTTGCCCGCTCGGCCGTGCCGAGCGTGTCGAGCGCGCCGTGCGTGGCCTGCATCTCCTCGCGGACCCGCCGGATGATCTCCCGGCCGGCGTCCGTCGCCACGACGTTCTTGACGCGCCGGTCGGCCGGGTCGGGCTCGCGCCGCACCAGGTCACGGGCTTCGAGGCGGTCCACGATCCCGGTGACGTTCGACGCGTCGCAGACCAGCAGCGTGGCCAGCCCGCGCATGGGCAGCGGGCCCTCGAGCTGCGCGAGGACCTTCGCCTGCGTGGAGGTGAGCCCGTAGCGGGCCGCCGCGGAGGCGAAGTCGCGCCACTGGGCCGTGCCGATGGCGGCGAGCAGCTCCAGCAGCTGGAGCTTGGTGGGGGTCTCGGGGGTCGTGGCGCTCATGCTTCGAGCGTACTCAAGATCGTTGACATTATCAACTATTTACTTGACTGCCTTAAATGTCTGCACCTACCGTCTGTCGAGTTACTTGATGACATCAAACATCTGCGACATGAAGCAGTGAGAAGGTATTCCCCGGACATGAGCACCGCCGCCCCCGCCCCCGCCGACGGCAGGACCCGCAACGAGACGGTCATCGTCTTCGCCCTGAGCCTGGCCGCCATGGTCGTGTCGATGATGCAGACCCTGCCGGTCCCGATCCTGGGCCTCATCCGCGCCGACCTCGGCGCCTCCACCGCCGGCGTGAGCTGGGTGACCACCGCCACGCTGCTCTCCGCCGCCGTCTTCACCCCGCTGCTCGGCCGTTTCGGCGACCAGCACGGCAAGAAGGCCACCCTGGTGGCCGTCCTCGGCGTCATGGTCGCGGGCTCCGTCATCGCCGCCCTCGCGACCTCGCTCCCGCTGCTGATCCTGGGCCGCGTCCTCCAGGGCGCCGCCACCGCGATCTTCCCGCTGGCCCTGTCGGTCCTGCGCGAAGAGGTCCGGCCGCAGAAGTTGCCCGGCGCGATGGCCCTCGTCAGCGGCACCCTCGCGTTCGGCAGCGGCCTCGCGCTCGTCGCCACCGGCCTGCTCACCTCCGGCTCGGGCGCCGACTACCGCAACGCCTTCTGGATGGCCACCGGCTTCGCCGCGCTCGCCCTGCTCGCCGTCGCCTTCCTGGTCCCCGCGACCCGCCACAAGACCGGCGGCCGCACCGACCTCCTCGGCGCGCTGACGCTCGGCCTCACCCTCCTGCTGCTCCTGCTGCCCGTCTCGCAGGGCCACGACTGGGGCTGGACCTCCGGCCGCACGCTGGGCAGCTTCGCCGGCGCGGCCGTCATGGCCGCCCTCTGGGTCCTCACCGAGCTCAAGGTCGCCGAACCCCTCGTCGACATGCGCATGTTCGTCCACCGCCCCGTGCTCATGGCCAACCTGGCCGGCGTGCTCGTCGGCTTCGGCATGTTCGCGAACTTCCTCGGCGTCTCCTACCTCGTCCAGATGCCCGAGGCGCTCACCGGCTACGGCTTCGACGCGTCCGTCCTGCGCGCCTCCGTGCAGTTCCTGCTGCCCGGCGCGATCGTCTCACTGCTCGCCTCGCCCGTCGGCGGGCAGCTGGTCCGCCACCGCGGCCCGCGCGCCGCGCTGGGCCTGGCCGCCGCCCTCGGCGCCCTCGGTTTCGGCTGGCTCGCCCTCGACCACGGCCACACCGCCTCGGTGATCGGCGCCGGCGTCGTCGTGGGCGCGGCCGTCAGCTTCGGCTACGCCGCGATGCCCGCCGTCATCATGGCGAGCGTCCCGCACCACCAGAGCGGCATCGCCAACGGCATCAACTCGATCTCCCGCTCCACGGGCAGCGCGATCGGCAGCGCCGTCGTCACCACGATCCTGGCGTCGAAGACCATCGAACACCTCCCCGCCGGCGCCCCCGCCCTGCCCGCCGAGTCCGGCTTCACCGCCACCTTCTGGATCGGTGCCGTGGCCTTCGCCCTGGTCGCGGTCATCGCCCGGGTCGGCCTGCGGGGCAGCTTCGGGCACGCCGCCGCCGCTGCCGCCCCGACGGTCCCTGCGGACGCCCCCGCCCCCGCCAAGCTCGCCGAGCCGGTCTGAGCGGGCGAGCGGGCCCGCGCCCACCGCTGTCCGGGGTCTCAGACGGCGATGTGGCCCATCAGGCCGCGCTGGTAGTCGAGCTGTGCCTGGCGGATCTCGGCGGCGGTGTTCATGACGAACGGACCGCTGCGGGCCACCGGCTCGCCGATCGGCTCGCCGGCCAGGACCAGCACTTCGGCCGCGTCGCCGGGGGCCGAGACGGCGAACCGCTCCCCGTCCCGGGCGAAGACGGCGAGGTGGCCGTCGGGAAGCTCGGTGTCGGGGGTGGCCGCCGTACCGGACAGGACGTACACCATGGCGTTGTGCCCGGCGGGGACGGTGAACTCGGCGTGCCCGCCGGCCGCGAGGCGGGCGTGGACGACGAGCACGGGGGTGTGGGTGTCGAACGGGCCGCTCACCCCGTGCGTGGACCCGGCGATCACGGTGAGCTCGGCGGCGCCGTCCTCGGTGGTGACGGTGGGGATGCCGTGCGGGGCGGAGCCGTACTGGACGCGCGGCGGCGTCGCCTTGAGCCGCGCCGGGAGGTTCACCCAGATCTGCAGGAGGTGCTGCGGGCCGCCCTCGGCGAGCAGTTCGGGGGTCGGGCGGGCGAGGTGGACCAGGCCCGAGCCGGCGGTCAGCCACTGGACCTCGCCGGGTTCCATGACCCGCTCGTTCCCCTCGGAGTCGATGTCCTCCATCGCGCCGTCGATGACGTACTGGATGGTCTCGAAACCGCGGTGGGGGTGCGGCGGCGCGCCCTTGGCCTCGCCCGGGCCCAGCACGTGCGGGCCGACCTGGTCGACCATGAGGAACGGGTCGACCAGGGGCAGTTCGGGCTGCGGGAAGGGGCGGCGGACCGGAAACCCCTCGCCCTCGAAGGTGTGGAACGGGCGGAACACCCGGGCGGTGGAACGAACGGCGGCGGTGGTGATGTTCATGCCCCGAGCGAACGGCATCGCCCGGACCAGCGTCAACGCGGTCCCCTTGGGTTGTCAGGTCGCCGACGCGATCCGGCCGGAAACGCGATCCGACCGGACGCGATCCGGCCGGGGCGGGCCCGCCCGCTCAGAGTCGGCGTGCGCGGGCCCGGCGGACCAGCACGCCGACGGCCGCTCCCGCGAGGGCGATCACGGCCACGCCCGCGGTGGTCCACCAGACGGTGCTGTCGCCGCCGCTCTTCGCGCCGGCGGCCGCGGGCGCCGACGGCGAGGCCGGCGCGGCGGCGGGCGACGGGGACTGCGCCGGAGCCGCGACCGACGGCACGGCCGAGGGCGCCGCGGCCGAGGCGGACGGGTCCACCGGCACGGGAGCGGTCGGCGCCGCGGAACCCGCGGGCGGTACGGGGTCCACGACCGGCACGTCGACCTCGCGTTCGGCATGTCCGAGCGCCGGGAAGCCGACGTCGATGGTCACCTTCCAGGTGCCGGGCGGCAGGACCTCGGCCGTGCTCCAGCCGACGCCCTGGCCCCGCACGAGTCGCCAGGGCCCCTGCGTACGGGTCCCGTCCACGCTGGTCGCGTTGACGGTGGCGGCGACGTTCTCGTCGATGGCGTCCCCGTCGTTCTCCCAGGTGATGTCGGTGGTGACGTGTCCCTCCCGCTGACCGGTGATCACGACCTTGAGGGTGTCGCCGTGGGCATGGGCCGTCGTCGGCACGGCGAGGCCCAGGGCCGGGGCGAGGAGCAGGAACAGGGCTCCGATTCCGGTGCGGACGGGGAAAGCGTGTCGTGTGCGCATCGTTGTGGTGCTCCCTGGTGCGGTGGGATGCGAGGGGTGCCGCAGCCTCAGCGGCTGCGGTGCGGACCGCTGCGGTGCCGCGCCGCGCGGTGGGGGGCGCGCGGCGTGGTGCGGTGGTGCGGTGAACGTGAGGGGCCGACGGACGGCCGTGTGGGGAACGGCCGTCCGCCGGCAGTCGGCGGCTCGGGTCAGGCGGCCTTCTGGACCGTCCAGACCTGGTTCGCGCGGCCGTCCGCGCGCTGGAGGTCGAGCAGCCACTCGCCGTAGTACGGACGGTTGCTCACGGTCAGGGCGTAACCGCCGCTCGGGTCCGTGATGGTCGTCGTACCGTTGCGGGAGCCCAGCTTCCACTGCTGCGTGGAGCCGTTGCCGCACGGCTGCTGCGCGATCCACATGCCCTGGGCCGCGGCCCCGCCCGTCTGCAGGCACTTGCCGGAGACGGCGGACTTGATGCGGACCAGGCCGTTGCCCGCGTCCTCGAACAGCCACTGCTGGTGGGCGTAGCCGTTGGCCCGGGCCCCGACGAGGATCGTGCCGTCGGCGCTGCGGCCGCCCCACAGCTCGGCGGTCATGCCGGTGCTGCCGTTCTGGAGGGTGTAGCGGGTGTTGGGGGCGGTGTCGTTGCCGCCGCCGCCCGCGGTGCGGAAGACCGTGGTCTTGCCGGCGCCGCTGTCACGGCCGGCGCTGTCGCGCACCGAGACGGCGACCTTGTACTCCGTGCCGGCCTGGAGGTTGTAGATGCGCACGGACTGCGACTGGACCCACGTCAGGTGCTTGCCGTTCAGCAGGACCTGGTACCAGTCGGCACCGTCCACCTTGGGCCAGCTGACGACGACCGAGGTCGACTGGATCTGACCGGCCGTCACCGTCGGTCCGCCGGTCGGCTTCTTCGTCGGCGTGGGCGTGGGGGTGGGCTTCTTGGTCGGCTGCGGGTCGGGGCCGGGCCCCGGGTCCGTACCGTTGCCGCCCTTGGACTTCATCAGGAACTGGTTGTCCGCGATGTTCCAGTGGGTGGCCAAGTAGCTGCCCGGCTTGGGGCTGGTGTGGAAGTAGTCGTCGTGGTTGCAGTCGAGGATGTTCTCGGACGCCTTGTTGGTGCAGATGTTGCGCATCTGCGGGTAGTACGGCGTGTCCGAGTAGCACATCACGTCCCACTCGTCGGTGCAGTGGGCGCCACGGCTGGTGTTGGGGGCGCTGTTGTTGACCGCGCCGAGGTTGTGGCCCAGCTCGTGGGCGGCCGTGTGCCCGCCCCAGCAGCCGGAGTCCGTACGGCCGTAGGAGGGACCGAAGTTGCTCTGGTTGTTCTGGCCCGGACGCTCGTCACCGGCGAACGTGCCGATGCCGCAGTAGACCTGGCTGTCCGCGAAGATCATGTACTTGCGGTCGCGACGGTCGAGGCCCTTGGACGCGAGCGCCTTGTTGGTGGCGTTGAAGTCGGCCATCGCGGAGGCCGGGAGCTCGATGTTGAGCACCGTCGGAGTGCAGTCGGCTGCCGTCACGTAGCGGATGTGACGGACGCCGCCGGTCTCCTGGGCGCTGTTCGAGTAGATGAGGTCCGCGTCGGCCGCCCACTTGCGGAACGAGGCGAAGTACTCGGAGTACCGGTCGCGGTCGGGACCGTGGACGTAGACCACCTGGACGCGGTTGCCGCTGCTGCCGTCGCCTTCGCACTGGACGGTCTGTCCGGCGGGCCCGGCGGCGGCGGTCTGGCTGGCGGTGCCGCCCGTCGCGGCGGGCGCCGGCGCGTCCTTGGGGGCGTCCTTGGCGGCCTTGGCGTCGGCGGCGGGCGCGTCCTGAGGACGCCCGCTGCCTTCCGCGGCAGGGGCCTCGGGCTTGGCCGGATCGGAGGCCACGGCCTGCGACTTGACGGCCGGGGCGACGTCCTTCTTGATGTCGACGTCCTTGGGCGGGGCGTCCGGGCCGTGGCTGCACAGCCCGGTCTCCGTGCGGTAGACGCCGACGCACCGGTCGCCCTTCGGCGCGGCCTTGAGGCCGTCGTAGACCATGCCGCGGTCCGCGTCGTTCGCGGGCTGTTCCTTGAGGGGCTCGGGCTCCGCGTCACGGGCCGGCGCGGCGGCCGGCGTGAGCGTCTCCGCGGCCGCCTGCGCGGTCGTCTCGGCCTGGGCGTCGTCGCCGAGACCGGAGTAGGCCAGACCCCCCGCGATCACCGCCGCCGAGGCCACGGCGGCGGTGACGAGTATCAAGCGGCGCGGTCTGCGCCGGTGTTCGGGCTTCCTTCGACGGTGACCCGTCATGCGCACCTCAAATCCTTGGTCGGAGGAGTGGGTGCGAGGGAGCCTGCCAGATGGGCGACGTGGAGAATTCGGACAAACGGGAACGCTGGTCAAGATATCTGACTGTTACCTGCTGATCCGATTTGATGAACAGTCAATTTCCTTGATTTGAAAGGTAGTTACGCGCGTAGGGGCAGAAAGGTCCAGTCCTTTTGCGAGATCTCGTTATCAAATCGAGATAAGACGATGTGGCTTGTTGACGACAATTCAGTCAGGGATTCATCTAAACGCTACGGGTCGAATTCCCACTGTCACGAGCTGTGAGGAATCCTCTGTTCCGCCCTAGGAACACGCCCGTGAGGGTCAGTAGGACCCGCACAGCTGCTGAGCCGTGAGCCCCTCCCCTGCGAGCGCGGTGCCCAGCAGTACGCCCGTCACCGGGTTGAGGAGCCCTGTCAACCCCGCCGTCGCGGCGGGGAGGTGTCGCAGACCCCCGAACCAGGCGGCGAAGGCCGATGCCGTCGCCACGACGGTCACGTAGCCGAACCCGAGCAGCGCCGGACCGTCGACCCCGGCTGGCTCCCCCTCCAGTGCCGCGGCGAGCGGGAGCAGCAGCAGGCCACCGCCCAGGAATTGCCAGGAGGTCGACGCGAGGACGCCGGCGCTCATCGACCGTGCGTTCACCGAGCACATGGAGAACGAACGCGCCCTGCTGGACGGCCTCTCCGCGCAGGACGCAGCCCAGCTGGAGGTCCTCCTGACAGCCTGGCTGGCCAGCATCGAGCCGCCGCCCTCGTCCTGACGGGTGGTGGCGTGCGTCGTCGGCGCGCTCGGTTCGTGGACGGTACGGGGCCTCACCGGCCGCCGAGCTTCACCCACTTCCCCGTGCTCGGCACGCCCGAGCCGTCGAGCAGGAACAGCAGGTAGTAGCCGGGAGGGGCGTCGGCGGCACTCGGTGGCGTCCGCAGGCCGATCGTGCCGGCAGCCTTGGTGCTCCCGGCCTTGGTGTGCACGGCCTTGGTGTTCCCGGTCTTGGTGTTCCCGGTCTTGGTGTTCCCGGTCTTGGTGTTCCCGGTCTTGGTGTTTCCGGCGGCCGGGCGGGCCGTTACGGCGAGGTCGAGATGGCGCTGACTGGTGTTCACCGCGTGCGTGACCGTGGTCGGCGCGAGCAGCACGGCCCGGGTGACCGCCTCCGCCGTGGAGCTGGCCACCTCGAAGTCCTTCCCGTACCCGAGTTCGCCCGCGGGCACCCGGTCCAGGGCGGGCCGGCCGCCGCCCTGGTGCAGGTACGGCGGCTCGTACAGCTCGATGCTGCCGTCCATCTCGTCCCCGATGTCGGGGTCGTTGGCGATCTGCTGGAGCTCGTCGCCGGTGACCATCACCCGGCCGTCCGGCAGGACCAGGGCGTTCGAGTGGTACCCCCGCGGCAGCCGCTGCGCCGGCCCGAGCCGCCACCGGCCGCGCGCGTCGCGCAGCTCGATCTGCCGGTACTTGAGGTCGGCCTTGGGATTGAACGGCCCGTACCCGTAGTTCCGGGTGTCCAGCGCCCCGTTGACCGTGAGCAGCGTTCCGTCCGGGAGGATGAGCGTGTCGTCCTGGGTGCGGCCGAAGGCCCGCGGTTCCTCGGTGGTCCACCGGCCGCCGGACAGCCGGTATGTGTTCGGGTCCCGCGGATCCCCGCCGAGGACCAGCACCGAGTCGGGGCCGCGCAGTCCGGCGGGCAGCGGCACCGCCGAACCGTAGCCGCGGAAGTCCGCCGGGCGACGCGGCAGGTCGGTCCGGGTCTCCTTGACCGGGTCGAACAGCCACTGCTGGTCGGCGTCCCGCCCCAGGCCGTAGATCATCCCGTCGCGCAGCGAGAACAGGTGCGGGTAGTCGTTCCGGAACGGCGCGTCCACCCGCAGCCGCTCCGGCGCCAGCCCGACGGGGATGTCGTACGGGCGCCGGGGCACGGGATGCCGCAGTGCGGGGAAGCGCTCCACCACCGGAGTGGGGGTGCCGGTACCCCGCTCCGACTGCCCGGACATGATGATCTGCCGGCCGTCCGCCCCGGTCACCACCGACGGGTACCAGCGGCCGACGGCCATGTCCTTGTTGCGGAACCAGGTTTCGGTCCACGGGTCGAAGACGAACGACAGCTTGGCCCCGCTGCCGCCCTTGCCGCCGGTGTTGCCGCCGAACACCCCGACCATGCCGTTGGGCAGGTACGCGTGCCCGGCACAGAAGAACGGCGCGGGGCGCGGGACGTACAGGCCGTCGGGCATGAGGACGGTCGGCGGCTCCACCTTCCTGAACGCCCGGGCCCCGGTACCGCGGGAGGGGTCCCACAGGAAGGCGCGGCCGGCGTTGGTCCGGCCGATCCGGTCGGTGGGGCCGGTCTCCTTGGTGGGGTTGACCTCCACCCGCTCGAAGGAGAACAGCAGCACCTTGCCCGTGGGCAGCAGGGCCGCGTGCACGCCGAAGTCCGGCGAGGGGAAGAAGTCCGTGAAGCGGCCGAACCGGGCCGCCGGGAGCCCGTCGTTGGTCCGGCTCTGGGAGAGGGCCAGCGAGGCCAGGCCGGAGGTGCGCTTCGCCTGGGGGTACTCCTCGGCGCCCGCCTCGGCCCGGCGCCGCTGGGCGTGTGCCCGGGCGTGTTCCTCGCCGAGGACGGCGGCTTCGCCGGGATCCGGCACCACCGGTGTGAGGGACGAGGCCCGCGCGGCGGGTGCGGCCGGTTCGGGGCCGCCGGCATGGCGGTGGACGTGCGGGTGGGAAGCGTGTCCGTCCACCGCGGCAGGAGCCTGGGCGGCGGCCGGGGCGAGGGAGGTGAGTGCGGCCACGACCGTACCGGCGCAGAGGACGGTCGAGCGCCGTCGGAACCCACCACGACCCGCCATGAGCTGCTCTCCTCCCGATGCCTGAAAGCGCCCAGAGTAGAAGAAAACGGCCAAAAGGTGCGGTTCGACTCCCCGCGCTGCGACGGTCGGCGCTTCACGCAGGGCCATTCGGCCGTCGGACGCTGATGGTGAAACGTTTTTGCGGTGAATCGGGGAGTCCGACGGGGTGAGCCCCCGTGCCCGGCGCCGTGGACGGTCGTCCGACGGGGGCTATCCATGGCGACTGTGATCAAGCCACTTCGCACCGCACTGACCGTCGTCGCCGCGACCGGAAGCCTGGTCGCCCTGTCGCCGGCGGCCACCGCCGCGCCCGTCGCTCCACCGGGCAAGGTGACCGTCGACGTCGCCAGCGTCAACGGCTCGGGCTGCCGTCCCGGCACGGCGAGCGTCGCCGTCGCCCCCGACAACTCGGCCTTCACCGTCACCTACAGCGACTACCTGGCCCAGGCCGGCGGCAACAGCCCCGTGACCGCCGGCCGCAAGAACTGTCTCCTCTCCCTCGTCGTCAACGTCCCCCAGGGCTTCACCTACGCGGTGGCCAAGGTCGACTACCGCGGCTTCGGCAGCCTGGCGGAGGGCGCGATCGGCACCCAGAAGGCCAGCTACTACTTCCAGGGCATGAGTCAGACCGCCTACCGGACCCACCAGTTCCACGGCGCGCTCGAGGACAACTGGCAGGTGACCGACACCGCGAGCATCCAGGCCCTCGTCTTCGCCCCGTGCGGCGAGAAGCGCAACCTCAACATCAACACCGAACTGCGCGCGGAGGTCGGCACCTCCGACCCGACGAACGTCAGCTACATGACCGTCGACTCCACGGACGGTGGCATCGGCACCGTCTACCACTTCTCCTGGAAGGAGTGCCCGGCCCGCTGACGTCCGCCGGACCCGGAGCCGTGAGCGCAATGAGGCGCGCAGTGCCCGCGCAGCTCACGGCTCCTGCGCCGCCCGGGCCCGGTAGCGCCCGGGCGTGGTCCCGAACTCCCTGCTGAACGCGTGCGAGAAGGCGTACGCGGTGCCGTACCCGACCCGGCGGGCGATGGTGGCGAGCGGATCCGCGGTGTCGCGGAGCAGGGCGGCCGCGTACGTCAGCCGCCACCAGGCGAGGTAGGCCATCGGGGGCCGGCCGACCAGTGCGGTGAACCGGCGTGCCAGCGTGGCCCGGGACACCCCCGCCTGCGCGGCCAGCCGCGCGCCGGTCCACGGCGCGGCCGGGTCCGCGTGCAGGGCGCGCAGCGCGGCGGCGGCGACCGGGTCGCCGAGGGCGGCCGGCCAGGATCCCCGGGAGCCGTCCGCCGTCCACGCGCGGATCATGTAGACGAGCAGCAGGTCGAGCAGGCTGGGCACCGCCATCGCCGAGCCGGGCCGCGTCCCGCCCAGTTCTCCGCCCAGCAGGTCGATGGCGGCCCGCAGTTCGGGATGGCTGCCCACACGGTTCGGCAGGTGGACGACCGCCGGCAGCTCCAGCATCAGCGGATGCACGCGGCTCCGGTCCAGCCGGTACTTGCCGCACAGCACTTCCACACCGGGCCCGTCCTGCCTGTCCGGCCCGTCCGGCCCACCCCGCCCGTCCGGCCCCTCCGAAACCGACAGCGTCCCGGACCGTGTCCCGTCCGGCCCCGGCTCGAACGGCACCGCCCGTGCCACCGCCGCCGCGTCGGCGGGGGAGTCGGCCATCACGTGGCCCGTACCGTGCGGCAGGAGCACCGCGTCCCCGGCGCCCAGCGAAACCGGCGGCCCCCCATCGGGCAGCAGCCAGCAACTGCCCTCCAGTACGACGTGGAAGCCCGCCCCGTCGTACGGGTCGAACCGCGTGCACCACCGCCCCCGCACCCTGGCCCGTTGCGCGGAGGGCCTCCCGACCCGGACTGCCGAGATCGCATCGCTGATCACGTCCACAGCCCCAGCGTATCCTTGTCGTCGCACGGCTGAGACAACTGCGTATTCCCGCGAGCCGAATGCGCATTGAGCGGCTCAA
Organism: Streptomyces sp. NPDC127106; assembly: GCF_042677605.1. Classification (NCBI taxonomy): domain Bacteria; kingdom Bacillati; phylum Actinomycetota; class Actinomycetes; order Kitasatosporales; family Streptomycetaceae; genus Streptomyces; species Streptomyces sp. NPDC127106. Next base: position 188,940 of record NZ_JBHXTC010000001.1, on the reverse strand, counting down.
CCGCCCCTTCCTACGGTGGATGCCGTGAACAACGACAACGACAACGACCACGACAACGACACGCAGCCGCTCGTGCTGGGCGACGTCGAGATCATCCGGGTCGTGGAGTGGCAGGGCCCGTTCGGGCCCGCCCGCGACCTCCTCCCGCAGGCCGGGGCCCGGGTGTGGCAGGACAACGAGGCCTCCCTGGCCCCGGACCACTGGGACCCCGGCCGTGACCTGGCCGTCCTCGCCCTGCAGACCTGGGTCGTGCGCAGCGGGGGACGCACGGTCCTGATCGACACGGGCGTGGGCAACGGGCGCGAGCGGCCCGGCACCCCGCACTTCCACCGCCGGCAGGGCGACCTGCTCGGCGACCTGGCCCGGGCCGGCGTCCGGCCCGAGGACGTCGACACCGTCGTCAGCACCCACCTGCACGCCGACCACGTCGGTGGGAACACCGTCGAGGCGAACGGCGCATGGGCACCGGCGTTCCCCAACGCCCGCTACCTCCTCCCGGCCGCCGACGACCACCACTTCGGCCCCCGCAACGCGTTCGGCAAGGGCCTGCGGGAGGACGACCGGCTGATCTACGAGGACAGCGTCGCCCCCCTCCACCGCGCCGGACAGGCCGTCCTGTGGGAGGGCGCCCACCGCATCGACGAACACCTCACCCTGGAGGCCGCCCCCGGACACACCCCCGGCTCCGCCGTGCTGCGCCTGGAATCCCGCGGCGAACGCGCCGTGTTCGTGGGCGACCTGCTCCACAGCCCCGTCCAGATCCTCCACCCCTCCTGCAACAGCTGCTTCTGCATGGACCCTGAAGAAGCTGCCGCGACCCGCCGGCGGGTCCTCGAACGGGCCGCCGACCGGCGCGAGCTGGTGATCCCGGCCCACTTCGCCGGGCCGGGCGCACTGGAAGTGCACCGCCGGGGCGCCGGCTTCGCGCTCGGCCCGTGGGCCGCGCACCTCCCCGCGGAGGCCCAGGACTGAGTGCCGCCGGTCATGTCGTCCGATCCGACCCGGTCGGCCCACCGGGGCGCCGGTCATGCGGTGGGGCCGATCGTCCCGGCCCTCACCCGGGTCTGCGGCCGCCGTCGCCGTCCCGTCCGCTCTCCCCCGGCCGGGGGAAGGCAGCGGGGCCCGCGCGCAGGATCCGGAGGGCGAGCTGGACTTCCAGGGCGCCGGCCGGGGTGTTCCAGCCCTCGCCCAGGAGCTGCCCGATCCGGTCCAGCCGTTGGACGACCGTGTTGACGTGTACGTGGAGGGCGTCCTTGGTGCGGGCCGGGCTGGCCCCCTCCGCGAAGTACGCCTCCAGCGTCCGGAGCAGTTCCGTGCCGCGTCGCGCGTCGTACTCCAGGACCGGCCCGAGCACCCGGTCGACGTACGCGCCCACGTCCGCCCCGTCTCCCAGCAGCACCCCGAGGAACCCCAGGTCGGGCAGGCCGGCGCCCTGGCCGGCGCGTCCCAGTGCGTGCATCGCCTCCAGGCAGCGCACCGCCTGCGCGTACACGCCGGGCAGCGCCTCCGGCCCGGCGGCAGGGCCCGCGGCCCCCGCGGTGACCGGCGCGCGCAGCGCCCGGCCGAGGTCGGCGGCGAGGGTGCGGGCGAGGGCGCCGGGGCCGTCCGCCGGGGCGAGCAGGACGACCCGCCCCTGGTGCGGTCCGGCCAGGCCGTCGCGGGCGCGGGCGTGCCGGCCGGCCTCGGCGGCCAGCCGGGACCGCAGGGCGGCGTCGCAGTCCAGCACCACCACGGCGTGCGGCCGGCCGAGGTCGACGCCGAGCCGGCGGGCCCGCAGGAGCCGGCCGGTGTCGTGGACCCGCCCGGCTGCCGGCGCGGCCAGCAGATCCGCGAGCAGCTCGCCGCGGACCCGGTCCTCCGCGTGGGCGACGGACCTCCGCAGCAGGAGCAGCAGGGCCGTCACCAGCCCGGCCCGCTCGAACAGCCGCCGCTCGCTGTCGGCGAGGCCGCTGTCGGCGGGACCGCTGTCGTCGGGACCCCTCCTGGCCGGACCGCTGTCGTCGGGGCCGCCGCGCCCGCCGAGGGCCAGACCGCCCAGCAACTCAGGCCCGGCCAGCACGGCACACACCCACACACCGCCGACCTCGACCGCGCGACCGCCGGAGCGGGACGCGGCCAGCGCACCGGCCAGGGCGCCGTCCGGCAGTCGCACGGGCTCGGCGCCGACGCGTGCGAGCTCGGCCCCGTCGGCGTCGTACACGACCAGGCCGCTCCCGCCGAGCAGGCCGGCCACTTCCCGGGCGACGTCGTCGACCTCGCCGCCGCGGAGCACGAGCCGGGTCAGCCGGTCATGGGTCTCGGCCGCGCGCCCCATCGCCTCGCTCTGCGCCCGGGCCGTCTCCGTCGCGGCCTCCAGGTCGACGAGTGCGGCCCGGGTCTCCTCCAGCAGCCGGGCGCTGTCGATGGCGACGGCGGCGTGGTCGGCGAGCGAGGACAGCAGCGCCACCGCGTCGGGCGCGAAGGCGCGGACCGCCCGGTCGGCCGCGTACAGCACCCCGATGACCCGGGTCCCGACCCGCAGCGGTACGCCGAGGATCCCGCGCAGCCCCTCCTCCCGCACCCCGTGGTCGATGGCCTGCGTGTGCCGGAACCGGTCGTCGGTGCGGTAGTCGGCGGAGGCGTACGGGCGGGCCGTCTGGGCGACCAGTCCGCCGAGTCCTTCCCCCATGCCGAGCCTCAGCTGCTGGAAGGCGGCGGAGACGGATCCGTCGGTGACCCGCATGAACGTGTCCCCGGCTCCAGGGTCGTTGAGGGTCAGGTACGCGACGTCCGTGCCGAGCAGCATGCGTGCCCGGTGGACGATGGCGCGCAGCACCGCGTCCAGGTCGCGCAGCGCGGCGAGGTCGCCGGCGGTGTCGAACAGGGCCGTCAGCTCCGCCTCGCGCCGCCGCCGCTGGTCGAGGGTGCGGCGGATGTCCAGCGCCACCTGCGTCGCCTCCTCCACCAGGGCCTGCTCGGCGGGTCCCGCCCCGGCCGCCCGGGCCCGTTCCGCGGGCCGGGTGAACTGCTCGACCGGGGCGCTCCGGTGGAGCAGGCGGAGCAGCTCCCGCAGGGCGGCCGTCGCCCCGCCGGGTGCCGGGCCGGGGTCCTTGGCGGAGGTCATGGCGGCATTCTTCCGTGCGGGCCCGGGCCGGTTCAGGCGGGGTCGGGCCGGCTCGTGGGCGAAGCCCCGTACACGGCCGCGGAGTCGGCGGCGCCGGCTCCCGCCCGCGTGCCCCGGGCGGCCAGGTCGCGGCCGCGGGTCTCCCGGGCGAGGGCGACGGTGACGGTCGTGACGAGGGCGGCCGCGCAGAGATAGAGGGAGACGGGGACGGACGAGCCGTGGTCCTTGAGGAGTTCCACGGCGACGATCGGCGCGAGCGCCCCGGCGACGATCGAGGCGAGTTGGGAACCCAGCGAGGCACCGGAATAGCGGACCTCGGTGTCGAACATCTCGGAGATGAAGGCGGCCTGCGGCCCGTACATGGCCCCGTGCAGCAGCAGTCCGACGGTGACGGCCGCGGTGATGACGGCGAAGGACTTCGAGTCGACGAGCGCGAAGAAGACGAAGGCCCACAGGGCCGTGCCGGCCGAGCCGATCAGGGTGACCGGGCGGCGGCCGATCCGGTCGGAGAGGGCGCCCCATGCCGGAATGGCCGCGAAGTGGACGGCCGAGCCGATCAGGACCGCGTTCAGGGCGGTGCTCTTCGGCAGGCCGAGGTGGGTGGTGACGTACACGAGGAGGAAGGAGGTGAGGACGTAGTAGGCGATGTTCTCGCCGAACCGGGTGCCGATCGCGGTCAGGACCTGGCGCGGGCTGCGCCGCAGCACCTCCACGACCGGAGCCTTCTCCCCGGCCCCGCGGGCGGCTTCGGTCCGGGCCGCGGCCCGCGCGGCGAGGAACACCGGGGACTCGGACACGCTCAGCCGGATCCACAGGCCGACGACCACCAGAACGCCGGAGAGCAGGAACGGGATGCGCCAGCCCCACGCGAGGAACGCCGCGTCCGACTGCACGGCCGCGAGCAGTGCGAGGACCCCGGTGGCCAACAGGTTCCCGCCCGGCGCACCCGCCTGTGGCCAGGAGGCCCAGAACCCGCGGTGCCGGTCCCCGCCGTGCTCGGACACGATCAGCACCGCGCCTCCCCATTCACCGCCCAGTGCGAAGCCCTGCACCAGGCGCAGCACGGTCAGCAGGACGGGGGCGGCGGCGCCGATGCTCGCGTACGTGGGCAGCAGCCCCATCGCGAACGTGGCCCCGCCCATCATGAGCAGGCTGACCACCAGCAGGCTCTTCCTCCCGACCCGGTCTCCGAAGTGGCCGAAGACCACGCCGCCGAGCGGCCGGGCCACGAACCCGATGGCGTAGGTGATGAACGCGATCAGCGTGCCCGTCAGGGGGTCGGCGGCGGGGAAGAAGAGCTTGTTGAACACCAGGGCGGCGGCACTGCCGTAGAGAAAGAAGTCGTACCACTCGACGGTGGTGCCGATGAGACTCGCGGCCACGATTCTTTTGATGCTGCCAGGGGTTGGACGGGGCGTGGCAGGGGCGGCCATGTTCACCACTTCCGGACTGGGTGCGGGGACGGTTCCGTGTCGGCACACCATAGAAACGCCCGGGTCAGCCGCACATGGTGCCCGTCGCCACACTTGCCGCCCGGAGGATGTGGACCTGACCCATGACGTCGTCCGGGCACGCCCCCACGACCACCGTCGCCCGGTGCTCGGGCGCGCCCCAGTGCCCACTGAACCCAGGTGAAGCACCGCCTCGCGGACTTCGCGGAATGCGGAATGGGGAGTTCTCGTTTCCCGCCCTGGATTGCTTCCGGCCGAATAGAACAGGCCAGCCGGTATTTGGACCTGACAATCTAATTGCGTTTGTTCTGTGATCTCTTGTGGTTGTACGGTGAATCCGGCAGCATCTAATCTGCTCGAAAGCAGTCCCGGATCTGGTGCTTTAGCCCCCCGGAGGTTGCGGTATTTCATGCACAGCGCATTCCGTATTCCGTCCCCAATTCCGGGAGATACGCATGTCTGAATTCGACCTCCAGGACCTGGACCTGGACCTCGGTGACCTCACCGACGTCTTCGTGGGCTGACGCCCGCTCGCGCACCGCTCCGACCACGACCAGTCGACCTTCAACGAGAGGACACATCCATGACCGGTGACAACGGCACCACGGCCTTCGAGATCGAGGACCTCGACCTCGGCGACCTCACCGTGACCTCCATGCGGGACACCATCGCGCTGCCCGAGGGCGGAGCGTCCAACGGAGGCAGCTCCTGTTCCTGCGGTTCCTCGTCCTGCGGGCAGCCGCACCTGCCGCCCCTGTCGGCGTAACCGCACCACCGCGCGCACACCCAGAGCCTCCCGCCGCACCGCGCGTGCGGCGGGAGGCCCGCGCACCACCACCGACAGGACGGGGAACCCCATGCCGCAGCCGTACTCCACGGCCGTCCGCGCCACCACCACCGGCGTCGGCGACCGCGTCGGTAGCGGTGCCTACCGGGTACGGTCGGCGCCCTACGCACTGGCCCGCGCCACCGTACTCGCACACCCCGCCGAGCATCCGGCCGCGACCGCCTTCCGCGCCCTGCTCGCCCGCCTGCACCGGCTCGACGCACAACTGCTGCACACCACCGGGCCGCTCTGCGACGACCTGTACGACAGCCGGGACGGCCATCCCGCAGACTTCCACCGCGACGTCGTCCTCCCGCTGCGCCGCGCCCTGCACAACGGGCGCGAGCCCCGGCCCGCCCTGCTGGCCCGCCTCGGCGACCTGCCCGACCGGATCCCCCGGCTCGCCACCTGGGCCGCCCTGCGCGAGGGGCGCCGCGCCCTGCTCGACGGGCTCGCCGCCGCCGCCGAACAGGCCCTGACCGCCGAACGCCTCGCCCTCGCCGACCTGTGCCGCGAGCCGGCCCTCGCCAAGGCAGTGGCCCTCACCAGCACCGACCTCCACCGGGCCGTGGAACGCGCGGCCACCGGTGCGTCCGACCGCCGGGCGCGCAAGGAGGAGGCCACCGTGCTGCGCTACGCCCTGCGGGCCAGCACCAAGACCAGCCCGCTGTCCTGGTTCACCGCCGTCGGCTGGGGGCCGCTCGGCCCGGACCCGAACCCGAATCCGGGCCTGGACCCCGGCCTGGACCCGGGCTCCACCGCGCCTGCGATCACTCCGGTGCCGTCCTGGGGCGCCGGGCCCGCGTTCGACGGTCCCCTCCGCGCCCTGGTGCAGCCCAACCGCGCCCTGACCGCGGCCCTCACCCTCGCCCTCCTCGACTCCCCGCACCGCCGGGCCGCCCTCCCGCACCGCACCACCAGCACCGCCCGGATCACCGACGGGCGGGCCACGTACTCCCGCGAGCGGGCCTCCTTCGCCGGGGGCCGCTACCTCGTCCCCGGCGAGGACGAGGCCGAACTGGCCCACAGCGGTCCGCTGCGCCTGGTCACCGAGCACGCCGAAAGCGCCGCCGTCCCCCTGGACGAGCTGACGCGGTTGCTGACCGCCACCCTGAACGGGGCGGGCAGCGACGCGTCCGCCGCCGCCACCGCCTTCCTCGACCGCCTCGGGCAGGCGGGACTCCTGGTGCCGGGCGACCCGGTCCCGCCGCAGGACGACGCACCGCTCGACGCCCTCGCGGCATGGCTGCGGGAGACCGCCGCCGCCCGCCCCGACGACCCGGCCCACGCCGCGGACGCCGCCCGCGCCGACCGCGTCGCCGAACTCGGCCGCGCCACAGCCGCGTTCGGCGACGCCCCCGCCGCGCAGCGACCCGCACTCCTCGCCTCCCTGTCCGAACGGTGGAAGGCCGAACTGGCGGACGCCGGACGCCCCGTCCCGGCCGTCTCCGCCCCGCTGACCGTCCTCTCGGAGGACGTCGTCGCCCCGCGCCCGCTGGCGCTCGACGGCTTCCTCGACTCCGCCGACCACGCGGCCCTCGGCGAGGTCACCGCCCTCGCCGAACTCTTCGACCTGGGGCATCTCGTACGCCGCGTCATCCGCGACCGCTTCGTCGAACGGTACGGGCCCGGCGGCCGCTGCGCCCACCCGTGGGAGTTCGGCGCCGACGTGGCCGAGGCCTGGGAGACCGCCGGACGCCTCGCCCTCCTCGACCCCACCAACCGGGACGCCCTGCCCACCGGGACCGCCGAACTGGCCCGGCTGCGCACGGAGGTGGCCGACGGGATCCGAGAAGCCGCAGCCCCGGCCGACGCGGGCAGTCGGGACGGCGCCGCGCCGGCCGAAGAGCTCGTGCTGCCGCCCGGCCTGCTCCGCGGCATCGGCGAACGGCTGCCCGGCTGGGCCGTCGAACGGCCCCTCAGCTACGCCTACTTCCTCCAGCGGGACCCGAACCGCGGCCTGCTGTGCGTCAACCACGTGTACGGCGGCTGGGGCCGTTTCACCAGCCGCTTCCTCGACGCCCTGGACCCGCGGGCCGCCGCCGAGGTGTCCCGACAGATCCGCCGCGGACTCGGACCCGCCGCCCGGGCCGCGCAGATCCGGCCGGTCGGCGGGTTCAACGCCAACCTCCACCCGCTGCTGGTGCCCGACGAGATAGGTCCCGACCGCAGCCGGGCCTCCCTCGCCGAGGCAGACCTGGAACTCGTCCACGACCGGGCCTCCGACCAGGTCCGCATCCGCCTCAAGAGCACGGGCGAACACCTGGACGTGCTCTACCTCGGCTTCCTCGCGCCCGTCCTGCTCCCGCGCCGCATCGGCGCCCACCTGTGCGACCAACCCCACGGCGTGGTCGATCTCAGGGCCCTCGCCCCCCGCCGCATCCTCACCGTGCCCGGCGGCCGCGTCGCCCTCACCTCCCGGCTGCGCCACCGCCACGTGGTGCTCGGCCGCCGCCGCTGGCAGCTGACGCCGGGCGTCGTACGGGAACTGCGCGCCGACCTCGGGGCCGCCGGCACGGTCCCGGCGGAGGCGGCGGCCCGCTGGCGCGTGCTGCTGGACCTCCCCGAGCAGGTCTTCCTGCACCCGGCCGCCACCGCCCCCACCGGCCGCGCCGCCGAGGACTTCCTGGCCCGGCTCGACCGCCCGAAGCCCCAGTTCGTGGACCTCGGTAACGCCCTGCACCTGCGCTGCCTGCCCAAGTGGCTCTCCCGGTACGGCGACGGCGCCGTCCTGGAGGAGGCGCTGCCCGCCCCCGGCGGCCTCGACGTCCCGACCCGCGCGGTCGAACTGGTCCTGGAGGTCTACCGGGCCGGGCGGACACCGCGATGACCCGCAGACAGACGACAGACAACAGACGACAGACAACAGACGACAGACGACAGACGACAGACGATGAGGAAGGGAGCGTGCCAGGAGTGCAGCCCCAGGACAGCGGCGCCCGCGATGTGGTCGCCTACCACCACCACCCGGTCAAGGCACCGCTGCTGAGGGAGGTGATGCTGCCGCTCGCCGAGTCGTGCACGGCGGACGGACTGGCCGCCCACCTCGAACGGCACTGGCTGCACGGCCCCCACGTGCGGCTGCGCCTCCAGGGGCCGACTGCTCAGGTCGACGCCGCTGCCGAGGACGCCGCGGCCCGGATCAGCGACTGGCTCCGCGTACACCCCTCCGTCGGCGAGCTCACCGAGGCCGAGCTGCTGGAGCGGGCCGCCGAGGCCGGCCGCAGCGAGCTCATCCCGCCGCCCTACGGGCCGATCGTCCCCGACAACACGGTCCGGATCGAGGCGGTCGACCGCTCCTCCCTCGTCGGCCTGCTCGGCGACGACGGCGCGGACCTGCGCGACGACCTGCTGCGGGCCGGGCTCGGCGCGCTACGGGACGGCGCCGGCTTCCTCGGGGAGCGCGGCGACACCGCGCAGGCACGGCTCCGGCTCGCCGTCACCGCGCTCGCGGCGCACGCCTGCGCCCACCCCGGAGGCCTGGCCGGCGGCCACTTCTCGTACGTCTCCCACCTGGAGGACTTCCTCGTCCACGACGATCCGGACGGGCGGATCCGTAGCAGCTTCCGGCGCCACGCGGAACGCGCCGGCGACTCGGTCACCGCGCTCGTCGGCCGGATCGCCGACGGCGGCGCGCAGGGCTGGGAGCAGACCTGGGCGGACTTCTCGTCGGGAGCCTGGCAGTTGGCGCAGAGCCGGTACGACACGGGCGCCGACCTGCACGGCGTCCCACTGGAGTACCGGGCGCGGGCCGCCGCCACCGGAGACGATGCGGTGCACGCCCGCTGGAACCAGGACATCCGCACCCGCTACAGCGAGTTCCACCAATTGCTGCGCCGCTCCGACCCGCAGGGCGCGATGTGGAGCCGCCCCGACTACCTGGTCTACCGGGCCTGCACCAACGCCCTGTACCGGCTCTTCGCCATCTGCGACATCCGACCGCTGGAACGCTACCTGGCCGCCCACCTGGTCATCGGGACGGTACCCGAGCTGACCGGCTGCGACTGGCGCGCGGAGATCGACGCGGTCATCGACGCGGTGGAGGCACGGTCGTGACCACCACCCGGGCCGCCGCCCCCGCCGCCCCCGCCGCCTCCTCCTCGGCTCCCAGCGCATCTGCCGCATCGGCCGCGTCCGTACGCCGACTGCGTCCCGGCGTTGCCGTGACCGTGCTGCGGGACGGCCTGCACCTGCGGGGCCGGCGCGGCAGCGTCACCCTGGAGGGCAGCAAGGCGCTGCCCGCCCTGTGGCGGTTGATGGAGGAGCCGCTGCGCGACGGCGGGCTCGAACGCCTGCTGAACGACATGGAGGCGGACTCGGCCGTGCGGAGGGCGGTGGACACGCTCCTGGCCCGGCTCGACGAGCACGACCTGCTCGTCACCGGCCCCGCCGAGACCGCCGACGGGGCCGGCCCGGTCGCCCGCTGGCTCGAAGCAACCGGTGAGGACCCCACGGCCGCGGCCGCCGCGCTGGCCGCGGCCCGGGCCGAGGTGGTGGCCGGAGCCCCCGACGGGCCGCTCGCCCGGGCCGCCGGAAGGGCACTGGCTGCCGGCGGGCTGCCCGTCTCGTACACCGCCGATCCGGCCCTGCCCGAGGGACGCGTCCTGCTGTACGCCCGCGGGGCCGGCCCGGAGCGGGGCATCGCGGCCGGGCTGTGCGGCGGGACCGGCTATGCCACCGCGCCCGGCAGCGCCGCCCAGGTGCGCTCCGACGCGGCCGCCCTGGAACGGCGGCTCGCCACAGCTCCACCCGTACCCGCGTCCGCGTCCGAACCCGCACCCGAACCCGAACCCGCAGGCCCACCGGACCTGCTCGCCACGCTGGTCGGTGGCACCGCGGCACACCGGCTGCTGTGCGCCGCGGCCGGACTGCCGGACCCCGCGGACGAGGGCGACGACGGGCGCCTGCTGCCCGGTCAGCCCGCCGTGCTCCTCGTGGACGTCCGGCCGCTGCGGGCCGAGTACCGCAGCTGGCTCGGCCCCGAACGCCTCGACACCGAACGGCGGAGCGACCTGGAACCCGCCGGCACCCTCGCCGAGGCGCTGCGCCGGGTCTCCGCCCTCGGCGACCGGCGGTGCGGGGTGCTGCCCGAGCCCGTCCCCGGGAACCTGCCGCAGCTCCCCGTACCACTGGCGGCCTGTACCGCGGCAGCGGCCGGGCCCGCGGACGGCCTTCCGGACCCGGTGGGCCCGGTCGCCGGCGCGCCGCGGCTGGACTTGGCCCGCCTGGAGGTGTTCTGCCGGTCGGCCGAACTCCGCCTGGGCGGGGCCGGATTCGCCGTCGGCGCCGATCCGGGCCACGCCCGGGGCCGAGCCCTGCGCGCCGCCGCGGCCGACCACCTCGGGCGCTCTGCCGACCGTACGCAGGAGGTCCCGGGGGCGTGGGCCGCCCATCCGCAGGCCCAGCACTGGTGGACCACGCTGACGGTCCGTCTCGGGGTCTCCGCCCGCCTGGAGGTGTTCCGGGCCGCCCCGGGCGAGGAGGTGTACCACGCCGTGGTGCACGGCACCGGGCCGTCCGCCGGTCCGGTGCTCGGCGAAGCCGTCGAGGCCACCCCGGGGGACGCGGCGGCCTTCGCCGCGCTCGCCGCGGTGTCCGTGCTCTGCGCGCAGGACGCCGGGCTTCCGGCCGCCAGCCCGGCTTCGTCCGGCGGCGCCGTCGCCCCGCTGGCCGCCGCCGGTGTGCGGACGGCCTCCTGGGAGGACCTCGGCTGGACCGGCGGCTGGCTGGCGGACCTGGCCGGACGCGAGGCCGCCTTCCAGGCCGCGCTGCGCCGGCTGATCGGAGCGGGCCACCCCGGTGCGGCCCGCCGTCCCCGGCCGCCGGTCCCGCCGGCGGCCCGTCAACTCGCCGACCGGCTGCGGGCCTTCGGCTTCACCGTCCTGCACACCACGGAGGAGGAACGATGACGAAGACGGCGGCCGTCCCGGCCGCGACCCGCCCCCGGGACGCCTCCGGGCCGCTCGGCGACGCACTGGCGGTACCGGTGCTCGACGCCGGAGCGGCGGCCGCGGTCACGTCCGGACGGGCCGCCGTCCTGCTGCCCCGATGGACACCGGGCGTGGCCGAGGAACTGAGCCGGCACGCGCTCGGCCACCCCGTGGCCCTGGTCCCCGTACGGCTCGACGGCGCCCTGGCGGTGGTCGGTCCCGTACTGCGGCCGGGCGCCGCGGCCTGCCTGTGCTGCGCCGAGTACCAGCGGCTGGCCACGGCGGGCGGCCGGGTGCCGTGGCGGAGCCCGGCGCTGGAGCTGGCCGGCGTACTGTCCCCGGCACTCGCGGACGCCGTCGGCGCCCTCGCACAGCACCTGCTGGACGACGACGGCGACGACGGCGACGGTGACGCTGACGACGGTGAGGCCGGCGCGGCGGAGACCGCCGTCGTGTACGTCGTCCATCTGGGCCGCGGCACCTCGTCCACCCACCGCATCCGCCCCGTCGGCGGCTGCCCGGTGTGCCGCCCCCTGCCCTCGGACTCGGCGGCCGGGGCTGACCCGCTGCCCTCGGCGCCCCACCCGCTGCCCGACCCGTACGTCCTGCGCGCCCCCAACTCCCGTACCACCGTGGCGGGCCTGCGCGCAGCGCTGTACGACGAGCGGTTCGGACCGGTGCGCCGGCTGATGCGCTCCGAAGACTCGGCCTTCTCCCTGACCACCGCCGTCGTGAGCGACGGCCGGGAGGTGGACGACGGCGGGTACGGCCGGGCCCGCGACTTCGCCGACAGCGAGCGGATCGCGCTGTTCGAAGCCGTCGAGCGGTACGCGGGCATGCGTCCCACCGGCCGCCGCACCGACCTGCGGGCCTCCTTCGCCGCCCTCGGTCCCGACCGGGCGGTGGACCCGGAGCGGCTCGGCCTGCCCGACCCCGCCCACCACGGACATCCGGCCTCACCGACCGTCCCGTACACCCCGGACCTGGAGCTGGACTGGGTGCACGGCTGGTCGCTCACCCGGAAGCAGGCCGTCGCCGTCCCCGAGCACGTCGCCTACTGGGACGTGCCGGGCCCCGGCCGGCCGCGCGTGGTGTACGAGTCCTCGAACGGCTGCGGGCTGGGCAACAGCCCCGAAGAGGCCGCGCTCTACGGCCTGTTCGAGGTTGCCGAGCGCGACGCCTTCCTCATGGCCTGGTACGCGGCCACCCCGCTGCGCCGCATCCAGCCGCCGCCCGACGACACCGGTACGGCCATGCTCGCGGACCGGGCGGCCCTGGCCGGCTACCGGCTGTTGCTGCTCGACGCGACCAACGACTTCGGCATCCCCGCGGTCGTCGCCGTCTGCCGGTACGAGGGCGTCCACCCGGACGCGCCGCGGATGTTCCTCGCGGCAGGGGCCCACCACGACCCGCGGGCCGCGATCAGGTCCGCGGTGGCCGAAGTCGTCACCAACGTAATGGAGTCCGCGCACCGTTCACTCGCCGAGGGCGGACCGCGCGACCCCGAGCGGCTCCGACCGATGCTGGAGCGGCCGGACCTGGTGGTGGGCCTCGACGACCACGTCGGGCTGAACACCCTCCCCGAGGCGGGCCCGCGCCTGGAGTTCCTCTACACCGACAGGCCGTGCATACCGGTGGCCGAGGTCTGGCCGGGGGCGCCCGAACCGGTCGGCGACCTCACCGACCTGCTGGGGGCGACCGTGGAGCGGCTCTCCCGGGCCGGCCTGGAGGTGATCACCGTCGACCAGACCGAGCCGGGGCTGCGCGACCGGCTCGGCCTGCACTGCGTGAAGGTCGTGGTACCCGGCTCGTTGGCGATGACCTTCGGGCACGTCAACCGGCGGACGCGGGGTCTGCCCCGGCTGCTGGAGGTCCCGCACCGGCTGGGCCGCACCGACCGGCCGCTGCGCCACGAGGACCTGGCCCTGCACCCGCACCCCTTCCCCTGACCCCCGTCGGCCGGGCCGGCAAGCCACGGGGAGGCCGGACCCGGACCCGACCCCGCACGGCCCCGGACCCGACCCCGCACCCGTGAACGAGGACCGCACGCGATGACCACCGAAACCTGGCACAGCCTCCACCTCTACCTGCACTCCGAGACCGAGGACACCGACCGGTTCCTCCTCCGGGAAGCGGCCCCGCTCCTCGACCGCCTCACCGCACCCGGCGGGGCCGCCGCGTCCTGGTTCTTCATCCGGTACGGCGAGGACGGCCCCCACCTGCGGATACGGGTGCACGGGCTGAGCGCGCCGGCTGCCGTGGACCTGGCACAGGAGCTGGCCCGGGCGGCGAAGGAAGTGCCCGCGGTGCCGGGACCGTGGCCCTCCCGGCACGGAGAGGTCCGCGAGGTCCCGTACGTGCCCGAGACCGAGCGCTACGGCGGGCCCCGCGCCCTCCCGGTCGCCGAGGAGGTCTTCGCCGCGTCCACGCAGGTGGCCCTGGACGCGCTGCGGGACCTCCACGCGGCGGCCGCCGCCGCCGCGCCGGGGCCGTCGCGATTAAAAAAAAGACACAGCCCACCCCACAAAA